>NZ_RAWK01000030.1 GCF_003612165.1 Corallococcus aberystwythensis | reverse complement strand
AGCTCCTCCACCAGCGACTTGCAGTGGGGGCACTTGCTGTCGGTCCACTCCAGCACCTTCACCGGCGCGTCCGGCAGTCCCTGTCGGACGCGCTGGCCGTGTACCGGGCGGCCACGAGGGCCACGCCCACCCGTAAGGGACGCGAGGAGCGGAAGGACGCCATGGGCAAGCGCGACAAGAAGGACGAGGCCCCGCCGCCGGGGCCCTTCAACAACCCCTTCGCCGCCCTGTCCGCGCAGCGCGAAGCGCTGCCCGTGGGGCCGCCCCCGCCCGAGCCCCGGCAGAAGCCCGAGCCCAAGGGCCCCGCGCGCGCCGTGGTCCGCATGGAGCGCAAGGGCCGGGGTGGCAAGGAGGTGACGGTGGTGGAGCAGCTGGGGTTGCCCGCGGCCCAGCTCGACACCTGGCTCAAGGCGCTCAAGGGCGGCCTGGGCTGCGGCGGCGTGGTGGAGGAGGACGCGCTGGTGTTGCAGGGCGACCAGCGGGAACGGCTTCCCGCGCTCCTGGAAGCGCGGGGCGTCCGCAAGGTCATCATCGGCTGAAAACACGAAGGGGGCGGAGGAGACCTCCAGCCCCCTTCAAGCGCCGCGCGGCGCGGGACTACAGCGCGGCGATGATGGCGTCGGTGAACTCGCGCGTGGTGGCGCTGCCGCCCAGGTCGCCGGTGCGCACCTTCGACTCGCCGCCGTAGACCTTCTGGATGGCGTTGGCCATGCGCTGGGACTCCTCACGCAGGTCCAGCCACTCCAGCATCATCACCGCGGACATCATCAGCGCGGTGGGGTTCGCGATGCCCTTGCCCGCGATGTCCGGGGCGGTGCCGTGCACGGCCTCGAAGACGGCGGTGCGCTCGCCGATGTTGGCGCCCGGCACCATGCCCAGGCCGCCCACCAGGCCCGCGCACAGGTCGCTGACGATGTCGCCGTAGAGGTTCTCCAGCACCATCACGTCGAAGCGGGTCGGGTCCTTCACCAGCTGCATGCAGAGGTTGTCGACGATGACCTCGTCGTACGCGACCTCCGGGAACTCGCGGCTCACCTTGCGGCAGCAGTCCAGGAACAGGCCGTCCGACAGCTTCATGATGTTCGCCTTGTGGATGGCGGACACCCTCTTGCGGTTGTTCTTCTTCGCGTACTCGAAGGCGAAGCGCGCGATGCGCGTGGAGGCCTTCTCCGTGATGACCTTGATGGCCTCCACGACGCCCGGCACCACGATGTGCTCCAGGCCCGCGTAGAGGTCCTCGGTGTTCTCACGCACGACCACCAGGTCCACGTTCTCGTAGCGCGTCTTGACGTTGGGGACGCTCTTCACCGGGCGCAGGGACGAGTACAGGTCCAGCCGCTTGCGCAGGCCCACGTTCGCGGAAGGCAGGCCGCCGCCCACCACGGTGCCGGTGGGGCCCTTGAGCGCCACGCCGCTGCGCAGCACCGCCTCCACCGTCTCGTGGGGCAGGTTGGTGCCGAACCTGGCCACCACCTCCGTGCCCGCGTCCTTGAACTCGAACTCCAGGGGGACCTTGAGGGCTTCCAGGACGCGGATGGTGGCCGCCGAGACCTCGGGACCGATGCCGTCGCCGTTGATGACCGTCACTGTGCGCGTGTTCGCCATGGGGGCGGTTCACACCACAAATCCGGGGGGGCCGGAAGGACGAAAGCGGCCGGACTTCACCCCTGGACATGGCCCCTATCAGCCCGGGTGGGCCACCCGGACGCCCTTCCGTCCGCCGGGCAGGAGGGGGAGGGAGGCAGGTCCCACCCGGTGTGAAACATTGCTCAAGGGCCTGGGGCGCGGTCCACCCTGTGTCGGACCTGTGTCAGGCGTCGTGTCTGGGATGACCCTGGACGTATGTCTTGGACGGGGAGACGTCTGATGTTGCCCGGGGGGCAACGGAAGCCACACGCCGTGGCCTGGGAGGCATCAATCACAGACGGGGTCTCCTCTGAAACACAGACAAGCAGTGTGCGGCATGCATCGTGCTGGGCATCGTCCCGAGCCGGGCCCCCCTGGTCCGTCTCCACCAAGGACGAACACCGCGATGACACCCCACGGACTCCTGTCCCGGCTTGCACTCCCCGTGCGCCGGGCCCTGCTCACCACCCTGGCCCTGGCGGGCCCCTCGGCGATGGCGGGCATCATCATCGTCCCGCCGCCGCCTCCTCCGCCGCCCCTCTGCCTCCAGCCGTCACTGTCGCAGTGCTCCAGCGTGACGTACCGCAACTCCTACTGCGGCGCCCAGTACGACGCCTACTGCCAGACGCAGGTGGAGACCGCGTGGACGGCCCGCCACAACGCGGCGCCCAAGCGCACCGCGGTGCTGCCCCAGTCGCTGGGCGGCGGCACCGGCACCGTGGCGTACCAGGCCCCGCAGGTGCTCAACACCGCGTTCGAGGGCGGGAACACCACCGTCGCGGGCCAGGTGCTGCGGGGGCAGGTGCTGGCGCGCAAGGGCTACCAGAACCTCACCGCCGCGGAGCAGGCGTACAAGGCCGTCCGCGACGCGTGGGAGACCAACGGCGAGGGCATCCGTTCCTGCCAGGAGTACGTGCACGAGAAGTACTACGACTTCAGCCGCTTCGAGCAGGGCGCGGGCGCGTACGGCGACGACTTCCGCGCGCTCTATGAAGCGTCCAAGGGCACGGGGGGCATCGCGTCACGCACGCTGTACGGCAAGGATGGACAGGCGCTCGCGCCCCTGTGGACCAGTACCTCCCGCGCTCCGAAGAACGCCTACTACCGCTTCGCTCCGGGGGCCTATCCGCCGTTCACGACGAAGTACCTGTTCACGTCGACGGCGGCCACCAAGGCCAACAACGTCCTCCAGCGCACGGCGGTGACCATCTCCGACGCGTGGCACCAGGCCATGAGCACGGCGCTCATCAAGGTTCCGGACGCCGTGCTCAATGATTCCCAGCGGCGGCAGGAGGCCTTCGAGGATCTGCTGGCGCGCCGGGACGCCGTGTATGCCGCCTGGCAGCGCCAGTCCGCGAAGGGCCTCACCACGGCGAGCATCAACAGCCAGACCGCGCTGCAATTGCGCACGCTGGACCAGTCCATCGAGAGCGCGCTGGTGGCCGCGGAGACGGAGGGGTGCTTCGAAACCAAGGTGCCGCGGACGAGCTGTGATTGGAGCCCGCGCCGCTACAAGGTGATGGTGGACAAGGCGATGATGGCCCGCCGCGAGGCGGACCTGAGCCGCTGCCTGCTGCTCACCGGCAACGACTTTGGCGAGGAGAGCTTCGTGCGCAACGCGGAGCGCCTCCAGCTGGCCAGCCTGCCGGACCACGACTACACGCTCAACGCGACGCTGCTGACGTCCTACCTCCAGGCCTACCTCCAGGGGCTGAAGGACGGCGGAGGGCTCCTGGACGCCTCCACGCGGACGAAGCGCAAGGGCAACACCCAGAGCGACAGCGCCCACGTCGGCGACGACAAGTTCGGCGGGGGCTACACGTTCGTGGGCGGCTGGGCGGTGGACTCCTTCGGAGAAGGCCTGTGGTGTGAGACGGACGCCCGCATCTTCGCCGCGCTGGACGTGAACGTGAATGTGTTCAGCACGAACCGCACGGAGGTGGCGCACCTGGAGGGTGAGGCGTCCACCCAGGGCAATGACATCCGGTTGAAGCTGAACGCGCGGGTGCTGGGGGTGGAGCTCTACAACCACGACATGGCCTACCCCATGCACGTCACCCTGGTGCAGGAGACGCAGTTCCCCAGGACGGACGCGGCCCGGGCCTCCGGGACCTTCATGGTGTGGTTCATCCCCGTCACCGTCACGGGCGGCATCTCCGCCACCGCGGGCGTGCGCACGGAGCTGGCCGCGGCGCTCACCCGCGACTGCGCCATGGACACGGTGGACCTGGACCTGGACGGCCTGGTGGCGCCCTTCGGCAACGTCAGCGGCTTCGTCTCCGTGGGCGCGGGCGTGCCGGACCTCCAGGTGGGGGTGATGGGTTCGCTCACGCTGATCAACCACGCGCTGCCGCTGCAGGCGGAGCTGGGCGTGCACCTGACCTCCTCCGCGCACCCCACGGACCCCAACCGGCTCTTCCTGCACGTGGAGGCCCGCCTGGACCAGCAGCTCCGCCTGCTGGACGGCACGCTGTCCCTCTTCGGGCAGGTGGGCCCGTTCAAGGGCGAGTTCCCCCTCGTCGCGTGGCCCGGACTCGGCACCACCAACACCCTCTTCACCGAGGCCGTGGACCTGCCGCTGTACCAGCTCTGAGTCACGCGTCGCCCGGGAGGCCTGTCCTGGCCTCCCGGGTGGCGGCCCCTTCCTTCGAAGTCCTTCCCGCTGGAGTCCTTCATGCGTCGCTCGACCCTCGTTCGTGGCGTGGCTGGCCTGGTCGCCATGCTGTGCCTGGGTGCGTTTGCCGTCTGGCAGTCCCCGTCCTCTTCGTCCGCCGCCGTGGCCTCCGGGGCCTCCGGGCGGCTGCCCTTGTTCCGCTGGCGCGTGGGCGAGGCGCAGACCTTCCACCTTGTCTGGGACGACCTGACGCGCGTGGCGCTGCCCATCGCGGATCCATCACAGCCGGACGTGCTGGAGGGCGTGCTGCACCTGGACGGCGAGCTCACGCTCCAGGCGCTGGAGTCGCGCGCCACGGGGACGCGGCTGCGCCTGACGCTGCGCCGGCTGGAGCGGCACGAGGCGCTCTTCTCCGGCCAGCCGCTGCTGCCGGACGCGGAGTCGGTGCGCACGCACCTGCCGGACACGGCCAGCGCGTGGTTGGAGTTGGACGCGCGCGGCGCGCTCCAGGCGGTGCGCTTCTCCGACGCGGAGCCTCCGCTGTTCCGCCAGTTCGCGCAGACGCTGGCGGCGGAGCTGTTCCCCTCCGAGCTGCGCGACCAGGCCACCTGGACCACCACCGAGTCCACGCAGACAGGCGACGTGGAGGCGACGTTCGCCTTCGAGGGCGGGGACGCGTCGCGGCTGACGCGCCGCCGGACGCGCTACCAGACCCTGCGGCCCGCGGGCGCCGCGACGGTGGCGCAGCAGGAGCTGGGCGCGCTCACGACCTTCGACCGGGACGCTGAAGGGCGCCTGCTGGCCATCACCCAGGACGAGCTGCTGGACGCGCTGGGGACGGACGGGCGCATGCTCGTGTCCAGGCGGCTGCGGCTGCGGCTGACGTACCAGTCGCGGGAGATGCAGCCCCTGCCTCCGTCCGGCGAGCAGAAGCGGGTGGTGCGCACGCCGTCGCAGATTGCCTTCGACGTGGATCCGGAAGTGGCGCGGCTGCGCGGCCAGGCCGAAGGCATGACAGTGGATGAGCTGCTGGAGACGCTGGAGGACGCCAGCGGCCCGGACGCCATCGCGGGGCTGGACGTGTTCGCGCGGCGCGCGGTGGCCGCGCTGAAGCTGGAGCCGGGGCGCAGCCGGGAGCTGTCGCGGCTGTTCCTGAAGCCGGGCACGCCCCCGGGGATGCGGGAACTGATGCTGGACCTGCTGGTGGGCGCGGGCCACGCGCAGGCGCAGGCCACGCTGCGCACGCTGCTCCTGGCGCCAGAGGCCCGTGAGCACGCGGGCGCGTACGTGATGATGGTGCAGCGCGCCGGGCTCCTGACGAAGCCGGAGCCGGAGACGGGCGTGATGCTCAACGGGCTGCTGGACCGGGCGAAGGCGGAGCACGACGTCCCGGTGGAGCGGGCCACGTCGTACGCGCTGGGGGCATGGTCCTCGCGCCTGGAGCCGGGCTCGGCGGAGGCGCGCGCGGCGCTGCGGACGCTGGAGGACGGAGTGGCCCGGGCCTCGGGGGACGAGGCGCGGGCGCATGCGCTGCGGGCGCTGGGCGGCACGGGTGCGGAGCGGGTGGTGGACGTGGCGTCGCCGCACCTGCGCGCGGAGTCCCCGGACGTGCGGGCCGCGGCGGCGGATGCGCTGCGCCGCGCGCCGCAGGATCTGGCCACGCGCCTGATGCTGGACGCGCTGGAGACGGAGAAGCACCGCGGGGTGCAGCGGGCGCTGCTGGACTCGCTGAATGCGCGGCCCCTGGACGCTGGCGCGCTGGAGCACCTGCGGGCCTGGGTGGTGTCCGGCAGGTTGGCGCCGGGCGAGGAGCCCGCGCTGCTGGCGGTCGCGTCCCAGCATTTGGAGGGTGGCACGCCCGTCTTCCAGATGCTCCAGGCGCTCTCCGTGCGCAGGGACCTGCAGGGTCCCACGCGCGCCCGGGTGCTGGCGCTGATGGCGCAGATGGGCGCGCGGCTCGGCGGCTAGCGTCAGTGGTCGAACGGGGCCGGCGGGCGCGGCGGATTGGCGCGGACCCCCTGGGCACGGGGGCGCTTGCGGCGCTGGATGGCGTAGGGCCGGTAGAAGGCCTCCCAGAGCGCGGCCCGGCGTCCACGGGGCCGGGTGCGCAGTTCGCCCAGCGGCGCCCGGATGAAGAAGGACGCGGTGAAGAGGTACGCCGCCGCCACCGTGAGGAACAGGAGGGAGATCATCACCACCGGGCCTGGAATCCAGGCCACGTGCGCCCGGTCCATGAAGTCCCCGAAGTCGCGCGGCGGCCGCGGGTGGCTGTAGACCTTGAAGAACCAGGTCACCAACAGGACGATGAGGATGGGCCCGTACGCGCGGTTGAGGCGCGTGGCGATGGCGGACAAGAGCGACAGCTGGATCTGCGGCCGGGACATCTCCACCGCCAGTTCCCGCAGCGCGTCCGGATCCACCGGCTCGCGCCGGAGCATGGGCGCCCACCACCCGTCCTCCAGCAGACGCACCCGGCGGTTCCACAGGTCGTAGTAGCGGTAGCGCCTCGCCTCGATGAGGAGGAAGGACACCACCATCCAGATGCCCACCAGGAACGTGACGTGCGAACTCTCCGGCGTCGCGAAGCCGAAGGAGATGACCGCCGCCGTCGTGGTGAGCGCCCAGTTCGTCGTCGTGTCCAGGCGCGTGCGCCACGTGTCCGAGCGGCTGAGCTCGCCACGGAACAGCTGCGCCATGGCCTGCTGGGAGACCTCGGGCTGCTCCAGATCGTTCTTCCTGCGCTCCTTGATGCTCATCCGTGCCTGGGAAGGTGGGGACGATCGCTCGGCGCCGCCAGGGCGGCCGGGCAGGCAGGCGCTCGGGGCCCGCGATGGAGCCGCGTCTGTGGAACGCCAGACAGTGCCGCACGGCATGCGGACGGGGGGCGGGTGGCTGGGCGCCTGGAGCGTGCGCATCGTGCGCCCTTGAGCGTGCCTTCTTCCGATACCGCCATCGCCGCGCTGTCAGGTCTGCTCTCGGACGAGGGCGAGCGCATCACGCGCCTGTGGTCCAAGCGCCTGCGCGCGGAGACGTACGAGGTGGAGGTCCCCGGCCGGGACCTGCGCGCGCCGCTGCGCCACCTGCTGGACGAGCTTGCCCGGCTGCTTGAAGACCGGGGCGAGGACGCGGTGCGGCTGTGGCCGGAGGTGGTGCGCTCGCACGGGGCCTTCCGGTACGACCAGAACTTCGAACCGGAAGACCTGACGCGCGAGTTCAAGTCGCTCCAGGAGGTTCTGCTCTACGTCTACGCGCGCCGCAACGGGGGCGTCATCGACGCGGACGTCGCGGCGCTGGTGTCGGAGCTGGTGTGGGAGGCGGACGCGTCCGCGCAGGCCTCGTATGCGCGCGTGCTCAAGACGGAGGAGGTCCGCTTCCGCGAGGCGGCGGTGATGGAGTCGGTGCTCAACCACGTGGAGGTGGGCATCCTGCTGGCGGAGACGGACGGCATGGTGTCCTTCGCATCGCCGCCGGTGAGCCGCCTGATGGGCGTGCCCATGCGCGCGGTGGTGGGCGCGCGCGCCGCGAGTTCGCTGGGGCCGGTGCTCACGCAGGTCAACGCGCGGCATCCCACGGGGGAGCCCTTCAAGGTGCAGGACATGCCCTTCCTGCGCGCGCTGCGCGAGAAGGGGCCGGTGCGCGGCGTGATGATGCAGGTGGAGCGCCCCGGAGGCGGGGACGCCACGCTGGAGATGAGCGCCACGCCGGTGTGGGAGGAGGACCAGGTCCTGGCGGGCGTCATCCAGACCTTCAGCGACCGCACGGAAGCGGCCGTGAAGACCAAGGCCCTGGAGAACGCGCACGGCGAGGTGCGCAGGCTCCAGGGGCAGCTCCTGCGGCGCACCCGGCAGCAGGCGCTGGGGCAGCTGGCGAGCGGCGCCGCGCACGCGCTCAACAACTTCCTCAACGTGCTGCGGCTGCGCATCACGCTCTTGCAACGTGAATACAAGCCGGAGCACGTGGAGTCGTTGGACAAGACGGTGCGCCAGATTGGCGAACTGGTGGCGCGGCTGCAGGAGTTCAGCGTGCAGCGCACCGAGGAGCGCCTGGGCAACGTGCCGGTGGACCAGACGGTGCGCGAGGCCCTGGAGCTGGCCCGGGGCGAGCTGGAGCAGCGCGAGCACCCGGTGCACACGGAGCTGGACCTGGGCTTCCCGTGGGGCGTGAAGGCGGACGCGGGCTTCTTCCGCGAGCTCATCGTCAACCTGCTCCTGTCCGCGCGCGACCGGATGGAGAACGGCGGCACGCTGGTGGTCCGCACCCGTCCGGCGGGGGAGGAATGGCTGGATTTGCGCCTGGAGGACAGCGGGCGTCCCTATGCGCAGGATGAGCTGGCGGGCCTGTTCGACCCCCTGCGCCGGGACCCGGGGGCGCCGCAGTTCTCGCTGTTCCTGGCGGTGGCGCGCACGCAGGTGCAGCGCTGGGGCGGAGAGCTGACGGTGGAGAACCGGCGCGACGGTTCGGGCGCGAGCTTCATCGTCAGGCTGCCGCGCTTCAGTGACGCTTCGGCCGGTGCGCCGCCGCCCTCCACGCAGCCGCCGCCGCGGATGGCGCCGGGAGGCATGCCGCGAATGCCGGGCCGCGCGCGCCGCGTGCTGGTGGTGGACGACGACCTGGACAACGCGCGGATGATGGCGGAGGTGCTGGGTGAGGAGGGCTACGACGTGCAGGTGGCGCACAGCCCCGACGTGGCCCTGCACATGTGGGAGAAGCATCCCTACGACGCCGCGCTGCTGGACGCGGTCATGCCGGAGATGACGGGCTGGGAGCTGGCGCGCGAGCTGCGGCAGCGCACGCCCCACTCACTGCTGGCCATCGTCACCGGCATGGACGTGCGGGGACAGAACCGCGCGAGCCTCGCGCAGGTGGATGCCGTGTTCCGAAAGCCCATCGACGTGGGCGCCCTGGACGACTTCCTGTCGCAGACCCGGGGCGAGGAAGAGTCCTCCGGGCAGACGGACACGCACGACACCACGCACTGAGGGGGTAGAGTCCGCGCGTGATTTCCCCGGCGGAACTGGAGCGCCTGCGCCGCAAGGTGGAGGCGGGTGAAGTGCTCAGCGGCGCGGAGCTGGATGCGCTGCGCGCCGAGGCCGCGCGTACGCCCGGGCCCACGCTGCGCCTCACCGTGGCGCATGCGCTGGTCAACGCGGACGCGGAGCGGGAAGCCCTGCCGCTGATGCAGGCGCTGCGGCGCGACTTCCCCAGGGACCTCCAGGTGCGCCTGGGGCTCGCGCGAGCGCTGCTGGGATTGGAGCGGCACCGGGAAGCGGAGGCAGAGCTGCGCGAGGCGCTGGCCCTGAGCCCCGGCGACCCGGAGGCCCTCAAGGTGCTGGCGGTGCTCGCGCTGCGGCAGGGCGAGGGCGAGCGTGCCCGCGCCTACGTGGCCGAGGCGGTGGAGCGGGACCCCTTCGACGCGGAGGCGAAGCTCTTGCGCGCGGAGCTGGAGGCCGCGGACCTGCCTCCGCCGCCCGCGCCCGAGGAGCAGGTGTTGCGCCCGGAGTTCACCGCCGCGCTCACCGCCGCGCTGGGCCGCGCGGGCATGGCCTTCCGGCGCCAGGGCCGCGACCTGCTGGTGAAGCTGGCCACGGGCGGCGTGGGCCGCGTGGACGTGGGTTCGCTGTACGCCGCGTATCGCGAGGCACCTGGGACGCAGGGGCTCACCGCGCACGTGGAGGCCCTGGCGTCGAGGCTGGGCGGGTTGTCCTCGGGCGTGGGGGCCACGGGGGTGCCAGTGGAGGCGCTGCGCCCAGTGCTGCGGCCCTCGGGCTTCGTGGCGGGGACACAGGGCGCGCTGTTCCGTCCGGGGCCCGCGGGGCTGGAGGTCTTCTACGTGTTGGAGGACGCGGAGTTCGTGCGCTACCTGCCGGTCGCCGCATTGAAGGACGCAGGGCTCACGCTCGAAGCGGTGGACGCGGCGGCATGGCACAACCTGGAGCTGCGGCCCGCGGACGTGCGTCCCGTCGTCATCGACCAGGGCGAGGTGCGGCTGGCGGAGGCGTTCTCCGGCGTCTGGGCGGTGACGGGCGGCGACGGACACGACGGCGCGCGGCTGCTCACGAAGTCGCAGCGGCGCAGGCTGGAGGCCGCCACGGGCGGAGGTCCGCTGCGCGTGAGCTTGGGCCGGCGCGAGGTGGCGCTCCTGTGCCGCGAGTCGGACAGTGAATCGGTGCGGAGACTGGCCGCGCTGGGGCACGCACCGGACGGAGTCCCCGGGTCGTTCCTCCTGGACGGGGACGTGCTGCGGAACGCGTGAGCTACGCGCCCAACGCCTGCTGGTACACCTTCAAATCCGCTTCACTGAAGAGGACCACGGTGACGCGCTCCAGCTCCGGCCTTCGTTCCAGGGCGGCGCGGATCTCCCGCAGCGCGATGGGCGCGGCCCGCGCGATGGGGAAGCCGTAGACGCCCGTGGAGATGGAGGGGAACGCCACCGTGCGAAGGCCGTGCTTCTCCATCAGCGCGAACGCGCTCCGGTAGCACGAGGCCAGCAGTGCGTCCTCGCCGTGACTCCCGCCCTGCCACACCGGGCCCACCGCGTGGATGACGTGAGCCGCGGGCAGGCGGTAACCCTTCGTGATCCGCGCCTGTCCGGTGGGACAACGGCCCAGGGTGAGGCACTCCGCGAGCAGCTCCCGCCCCGCCGCGCGATGGATGGCGCCGTCCACGCCGCCCCCTCCGCCCAGCGAGGAATTGGCCGCGTTCACGATGGCGTCCGCCGTGACGTGCGTGATGTCTCCCTGAATCAATTCCAGACGTTCCGTCATCCCGCGCTCCCCACCGGCAAGGTCTCCACGAAGCGCACCTCGCGGAAGCCCAGCGTGAGCAGCAGGCCCCGCAGCGAGCGTTCCGCGGACTGCCGCGCCTTGTCCTGGAGGCGTTTGTCCTGCCGCACCTCTCTCTCGAAGGCCAGACGCGCCTTCTCCAACAGCTGCGCCGTCTGCGCGCTGTCCAGGTTGGAGTCGATGATCTCCGTCTCCCCGGGCCGCAGCGCCACCGTCACCTGCATGGGCGGAAGCAGCACGTCCACGCGCGTGCCCACGGCATGCAGGTGGCTGGCGTCGAAGCGCTGGAAGTCGAACCCCAGGTGCGCGTCCGCGAACACGATGGCGCGGCCGTGCGGGTTCTGGAGCGTGTAGCTGGCCCAGAGCAGCACGTCCTTCCACAGCGCGTCCGTGGCCTGCGGCTCCGGCGTGAACGTGACCTTCTTGTAGAGGGACACGTCCAGCGTCTCCAGCCGGGCCACCTCCCGCATCTGCTCCACCACCACCGCCGTGTCCGGCAGCCGGGAGGACGCGGGACGCAGCAGCAACCAGGCCCCCAGCGCGCCGAGCGCGACCGCGGCGATGAAAGAGAGGGCTCGCGAGACGTTCTTCGCCATGGGGGGAAGTCTAACCGCTTCCGGAAGGGGGGCGTCCTGGGGCAGCGTGTGGACGCGGGCTTCCGGACAGGCGCCCGACACAGGAGAGTCGCCAGGTGGAGCTGACGGACGCGGAGGTGGAGGCCCTGGGCTCGCGCGGGTACTTCGTGCGGGACGGCTTCCTCGGGGAGTCCCAGGCCCTGGCGGTGCGGGCCGCGGCGCTCGCGCGCGTGGAGGCCGGGAAGCTGAAGCCCGCGGGCATCCGGCGCGGCGCGGACCACTCGCTCGACACCTCCGTGCGCGGTGACCACATCGAGTGGGTGCTGCCCGGCGCGGCCCCGGAGCTGGAAGCGCTGTGGCACCGCTTCCAGGCGCTGGGGGAGGCCGTGTCCTCCGGCGCGTACCTGGGGCTGGGCCGCTTCGACGTGCAGCTCGCCTGCTACCCCGGCGGCGGCGCGCACTACGCCCGCCACCGCGACGCGTTCCCGGGCCAGTCCAACCGCCGGCTCACCGCCATCTGGTACGCGAACGCGGGCTGGAGGCCGGAGGACGGCGGCGTGCTGCGACTCTTCCCGGAGGACACCGGCGCCCCGGTGGAGGTGGCACCCGTGCTGGACCGCCTGGTGGTGTTCCTGAGCGAGCAACTGGAGCACGAAGTGCTGCCCGCCCACGCCTCCCGCCTGGCCCTCACCGCGTGGTTCTACGGCCGGGGCACGTAACGCCTACAACACCTCCGCTTCCTCGATGCCGTGAAGGACGATGCAGACGTCGGTGGTGATGTCGTAGTCGAGGAGCAGCTCGTCAATGACGGCGATGGTCGCGTCCACGTCCTTCCAGTCCAGGAGGGTCACGCAGTAGCCCCACAGCTCGCGGCCGTCCTTGCGCGACGGGTCCTTGGGGGCTCTCCACACCCCGTGCTCATGACGGACGGCCTGCTGGTTCAGCCGGTCGAAGAGGATGTCGGACCAGGCGATGTCGTTGATCTCCGGGCAGTCCCCTGGCGGAGTGTCGCGAGTCCGCCGGCACAAGGGGTTGTCTTGCTCGCGCTCGCTATCGACGAGCCGCCGGGTCTTTCCCCGCCCGTGGATCCGGAAGTACGTCGCGAACGAGTAGAACAGCAGGCGGCGGGGATCCTCCAGCTCCTCGACACGCGGGCCGGTGGCCGCGTTGAGGGGCGTCTTCATCTGCGTTCTCGAGCCCAGCGGACCCTTGTCCAGGTCCGTGTTCATCGAGGACGTCGTGGCGCACCCCATGAGGGAGCCCAGCACGATGAGGAGGCCAATGGACCGCGCTGTGCTCCCCATGGAGGACTCCCGTTCTAGCCCGCGTCGAACGCGCTGCCCGCATCGTAGACCGGACCCGGGCCCGCGTCGTAGCCCGCGTCCTGGGACGGGCCGGTGCCCTCCAGCGTGCCGATGATGTAGATGTCGCCCGTCCCCGTGCCGGGGCAGTTCTGCTGATTGCGCTTGAGCTGGAGCTGCGCGTACGACACGGAGCCCTGGTACACGTCCACGGCCGCGCTGCCGGCGTACACCTCCCGCCCCGCACCGTTGTAGGCCCGCACGTCCACGATGCGCCGGGGCCCGACGGGGATGTTGCTCAGGTAGCCTTCGATGTAGCCATTGCCCACGTACAGGTACTGGGGAGGCGTGGGCGGCAGGTCCTGCGCGGTCACGGTCGCCTCGGCCGAGATGACGCCGCACGCGTCACCCGCGAGCGAGATGCTCATCTTCACGGACTCCGTGCCTTCGATGTTGCCGGGTTCCTCCGACCCGGCGCCGCAGGCGGCAATCAGCAGCGCGCAGCTCGTTCCCAGCACGAATCCCCATCCGGTCCGCTTCATTGTGGTCCCTCTCCCTGGTGGCGCGTCCTTCGCGCGACCTTGAGACACGCACTGCGTCCGGGTTGGGACATGCCCCCGTGACGAAAGTCCCGGACGGCAACGGCGTGGAATGGAAAAGGGCTGGAGCCTGCCTGCTCCACGGCCGGCCCGGACGCGGGCGGATTCCAGGGGGAACGGCGGCGTCCGTGGCCCCTGTCGCCCGGCGGGGCCGTGTCTACGTTCTTCCCCAGTCATCTTTGGACGGGGGATCGAGAACATGTTCCAGAACAGGACGAAGCGGCACTGGGTGGTGGGGCTGGCGTTGGGGGCGTCCATGGCGTTCCTCGCCGGTTGCGGCAGCTCCAAGGCCGCGCGCGTGGACGACACGATGATGGCGCGCATCCCCGAGGAGCAGCTGAGCGAGGTGCGCAACGCGCAGCTGGCCCGCACCAAGGCCGCCGACAACGTGACGCGCGCCGAGGTGGCGGTGCGCGACGCCGAGCGCGCTGCGGAAGTGGCCCGCCGCAACGGCGACGCCGCCGAAAGCCGCATGGAGGCCGAGAGGGCCGCGGTGAAGGCCGCCGAGGCCACCGGCCAGCGGAGCCCCATCGCGCAGGCGAAGTCCAAGCTCGAGGGCGCCCAGGCCGGCCGCGCCGCCGCGGACGCCGAGGTGTCCTGGCATGAGCGCAAGACGGACACCGCCAAGGCGGAGAAGGACCTGCGCGACGCGGAGCTGAAGGTGGCGGACGCGGAGCTCAACCTGGCCCAGTACAAGGCGCTGGAGAAGAGCGGCGACGTGCGCGCCAGGGACATGTCCGAGGCGAACTTCATGTCCGCCGTCGCGGAGGCCAAGCGCGGCGTGGAGGACGCCCGCCGCAACGTGGACGATCAGAAGCGCGTGGAGCAGGACGCCCGCGCCCAGTGGCAGCGACTGCGCTCGCAGGCCCCGCAGGGCTACGGCGGCAGCGGCAACGCGGACTGACGTCCACCCGCGTGAAGTCAGGGAAGGGCCCCTCGCACCGTGGCGTGCAGGGGCCTGTCCCGCCTGGGGGGCTACTCCACCTTGAGGGTGGCGCTGCCCTTCAAGTCGCGCTGGAGCGTGAGCCACAGCGCCTTGCCCGCGGGGTCCACGGACGCGAAGTAGTCCGTGTCCGCGGTGAGGGCCTGGCCATCCAGGGTGACCGTCTTCGGCGCGGTGGTGGCGGTGTAGCCGTGCACCACCAGCACCGGGTGCGCGAGCGTGCGGCCCGCTGTATCGAACGCCAGCGTCACGCGGTTGGAGGCGGCGTCCGCTTCCCACGTGGCGTAGACGGGGTTGTAGCCGGGGACGTCATACGTGACGGCGTCCGAGCGGCCCACGCCGCCCGGGCCGCGCGCGCGCACGGTGCCTTCGGAGGCGGTGAGCTTCACGCCCTGCCAGGCCTCCACCTCCGACACGAGCGACAGCACGGGGTTCGCCGCGTGCGTGCCCAGCACCATGAAGACGGAATAGCTCTGGTAGGGATGGCCGGAGAGCATCACGCCGTCGTCGCCCAGGCGCGGGTACTGGGACAGGCCCACCGCGCCGAAGTTGCTGCCCCACGCGAGCCGGTGGGAGTTGGTGACGGAGGGCAGCTCGTACTGGTTGAGCTGGTAGGCCCAGTTGTAGTCCACGGGCATGGGGCCGTTGGCGTGGCGCGTGCCCCACTGCGGATACAGCCAGTAGCCGCCCGCGGGCTTCTGCTCCCACGTCTGGGTCTGCACCGCGCCCATCTCCGCGTCCGGCGCGGCGGTCCACATGCGCGTGTAGGGGACGACGTTGGGCTCGCGGTAGTCCCAGCCGGTGTTCATCGTCACGGGGGAGGACAGGGTGACGAAGCGGTAGCGGTCTCCCCAGCCCAGGCCGGCGATGTCCGTGTTGGCATTGCCGTCGAAGGCGAGGTCGCCGTAGGGCGAGCGCACGTCGGCTTCAATCTGGTTCGCGGGGAAGCCGGACGCGTCGTGGGTGATGGCATACAGCGGGTGGTCGCGGCCGGTGGCGAAGAGGTACTGCACGGTCACCTGCACCACGTGGCCGTCCAGCGACAGGGGCCACTTCAATTCGTGCAGTGCGTGGTGCGCGCCCTTGAAGACGATGCGGCCGGTGCCGCGCACGTCCTGGGTCCACGCGCCCCATGACGGGCCTTCCTTCAGGTGGCTGGTCACCATGCCCCAGCCGGGCACCTGCGAGCTCTGCCCGTCGCAGATGCGCTCGGCGCCCGCGACCTCGTAGGTGTAGCGGCGGATGTAGCCGCCGTTCCAGCCCGCCGGATCCGCCGCGTCGTTGCGCACGAGCGACACGGTGCGCACGCGGCAGTCGCGGTCGCGCCAGACGTAGCGGTCCGTCTTGAAGCCGCTCAGGTCCTTCGCGCACTGCAACCGCAGCGGCGCGCAGGTTCCGCTGGCCGGGTCCGCGGTGGTGCTCTCCACGCAGGGGTCGGTGACGGGGTTTTCGCCGGGGCGCACGTCCTTGCCGCCACAGGCGGTGAGGCCCAGGGCCAGCAGGGCCACGGTGTGTCGCGCGAAGGGGAGGGCGGGCTTGATGGCGGAGCGCATGGTCCCGAGGCTTTGCCACCCCCACGCGGGGTGATGCAAGCCTGCACCCGGAGCATTCACACGTTTGTTCCTGGAAGCAGGCGTGCGGCCGAGCGGTGGGCGGCACGGTGGAGAGGCCCCGGTGCATCAGGGCCGTGTCCACCCTGCTGACATGGCGAACGTACGGCAGCTCGTCACGGTGGGAGTCCTGGGCCTCTTCGCGGTGCCAGCGGCGGCGGAGGAAGGGGTGCAGGGGCGGGTGCAGGAGTTCTTCCTGGGAGACGGAGCGCCGCCGCAGCAGCGCGGTCAGGTGGAACTGGGCACCGGCCTGGAGTGGACGCGGCAGGAAGATGAGACGCGCTTCGAGCTACCGGTGCGAGGCGAGTACGGCCTCAGTGACCGCATGCAGGTGGAGGCGAAGGTCTCGCTGACGACGCCGGAGGATCCGCGGGGGCTGGACACGGCGGAGGCGGGCATCGGTCTGGCGCTGGTCAATGACAGACGGCGAGGCTTCACGCTGAGCCTGGGCATGGACCTGGAGGCCACGCGCGACGTCAGGGACGACCGCTTCCGTCCAGGCTTCGAACCGTACCTGCTGGCGTATCAGGACGTGGGGCCGGTGGGCTTCAACCTCCAGCTCAAGGCGGAGGAGCTGCCCGGAGTGCGCGGCTTGAGGAACGAGTTCCATCCGGACTTTGCGGCTGGAGCGGTGCTGGCATTGGGGCCACTGCGGCCCATGGTGGAGGCGGGGTGGAGGGATGAGGACGGCACCTCCACGGTGCTCCTGTCTCCGGGGCTGCTGGCGCGACCGCTGAAGTCCCTGGAGTTCGGCGTGGCGGTGCCGTGGAGGCTGCACGCGGGGGGTGCGCGAGATGTGGGCGTGATGGGGATGCTGACGTGGCAGGGCGGTGGGGCGTAGCGGGAGCGGTTTCGCTCAAGCGGGGTCCAGGGACCAGGTTCCTTCTTCCCATCGCTTCAGGGCCTCCTGCGCTTCGAATGGGATCAGTCCTTTACCCTTCGCGGCTTCTTCCAACACCGCCTTGGCTTCAGCGGTGCGATACCGAAGCAGAAATGCCGCCGCCGCCGTTCGAACATCCATCCGGGGATGGGTGAACAGGGTTGCGAGTGCATCCCGTCCTATGTCCCCCTGGGTCTTCAGCCGCTTGAACGCTGCGATCGATTCCTTCGCGTGCTTGTTCGCGGCTTTCGAGTCCCCCTGCACGATTGCCTCTGTTTGGGCGGCTGCATGCTGCGCGAACTTCGCGACGAGTTTCTGAAGGTCTTCCGTCACCATAGTCCGTTCCGAATGTTCTCCATCGCACGCAGCCCGAATGCACTTTGGGCTTCGAATGATTGGGTGCTCAGCCACTGCCGAACGGTCAGCGACGTCGAGCCTGTGACTCGATACTGGTGCGACGAATAGAACGCACTCACTGAGTTATGAAGTGCCTTGTCGAGCGGAATCACGTTCTCCGTGTTGTGGAGTGCTTGCGGCCCGAAGCGCGTCACGTTTCCGTCGGTCTGCTCCACGATGTGGTGCCACTCCTTCCCATTCCCCGCCGGCCCCAGGGCCCGCTTGAATGACTTGAAGGACGAATAGCCCTTCGGCCCGCTCGGCGAAGAACCTCCACCGTCCCCATCACCCGAGCCCGCCGTGTCATCGACTCGCTGGAGGATGATGGCCGCCCCGGGGCCGCTGCTCAACACCGCCGCCGCACGCCCCACTGGCACGGAGATGCGTTCCAGCACCAGGGCCCCCTCTGCTGAAAGCGACAGGACAGGGACTGCGGCGTCGGCTCCAGACACCATCCCCTTCAGCGTCCGCGTCGTGGCGGAGGCCGTGCCCCAGGTGACGAGGACGTCCGTCCATACCCGGGCCACCCCGCGGATCTGCTCGCCAGCCGTCATGTACTGGAAGCGCTCCCAGTACGCGGGCGATGACGCGATGAGCGCCACCACACCGGAAGGGAGATGGCGCAGTCCCGCGATGCTGTCCGTGGGGCGGGAGAGGAGTTGCCCCAGCGCGTGGTACATCCCCACGAAGGCGTCCTCGGCGCCGTCCAGCGAGCGGCTGAGGACATCCGCGTCGTCGTACACCTCGGCCAGGGGCCGCCGGTCCGACGCCCGAAGCTGCGAGTCGACCTGGCGGAAGACGCCGCCCTTGCCGCTGTAGAAGCGCCCCAGCTCGAAGTTGCCCGCGCGGAAGGCTCCGTCCCTCCACTCGATGGCCGCGACCTTCTGCTGCGTACGTCCGTTGAGCGCCCACGCGAGGTAGCCATCCGGCCGCAGCACCGCCACCTGCTCGCGAGCGAAGCGCGCCACCCGTCGCGTCAGCTCCTCGCGGGAGACCTCACCGTGCTCCAACACCTCCCGCATCAGGAAGCCCGCCGCCATGCGGGGTGGGAAGGTGCCGAGCGTCACCGGCTTCTCCATCAACCGGCCCAGCACCTCCACCGCGTCATCCGGAGTGAAAGGGTTGCGGCGAAGGGGGAGTTCATCCACGTCTTCCAGGCCGGCACGCACCAGCAACTTCTCGAAGGTGTCCACATCCAGCAGGCCCATCTCCAAGGCCTCCCGCGACATCTTCCCGGAAGGAGCCAGGATGACCGTCCCCGTCGGCATGCGGACGGGTTGCCGCCGGTGGAGTCGTTGCGTGTCCTCCTCATCGTCGAGCGCGTCCGACGCATGGGTGGCGCGCTGCCGGAGAACCCGTGAGCTTCCTCGGGGGGAAGAAGTCTCCACGCCAGCGCAGCCTGCCAGCAGCAGGGCCGCGAACAGCGCCAGGACACTCACGCGCATCATCAACCTCAAGGGGGAATGTTTGCATCCAAATGCGCCGAGCCCGTCAGTGGCGAGCTCCGAACCCATGCCTAGGGGAACGTCACGTTGCCCAGCGTGACGGTGCGTGGGCCGTCCTCCCAGAGCTTCAAGGAGAACGACCCCTGGACGCCGGCCTTTGGCGCCTCCGCCTCGACCACGATGCTTCGGGCCTCACTCATGGGACTGGATGGCTGCTGCCAGATGCGGAGCACCTTCAATTCCGCTCCCGTCCTGCCCCGAAGTGTCGCCCCCTTCGGGCTCCAGGGTTCCGCACCCGCTTCCGTCGCCAGATTGACCACGATGGCAACAGCCGTCTTGGCGCGGTAGGTGATGACGGAGTTCGCAGCCAGGGCACTTCCAGTCAGCCGAAGGATGTCCTTGGTCACGATGCGCCCCACCACCCCGTCCTCATCCAGCGTTCCGGTGGAGAGGAGCCCCGCCAGCCCGGGCGGAGCCTCATTCTCAGCCACCAGCCGTGAATTCTCGTCCCGGCAGCGCTCCAACTCCGCACGGACCTCCCGGCTTTCTTGTTGATAGGTCTCGAGCGTCCGCTTCTCGCGATAGACCTCAACGAGGGGTTCCGCCTTCGCGGGATGCACCTGGAGGAGAAAGGAGGCACTCACCGGCGCCGCGCCATCCCTGAAGCGCACGATGAGCCGGAAGTGCTCGCCAGGCGTCACACGCGAAGAGGGAACCAGCCGGAGCGTGGCCTGGCCGATGTCCACCAGTGAGAAGCGCTCCCGCCCTTCCAACTCGATGCCGTCGCGCATCAGGTCCGAGTCGAAGTAGAGGCCCGTGGAGAGCCCCGCGCTGACCGCGATTTCCGCGATGGATGGACTCCCGTCCGGGGGCAGCTCGATGCGCCGGGCGCCCTGCACGGAGGCCGAGCTCTCGGATTGAGCCAAGGCCGCGGCACTCGCGAGCAGCAGTCCCAGGAAGACAACCGTGGATGAAGAGGGCACTTGGCGGCGTCTCCCAGGCGAGCCTGCTACTCGAACTCACGCACTGCTTTTACGCGCACCGTGGTGAAGACCCGGGCGCTCGACGGTGAGTCGTCTCCAGGTTCCCTCAACATGCCCCTGCCCCGGCTGCCCCCCTCCTCGTAGACCTCCAGACACACGGGAAAGCTGTCGCCTTGTTTGGTCGTCGCCCACGTCAGGCGTCCATAGACGCGGTCCCTCACGATGAGTCGGCCTGACACCGCCGTACCACCCGGCAGGTCTCCCACGTCCTCGGCCAGGAGAAATTGAGCGGGGCCTTCGGACACCGACATGATGCGCGCACCGGTGAAGTCGAAGGCCGCTATGTACTTGTCCCCCATCTCGATGCCCCGGTCCGTCATGGCCTTCACCGCGCCCACGGGGCAGGGCTCTGGCGGCGGTGGAGGGCGCACCTGCGAGCCGGGGCAGGCCATCAATGCCGTGCAGGCCGCCGCGCCCGCCGCACGGGTCATGACGCTCCGGACCTTTCTCACGGGTTTCGAGGAGAGCGGAAGGAAGGGAGTTTCTGGCGTCTGCGTCGTCACGGTGGCGGCAACCTCCTGGAGCGTCGCGGGAAGCGCGACGGCCGCGGCGGTGGCCTCAGGCCCACTGGGAACCGCGGCCCGCTCAGATTGAGGTGACTTGTCAGTGGGCGCTACTTCCTGACGAAGCAGCAACACTCCCACTGTGATCAGCGCCAGGATCGTCATCACCACCGCCCACGCGCGCAGGGAACGCCGTGGCTTCACCGTCGTCTCCGGCGTCGTCGTGGCTCCGGCAGGCAGCGGTGAAGCCTCCAGCGGCGCACGCATGCCCCTCCGGGGCCTGTGCCGGGGACGGTTCCGCCACTTCTCGAAGCTGTCCTGCTCGCTCTCCGTCGTCGCGGTGTCCTCGCCGAACGCATCGCACAGGGGCACGTCCCACGCCGCATCGGCGCCTCGCAGGACTTCCTCCAGTTCGGCCACGACGGCCAGGGCGCTCGGTGTGCGCGCCTCGGGCGTCTTCTCCAGCAGCCGCAGGCACACGTCACTCAACGCCCGAGGCACGCGCTCGTTCACCTCGCACGGTGGCGACGGTGTCTGGGTGATCACTGCCTCGATGAACTCCGTGTCGCTGGCACCGTCGAAGGGCTTGCGCCCTGTCAGCAGCCAGTAGAGGACGATGCCCAGTGCCCACAGGTCATCCGGCGTGCCCGCCACGTAGCGGGCACCAGGGACTCGCGCGTGCTGCCGGAAGTACCGCCACGCTTCGGGCGCGCGGTACTCCGGCGTCCCGGGCGGGAGGATGTCCGCCGTCAGTCCCCGGGCTCCGGTGTAATCACCAATCCCGAAGTCCAACAGCTTGGCCAGGCCATCCGAAGCGCGCACCATGACGTTCGCCTCCTTCACGTCCCTGTGCAGCACCCCCGCCGCGTGCGTCGTGGCGAGCGCCCGCGCCACATCCAGCACCCCGTGAGCCACCTGCCGCGCCGTGGGGTTCTCCTCGTCGGCCCAGACGTCCAGCCTGCGCCCGTCCACGTACTCCATGACGATGACCGCGAAGCGCGGCTCGCCCGGCGGCCACAGCCCGTATCCCTGGAGCCCCACGACGTTGGGATGGCGCAGCTTCAGGAGGATGGAGACCTCGCGCTCAGCGCGCTCCCCGACGCGCGGCAGGTGCAACAGCTTCAGGGCGAAGGGCTGTCCCGCGTTGCGCGCGAGGTACACCGTGCCGAAGCCACCCTGTCCCAGCTGGCGCTCCACCGTGTAACCCAGCACCTGGACTCCGGGCGACAGGATGGCTGGCGGCGGCCTCATGGCGTTCTCTTCTCAGGCGCTCGTGCCGCTCGCATGTGTCTCCTCGCGCGGGCCCGCGCGCATGCGGGTGCGAGGGTCTGGAGCGCATAACTCGGATACGCTGCGCGCCCTCCATGAATGAAGAACTCGGCATCACCATTGGCATGGCGGCACGTGCCGCCCGCGAGCATCTGGGACTGACGCAGGCCGAAGTCGCCGAGCGCATTGGACTGGTCCACCCCGTCTACAGCCGCCTGGAGCGCGGCAAGATGTTGCCCAGCGTCCCGTCCCTCTACCGCCTCTGTCAGGAGCTGCGCGTCTCGCCCGAAACATTGCTGGGGCTGACTCCCAAGGGTGACGTGCTCAAGGGCCGGAAGTCCTCGCCTCGGGAGGACGGCGACGCGCCGGACCTGCGTCGCCTCCTGCACCTGGCGCGCAAGCTGGACGCGGAGGAACTGGATGCCCTCTTGCGCGTCGCCTCCGTGCTGGCGCGCTGACGCGCTACTTCTTCCCCAGGCGCTCCAGTTCGTGTTCCTCCAGTCCCTCCGGGAAGAGCCCTCCCTCGCCAAACTCCACCACGTCCCGGAGCACGCTGCCTTCCGCCAGCAGCCGCGAGGCTTCTGCGGCCGCCTCCTGTCGCCCATAGCCCGGGTGCCGCCTGACGAGCGCCGCGCGAAGGACATCCCGCATGTCCGCCGCCGTGGCGAACCGCTCCTCGGGGTCGGCGCGCAGGGCCGCGTGCAGCAGTGGCTTCACATCCGGCGAGAGCCGCTCCACCGCCGCCTCGACCTCCGCGGGTCCGAAGCTGGCCAGCAGCACCCGCATCTGTGTCAGCGGCAGCGAGGGGAGGACCTCCACCCTCAGCGGGCTCAGGCGGATGGCCGGACGGGGCACGTCCTGCACGTCAAAGGGATGCTTGCCGGTGAAGAGCTCCACCAGCAGCACGCCCAGGCTGAAGACGTCGGAGCGCGGCGTCAGCGGCAGCCGCTCCAGGTATTCGGGTGAGGCATAGGCCACGTCACCCCGGACGAGGTTCGCGGGTGACTCCTCGCGTCCGATGACCACCGAATAGGCGGCGCCGAAGTTCACGAGCTTCACCTCGCCGTGCGCGCCCACGTAGACGTGCCGGGGGTTCACGTCGCGGTGGATGATTCCCAGGGGCTTGCCTGCGTCGTCCGTCAGGGTGTGCGCATGGTGCAGCGCCCCGGCGAGCTCCGCCCCGACATAAAGGGCGAAGGGTTCGGACACAGGCTGGCCGCGCGCCACGCTCGCGCTCACCAACGTCTCCAGTGAGGGGCCGTCCACATACTCCATGACGACGTGCAACGCGTCCTGGTGCACCTTGCGGTGGAACACCTGGGCGATGGCAGGGTGATGGAGGCGGAAGGCCAGTTGGATTTCCTCCCCCAGGCGCGTGCGGCGCAGGGTGGTGGAGGGATTGGCCAGCCGGCGCACGAAGCAGAGCCCGGGCAGCGTGGCTCCGCGCTCCGGATGACGCCGGGCGAGCATCAGCAGTTCCCCGGTCTGCATCCGCACCAGTTCGCGAATGGCCTCGTAGCGAATGCCCTCGATGGTGAAGAGGGGGCGGGGCCGTTCGGGTGTGGGCAGGAAGACGCCGCAGCGCGACGCAGCCTGGGTGCGCATCGGCTCACCGGCAGGGGTGGACGTGGACATGACTCCTCGAGGGTTTGGCGCAGTGGCGCCATCCGGGAGTCTGGACACGCGTGACCTGAAAAGTCCATGCTCTTTGGACTTTAAAGGTTCATATGGCGATGTGATGCGCTCGGCCTGGAAATGCTCCTCGCACTGCGGGACGGGCGCCGTGACGACGGATGCGCCGACACGGCGCCCGGAGGATGAAGTCTAGGGGCCCGTCAGACGGCTGAGCGTGAAGGAGGGCCGGTTCCACGACCCGCCGGGGAAGCTCACCGCGGAGGAGGCCGCCATGCTGTTGGGAATGCCCGCCGAGCCGTTGACCGCAAAGGTGCCCGCGGCCGTCGACGAGGTCGACGTCGTTCCGGTGCAACCCGGGCAGAGGTTCGTCCCGGTGATGTAGGACATCGGGAACGACAGCGACGTGGAGGTGCTGCTCACCACGCCCTGCAGCCACACCGGGTTGCTGCCCTGGTAGACGGTCATGTTGATGACGTGGGTGTTGCCTTGCGTGTTGAAGCTGGTGCCCCAGCCGGACTCCGCGGCGTTGAACCAGAGGCCATTCAGGTTCATCACGGAGCCCCCGCTCCCGAAGGACAGGAATTGGATGGGCTCGTTGCCGGAGAGCGAACCCAGCGTCCAGTACAAGCGCCACAGGCCTCCGCTGTAGGTGATGCGCATCGTGCCCACCACGGTGTTCGTCGCGCTGGAGCCCGTCCAGGAGGTCTTCAGCAGGTCCCCCCGCCACTCGCCGGGCTCCGCGAAGAGATAGGCCTGGTACCAGATGGGCACGCCCGCGGACGTGTACGTGTACCAGGTGACGTGGATCTGATCAGAGGCGAGGTGCTGGATGTCCAGGCCGTTGCCGGAGCGCGCCGGGTTGTACCAGGGGCCCTTGGCCGGGCGGGGCGGCAGGTTGGTGTAGACGGCCGCCGCCGCGTTGATGCGGCCGGCACCGCAGCTGCCCCCGCAGCCGGACACCCCCGTCGCGGTGGACTTGATGCGCGCGGTGACCTGCGCGGGCGTCATCGAGGGCTTCTGCGAGAGGATGAGCGCGGCGAGGCCCGCGACGTGCGGAGACGACATGGAGGTGCCGCCCAGGTAGCGGTGGCAGTAGTCACCCGGCAGCAGCGTGGCCCCCGGCTTTCGAATGGCCCACGCCGAGACAACCTGGTCCGTACCGCTGTACGGGTCCCCTGGGTTGGGGTCGGGGGGGCAGCCAATCCCCTGACCGTAAAAGCCGGAGCTGGCGGTGCCGCCCGGGGCGATGACGTCGACGCGAGCGCCGCCGCTGCTCCACGCCGCACGCGCACCGGTCTGCGTGCTGGCACCCACGGCGATGACGCCGGTGCAGGAGGCCGGCGTGATGTTCGCCGTCTGCAGGCCCGCCACGCCGTCATTGCCACCGGCGGCGACCACCACCACGCCCTTTCCAATGGCGTAGGTCACCGCGCTCTGGATGTCGGGGTAGTTCGAGCAGGGAAAGACGGCCGTGGGGGCGTTGGGGTTGTAGGCCGTGCCGAAGCTCATGTTGATGACGCGCGCGCCGTTGTCCGCCGAGTACCGGATGGCCTCGTCCACCGTGGCCAGGGTGACGCCATTGCTGGCACTGGAGACCTTGACGGGCATGAGCTGACAGCCCCAACAGACACCCGCGCCACCGATGCCGTTGTTCGTGCGCGCCGCGAGGATGCCGGCCACGTGCAAGCCGTGGTGGTAGGTGTTCGTGTCGTAGGGGTCCGCGTCCCCCTGTCCAAAGTCATACCCCGCCGTCCAGGCCCCGCTGAGGTCCGGATGGTCGAGCCTGCCGGTGTCGAGCACGGCGATCTTCACGCCGCTGCCCGTGACGCTGTTCCAGGCCGTGGGCAGGTTGATGGCCGGGTAGTTCCACTGCAGGGAGTACAGCGGGTCCGTCGGCGTGGCGAAGAACTCCATGTAGAGGTTCTCGTGCGCGTATTCGACGTCCGGATTCCGGCGGAGCTCCGCGATGGCGTCCAGGGTGCGTGCCTCCTCTTCCGCGATGGACGCGGCGACGGAACGGGGCTCCGCCTCCAGCGACACCAGCACCGCCCCGCTGGAGAGCGGCTGCACAAGCTGGGCACGGAAGCCCTGGACTGGAGGAAGCGCGGCGTCCGTGAGGGCCTTGCCGGAGCCCTTGAACTTCACGATGGCCTGGCCCGGCACGAACCGGCGGGGGTTCTTCGCGGGCTCGGAGAAGGCGTCCGACGGCGCGGTCGCCGCGGCCAGGGGCGCGGTGGTGGTCGCGACGGGCGCATCCGCGCCGCAGGCATTCAGCAACAGGGATGACAGCAGGACAGGCAGAACCCAATTCTTCATAGACCCCCCAAGTGAAACGACTTGGGGAAGCAGGCTGCTACGTCTGGGTTTCGTCAATCCATGCTTCTGCTAGTGCTCGTTTTACAGACACTTCCAGATTCTCAAAAATCAGGCCTTCAGAGCGTCGGTGCGAGCAGCACGACGGAGTAGCCCACCGCCGTGCGCACGCCGGGGTTCTCATACGAGTGCTTCTGGTCACCCCGGAAGACGACCACGTCACCGATTTCCAACACGAAGCGCTCCCCGCTGGCCACCAGCGCGATCGTGCCGGACTCACAGGCCAGGTACTCGCGCGTGCCGGGCGTGTGGGGCACGCCGGTGATGCGTGCCTTGGGCGGCAGCTCCAGCCGGTCGAACTCCATGCCGGGCAGCGGATCCGGCAGGAGCTTTCGCAGGAAGGCCGCGCCCCGCTGACGGATGGGCAGGCTGTCCTTCTTGTAGTGCCGGGCGCTCGCCTTGGGCCTCGCAAGCAGTTCCTCCAGTGATACCTGCAGCGCCCCCGCCACCCGGTGCAGCACCGACAACGTCGGGTTCGCCGCCCCGGACTCCAGATGCGCCCAGGTGGCCCGGGGCACGCCCGCCAGCTTCGCCAGCTGCACCTGCGTGGCCCCTCGCGTCTCCCGCAGCGTCCGCAGGTTGCGCGCCAGCCTGCCCGGAAGGTCCTCATCGCTCATGCGCTGGCATTCTGCCAACCCATTGGCGCCCATGCCATCGCATCGGAGCCCCTGCGCTATCCCTGTCCCCAAGGAGAGGCAATCCATGGACATGCGGAACCAAGCAGTGCTGGTGACGGGCGCGAGCCGGGGACTGGGCCGGGCCCTGATGGAGGCCTTCGCCCTTCGCGGCGCCCGGGTGGTGGGCGTGGCGCGCGATGCGAAGGCCCTGGACGCGGCGGTAGCGCCCTTGAAGGCACGGGGGCTGGCGGTGCACGCGCTCGCCTTCGACGTGGGCGACAAGCAGGCCATCTATCCGTTGGTGGGCGCGGCCACCGCGCTGGTGGGCCCGCTGGACGTGCTGGTCAACAACGCGAGCAGCCTGGGGCCCACGCCGCTCCCGCTCCTGTTGGACACGGCGTGCGAGGACGTGGCGCAGGTGCTGGAGGTCAACCTGCTGGGGCCCTTCCGCCTGACCAAGGCCGTGGCCGGGAGCATGGTCGTCCGGGGCCGCGGGCTCGTCCTCAACATCACCTCCGACGCCGCCGTGTCCGCCTATCCCCGCTGGGGCGCCTACAGCGTGTCGAAGGCCGCGCTGGAACACCTCACGCGCATCTGGGCCGCGGAGTTCGAGGGCAGCGGCGTGCGCCTGCTCACCGTGGACCCCGGTGACATGGACACGCGCATGCACGCCGAGGCGCTCCCGGATGCCGACCCCGCGACGCTGGCGAAGCCGGAGGACGTGGCCGCGCGCATCCTCGCGCTCGTGGAGGCCCGGGACACCGCGTCCGGTCAGCGGTTCGAGGCCGCCAGATGGGAGGCCGCATGAACGCCGCCCGTTGGCCCCGGGAACACCCCGACACGGCGAGGCTGCTGCATGTGGAGCCGCGCAACGAACGCTTCACCGACACCGTCGCGTCGGAGCTGCCCCAGCTCCTGCGCGAAGGCGACCTGCTGGTGATGAACGACGCGGCCACGCTGCCCGGCTCGCTCACGGGCCGCACCAGCGCGGGCGCGCCCATCGAGCTGCGGTTGCTGTCCCACGAACCGGATGACACCTGGACGGTCGTCCTCTTCGGCGCGGGGGACTGGCGCCGGCGCACCGAGGACCGGCCGCCACCGCCCGAGCTTCCCGTGGGCTCACTACTGGAAGTGGGCGGACTCACCGCGCGCGTGGTGGAGGTGCTGCCCCCATCCCCCCGGCTCCTGCGCGTGGCCTTCAACCTGCGCGGCGCGGCGCTCTGGCAGGCGCTCTACACGGCGGGCCGGCCCGTGCAGTACGCCTACACGGCGGGACCGCTGGCGCTGTGGCACGTGCAGACGCTCTACGCCGCACGTCCGTGGGCCGCGGAGATGCCCTCGGCGGGCCTGCCCCTCACGGCGTCCGTGCTGTCGCGGATGAAGGCGCGCGGCGTGCGCTGGGCCTCCCTCACGCACGCGGCGGGGCTGTCCTCCACGGGGGACGCGGCGCTGGACGCGGCGCTGCCCCGGCCCGAGCGCTCGGACATCCCCGAGCGCACGGTGACGCTGGTGGAGGAGACGCGGGCGAGCGGCGGGCGCGTGGTGGCGGTGGGCACCACCGTGGTGCGCGCGCTGGAAGGACGCGCGACGCAACACGGGGCGCTGGTGCCAGGGGAGGGCGTGACGGACCTGCTGCTCGGGCCCGGCTACGTGCCCCGGGTGGTGCACGGGCTGCTCACCGGCGTGCACGACCCGGGGAGCAGCCACCATGCGCTGCTCCAGGCGTTCGCGCCGCTTCCGCTCCTGCACCGGGCCGCGGCGCATGCGGAAGCAGCGGGCTACCTGGGGCACGAGTTCGGCGACACGTGCCTCATCCTGGACCCGGATGCGTGACGCGTCACTGAATCGTGGCGCCCGGCTCCAGCTCCACCTTCACCCAGCCCGGCTTGCGCAGGTCGAAGTTGCGGTACGCGTCGATGGCGGAGGCCATGGACCTCACGTGGCTCAGGATGTCCGTGGGGTCCACGGTGCCGGAGCGCACCAGCTCCAGCAGCTTGGGGATGTACTTGCGGTGGTTGCAGTTGCCCATGCGCAGGGTGAGGTTCTTGTTCATCGCCTCGCCAATGGGAAACGCGTTCATCGTCTGCGGGTACACGCCGATGATGGACAGCGTGCCCGCCTTGGCCAGCGCCTGCACCGCCCACTGCGCGGCCTGGGACGGCCCGTCGCCGGGCACCCAGTTGTCGCCGTCCGGCTTCTGCTTGGGGGCGACCATCTCCACCTCGCGCTTGAACTCGGGCTTCTCCGCCTTGGCCTTCTTGGCGGCCGGGCCGTGGTGCGCGTGTTGGGAATCCACGCCCACCGCGTCGATGGCGCGGTCCACCCCGATGCCGCCGGTGAAGCGCTTGAGCGTCTCCACCGGGTCCTCCTCCTCGAAGTTGATGATCTCCGCGCCCTGCGCCTTCGCGAGCGCCAGCCGGTCCTCGTGGCTGTCGATGGCGAAGATGCGGCCCGCGCCCAGCAGCTTCGCGCTCACGATGGCGAACAGACCCACCGGGCCGCAGCCGAACACGGCGACGGTGTCACCGGGTTTGATCTCCGCCATCTCCGCGCCGAAGTAGCCCGTGGGGAAGATGTCGGAGACGAGGATGGCCTGGTCGTCGGTGACGCCGTCGGGCACCTTCACCATGGTGATGGCCGCGTACGGGATGCGCGCCTTCTCCGCCTGCATGCCGTCGAAGGGGCCCGTCATCGCCGGACCGCCGAAGAAGGCGGTGCCCGCGTCGGGGCCGTTGGGGTTCGCGTCGTTGCACTGCGCGTAGTAGCCCGCGCGGCAGTACGAGCAGTTGCCGCACCCGATGGTGGAGCAGATGACCACGCGGTCACCCACGTTGAAGTTGCGCACGTCCTTGCCCAGCTCCTCGATGACGCCCACGCCTTCATGCCCGAGGATGGTGCCGGGCTTCATGCCGGGCATGGTGCCGCGGATCATGTGCAGGTCCGTGCCGCAGATGGCGCTGGCGGTCAGCTTGATGATGGCGTCCGTGGGCTCCTTGAGCTTCGGCTCCGCGACGTCGTCCAGCCGGATGTCCCCAATGCCGTGGAAAACGACTGCCTTCATGTGCCGCTCCTTGCCCCGCCAGGGCCTTGAAAGACGTGAAGGCCCACGGCGCTCCAGAAGCGCACGGGACCCGTTCGTCTGCACACTGGCCACGGCGGTGGGGCCGGGCAGGAGGGGCGCCGCGCTCCTTCCGCCGGTGGGCAGGCGGGGAGGCAGTGGCCCTAGCGCCCGCCCGAGTGGACCTGGAACGCGAGCCGCTTGCCGAACACCTTGCGGAACTGGGCGACCTCGCGCTCGGCGTTCCACAGCTCCAGGTCCAGGGGCTGGCGGGCGTGCAGGTGCAGCGTCACCGCCTCGCGGCCGTCCGTCACCTTGAAGTCGCGGATGGGCTGGTGGTGGCTGTGGTCCAGCGCGTTCGCCAGGCGCAGCAGCGTGGCCAGCTTGCGCACGCGCCGCGCCTCGGACGGGGTGAGCCCGGCCATGCCGGAGTGGGACAGCTCCGGCTGGGAGCGCCGGTGGTAGCGGGCGACGCGCGCGATGATTTCCCGCTCGCGGTCCGCGAGGCCGGGGAGCTCCGCGTTGTGGATGAGGTAGTACGTGTGGCGGTGGTGGCGCTCGTAGCTGACCGCCGTGCCGATGTCGTGCAAGAGCGCGGCGACCTCCAGGTGGGGGCGCACGGACAGGGGCAGCTGGTGCAGCGCGGCCAGGCTGTCGAAGAGGCCCAGGGACAGGCGGGCCACCTGGCGGGCGTGCTTCTCATCGAAGCGGAAGCGCTGGCCCATGACGAGGGCCGCGTCCGCGAGGCTGTGGTCCTCGCGCGATTCGTCCTGGCGGTAGAGCAGGTCCACCAGCAGGCCGTCGCGCAGGCCGCGGTTGACGACGCTGACGGACTCCACGCCCAGGTGGCGCGCGACGCCCTCCAGGATGACGGCGCCGGAGACGATGATGTCCGCGCGGCGCGGGTCGAAGCGCTTGCGGCGGCGCTCCGGCGGCATCTTCGCCAGCGCTTCCACGGTCTGGGTGAGCTGCCGCATGGTGGCATTGCCTCCGTTCTCCGCGGAGGCGAAGCCCACCACGGCGCCAATGGTGCCGGACGAGCCCAGCGCCACGCGGGGCAGGGCGGGGAGCTTCTCCGGGAGGGTCTTGTGGAGGACCTCCTCCACGAAGCTCCGCATCAGCCGCAGCTGCTTGGGCGTCACGGCGCGCGCGGTGTCGAACACCTCCGTGAGGCGCACGGAGCCCAGCGCGAGGCTCCAGAGCTCGTCGGGCTTCTCGCCCGTGGCGATGGCGACCTCGGTGCTGCCGCCGCCGATGTCCACGAGGAGCGAGCGGGTGTTGGGGGGCTTGCGGTGCAGCACGCCCAGGCAGATGAGGCGGGCCTCCTCCTTGCCGCTGACGACCTCCAGCTCCAGGCCGGCCTCCTCGTGCACGCGGCGCACGATGTCCTGGCGGTTGCGGGCCTCGCGCAGGGCGCTGGTGGCGACGGCGCGCACCTGGGCCTTGTGGCGGCGGCAGAGGGCGGCGTAGCGGCGCAGGGTGGACAGCAGGCGGTCAGCCGTCTCCTGCGGCATCTCGCCGGTGGTGAAGACGCCCTCGCCGGGGCGGATGGGGTCCCTCTCCTGGTGGAGGGTCTCGAGCGAGCCCTCGGCGTCCGGGCGGGCCAGCTCCAGGCGCACGGCGTTGGTGCCCACATCGATGGCGGCGAGGACGGGAGGCGGGGTCGGACGGGCGGGAAGGGCCATGGGCTCGCGGTCGGAAACGCCTGGGAGGGGCACGGTCCTTCCGGGCCGTGTCCCTCCAGTAGGGGGCGGTTCCTAGCGTAGCCGTGTGACAGCCGCGTGGCGCCGGTGAAGATGGGTGTTTCAGGAAGGGGCGGCGCTGTCGGCGGCGATGCCATCCGCGCGGATGCGGCGGGAGCGCTCGAGCAGGCCGCGCCAGGCGTCCTCGTACTGGTCGCGGGCCGTCTTCCAGGCCTGACCGCGTGCGTGGCCCAGGTTCTTGAGCAACTCGCCGGAGTTCTTCAGGTCGCGCTTGAAGAAGTCGATTTCCTGACGGGTGAGGAGTGAGTCCTCGGCGGCGGTGCGCTGGCGGGAGGCCACCCAGCGGTCCATCTGCGCGCCCAGCTCCCGCAGCTCGGCCTCACGTTGGCGGCGGTAGCCTGCGCGCAGCTGGTCCCAATGGGTGCCGGCGCGGTCCAGGTGATCATGGAAGCGGCGGCGGGCCTTCTCCACGCCATCCTTGAGGCGGTCCCAGTCGCGCTGGTCGGCGCGGCGGAGCGCCTGGAGCTCGCGGTTGACGTCGTCATTGAGCTCGCGGCCTCCGGTGAGGACGTCGAGCGAGTCCTCGCTGTCGGCGAGCTCCGCCTGGGCTTCGATTTCGCGGAAGCGAGCGGTCGCCTCACGCTGCTCGGCTTCCATCTTCTGGATGTATGCGTCCTGTTCCGTCATGACGTCCTCCCAGGCACGTTGGATGGAAGAAGCATGGGAACGCACGCGGGGTGGTGCAGGGCGGAGGGGAACGGGAGGCGGAGCGCTCAGTCGAGGAAACGGCGTTGCTCGGGGGATGACGACTGGTACAGCCAGGGTTCGAGCACGCGCGCGAACTCCCGGTAGGCGGGCAATGTCTGTCCCTGCTCGGTGTCACCTGCTTCTGGATAGGGGCCCAGCGTGACGACAGCGCGGTCTGGGCCCAATGCCTGCACGGTGGTGTCTGGCGAGTGCAGCTTGGTGCGCAGGGCATCGATGCCGCCCAGTTCGTTGAGCACGGGCGGGCCCAGGAAGTTCATCCAGGCCGGGGCGCGCACGCGGGTGCCCAGGTCCCGGGCCACATCGTCCAGGCTGATCACGTCCATGGCCGGATAACGGGAGCTCAGTGCCTTCATCTCGTCACGGACGACAGACGCCTGGGGCACGCCGTTGAATGAAAGGCCTGCATGGCCCGAGCCGAAGGGCAGTGAACCCACAATCTCGAGCGCCAGCGCTCGAAAACGCTCGGGCCCCTGTGCTTCCAGGAACTTCGTCGGGAAAGTCATTAGCAGGGCGCTGATGGAGTCCGGCCAGTAGGAGTCTTCGAGGCGTCCCACGTACTGGAACCGGAATCGATGACGCGTCGTGGATTCACCTGGGGCGGAAGACCCCACCATGTGGACCCGACTGCCGAACTCCTCATGGAGTTCCTGTTGGATGAAATCCCATCCCGCCGCGTCGAGGGACTGCCACTGACCGTCGGGGTCCACATAGAAACTCAGGGACTCCCTTCCAATGGCATGGAGGTAGATGTCGAGAGCCCGCTGGATGTGGGGCTTCAATGTTTCATGTGCATGCGGCAGGAAGAGACAGATCTGGAGTCCATCTCGCACGATGAGCAGCTTCTCATCGAAGTCGCCGTTCACGTAAAGGCGGACGTGTGGGATTGAGTGCGTCATTCGAAAATTCCAAGTCTGGGGACGACGCGAAGGACCTGCCTGGTGCCCAGTCGGAATGCCTGCATATAGCTTTCTTTCTGGGTCGGTCCGCTCAATGAAGAACCTCCTGAGCGCCATCCAGGTGGCTCCGAGACGTTCGTACAGGGGAACTTGAAGTCGTAGACGACACTGACTTGTAGCGGATCACCCGTGTGGATGACGAAATCTGGCGTCAGCGTGCCCTTCAGTTCATGCCGGAAACGGGGCTGCTTGAGCAACTGGACCTCTTTTTTACTGAGGAGTGTGCTGGTGCCCGTACGCCGGTCGAACCGGTAGGTCGGCTCAATGCTGAATCGGCCCGGCATCATCGAGTCAAACTTCCGCTCAACACACTCCAGCGCCACGGCATGCATCTGGTTCCCCAGCCAGATCGCACGGCTGACGGACTCACCCTGCTCGTTGCGCACCTGCTCCTTGCATTGCTCAGGCGTGGGGCTTCGCCCCTCGTGCTCGCGAAGCAGCACCGCTGACCGCGCCTGTTCCGCGCACTCCTTCAGCACGGACTCCACCGACCGCTTCGTGTCCTCGTCCAGCATCGCCCGGGCCCCGGCGACCACCACCGCCACCTCCGCCGCGCGGACTCCCGGGAGCACCGACTCCGCCCCGGTGCACAGCGCCGGCTGCGTCCGGCAGGTGTTCGTCACCGAGTCGTAGCCCCGCTGCGCGTACGCGCCCTGCCTCGGCCCCGCGCAGCCGCCCAACCCCACCGCCACGAACACCCACAGCCAATCCGTCCAGCGTCCCAGGCCCATGTCCCCATCCTGCCAGTCCACGCTCGGCAGGTAGGCACCCTGGCGTGAGACAGCGACACCGCGCCTTTCCATCACACCTGTGCGAACCCATCCCGCCACGGAGAGCCCATCGACGCATGAGACGTGAATCGGTACCCTGCGGTCCCGTGACCGTCGCCGCCGCCGATAAGAGTGAGAGAGTTCGTCACCGCAAGATTGGCGCCTGCCGCGTGCTCGGCGAGCTGGGCCGGGGCGGCATGGCGCTCGTGTACCGCGGCCTGCATGAGCTGCTTCAACGCGAGGTCGCCATCAAGGAGCTGCTCCCTGAAGGCCAGCGCGACCAGGAGGCCCTGTCCCGCTTCCGCCGCGAGGCCCTGGCGCTCGCCGCCTTCCGCCACCAGAACATCGTCACCCTCTATGACCTGGTGGAGAAGAACGACAGCCTCTTCATGGTCATGGAGTTCGTGGACGGCCCCACCCTCCATGGCCTCATCAAGGACGGCCCGCTCCCGCCGGACGTCGCCGCCGTCATCACCGCGCGCATCGCCAGCGCGCTGGACCACGCCCACTTCCGCCGCATCATCCACCGCGACCTCAAGCCCGCGAACGTCATGCTCACCAAGTCCGGTGAGGTGAAGCTCATGGACTTCGGCATCGCCAAGGACGTCAGCCTCGAAGCCCTCACCCAGCAGGGCATGGCCGTGGGCACGCCGTCGTACATGTCCCCGGAGCAGGTGACCGGCGCACCGCTCGACGCGAGGACCGACATCTTCTCCCTGGGCGTGCTCCTCTATGAGGCCCTCACCGGCGTGCGCCCCTTCGTGGGCAAGACGGCTGGCGAGGTCTTCGCCCGCATCCGCGACGGCAAGTTCACGCCGATCCAGAAGGTGGCCCCGCACGTGCCGCCACCGCTCGCGCGCATCGTGAAGCGCGCGCTGTCGGTGAAGCCGGAGGCCCGCTTCCCGGATGCCGCGGCCATGCGCCGCGAACTGGACCTGTTCCTCGCCCACGAGGTGCGCGTGTCCCATCCCGCGCTGCTCGTGGCCTTCCTGCGCTACCGCGAGAAGCTCACCGAGACCGAGGCCCTGGCCCACCTCACCCAGCAGGAGCTGGGCGTGCTGGACGTCTTCGCCGCGAAGAAGCCCGCGCGCGCGCCTGGCAAGAGCCGGTGGGTCCTGGCCGCGCTCACCGCGGGCGCGGTCGCCGCCGGCACCGGCCTCTACCTCTCCCAGTCCCAGTGGGCGCCGCTCCTGGAGCAGCTCACCCGCTGAGGCACGGGGCTCAGGCCTGCTTCTTCTTGTCGTGCGACACGGTGACGATGGTCCCGATGCCGCCGCGCACGAAGAAGTCCCCCACCACCGTGAGCTTGCGCGGCTGGATGGCCTTGATGATGTCGTCCGCGATGGTGTTGGTCACCTTCTCGTGGAAGGCGCCCTCGTTGCGGTAGGACCACATGTAGAGCTTCAGGCTCTTCAACTCCACGCAGAGTTGATCCGGCACGTACTTGATGGTGAAGCGCGCGAAGTCCGGCTGGCCCGTCAGCGGGCACAGGCAGGTGAACTCCGGCACGTCGAAGGCGATCTCGTAGTCGCGATCGGCGGCGGGGTTGGGGAAGGTCTGGATTTCCTTGGACGGCTGAGAGGACATGCGCTGTCGTGTAGCACACGTTCGGCGCGTGTCACCGCCCTCCAGGACGTCGCCCCCCTGTCTGCCCGGCGCGGGCTCTGTTCGGGTTCCAACGCGCCAGGGCCCTCCGGGACAGGAGAACGTCCGGGGGTGGTTGGCGATCATGCTCGGGGATTCCTATCTCCCTCCGGCGACCCCTGCATCGCCCCCATCCATGCTGCCACCCAACGACGTCGAGGATGTCCTCTCGTGCCTGCCCCAAGCGCTCCTGCGTGTGGGGCCCGACCTTCGCGTCCAATGGTGCGAGGAGGGCTTCGCGGTCAAGACGGGCGTGACGCTCGCTCCGGGGAACACCCTGCTGGAGGCCCTGGAGCCGGGCCGCAGCCTGGACGCCCTGGAGCGCGCCATCCGCGAGCGGCGGGCGCACTCCGGCCACGTCATCACCCGCGCGCTCCGCCAGGTGCGAGTGCAGGTGAAGCCCACCCACACGGACGGCTCGGCCGGGGCGTGGCTGGTGATGGAGCCGTCCGGCGTGGACGACGAGGGCGCGTTTTCACAGGCCGTGCGGGAGATTGCCCGCGCGGTGGGTGAGTCCCTGGAGGTGGACCGCGTCTGCTCGGCGGCCGTGGTGTCGCTGGTGCGCTGTGCGCAGGTGCGGCGCGCGGAGGTGTTCCTCTACGAGGAGGACGACGCGACGCTCAAGCGCATGGCGGTGTCGGACCTGGAGGGCCTGGACGCGCCCCAGGACGTGTTCGACCCGTCGGAGGACCCCTACCGGCAGGCCCTGGCCCTGCGCCAGCCGCAGCTGGGCATCCAGCGCGGCTACGGCGACACGGTGGGCGCCGTGTTCGCGGCGGTGCCGCTGTGCGCGCCGCGCCGCACGGTGGGGCTGCTGCTCATCTACAAGGAACAGGGCGCTTCGTTCTCCGTGCGCGAGCTGGAGATGTGGAGCGCGGCGGCCAGCCAGCTGGCGGTGGCGGTGGAGAACGCGCGCCTGCTTCGCGAGGCCCAGTCCGCCCTGCGCGTGCGCGAGGAGTTCATGTCCATCGCGTCGCACGAGCTGAAGACGCCGCTCACGCCGCTGAAGCTGGGCCTGTTCTCCATGGAGCGCCGCATCGCCTCCGGGCAGCCGGTGTCGCTCGCAAGCGTGCTCAAGGCCAAGCGGCAGGTGGACCGGCTGGCGGGGCTGGTGGAGGACCTGCTGGACGCAAGCCGCCTGGAGCTGGGCCGGCTGGCGCTGGACTCGTCGCCGCTGGAGGTGGGGCAGCTGGTGGCGGAGGTGGTGGACCACTTCCGTCATGCCTTCGAGCGCCCCTTCACGGTGGATGTCCCGCACGACGGCGTCTGGATCCTGGGCGACAGGGACCGGCTGGAGCAGGTGCTGGTGAACCTGCTGGAGAACGCGCACAAGTACAGCCCGGCGGGGGCGCCCATCTCCGTGAGGGTGGGGCGCACGGCGGAGTCGGCGCGCATCCAGGTGCAGGACCACGGCATCGGGATTCCGGGCGCGGATCAGGCGCTGGTGTTCCAGCGCTTCTACCGGGCGCGCAACGTGTCGCACCGCAACTTCGGCGGGCTGGGGCTGGGGCTGTTCATCAGCCACTCCATCGTGAAGATGCACGGCGGCGCGCTGGCGCTGCGCAGCCGCGAGGGCGAGGGCTCCACGTTCATGCTGGACCTGCCGCGCATGCCCGCGCACGAGGTGCGGCGGCTGCCCCGGCGCGTGCTGGTGCTGGACGAGGACTCGCACCAGGAGGCCACGGCGGAGCGCACGCTCCGGGCCGAGGGCTTCGAGGTCTTCACCGTGCAGAGCGGCGCGGAGGCCCTGCGCAGGGCGACACACCTGCCCGTGGACCTCATCGTCCTGTCCACGAGCGCCACGCAGTCCGCGGTGGGCAGCTTCCTGGAGACCTTCGCCACGCTGCCTCGCGCGCGGCCGGTGCCCATCCTGCTGGCGGGGGATGCGCGGCCGTGGTGGGCGCAGGAGAACACCGCGATGTGCCCCAGGCAGTACCGGCCGGAGGAGCTGCTCGCGGGGGTGCGCAATGTGCTGACGCGCGAGAAGCGCCGGACGCTGACGCCCGTGGAGTCGGAGCTTCCGCTCGTCACGCCCGCGTGAGCTTGAGGACGCGGAAGTCCGTGGGGCGCACTCCCGCCTCTTCCAATGACTCGCGCGAGCGGGCGTCGACGAAGGTGGCCCGCTCCACCTCGCGCTGCGCGGCGTAGCGGGTGGTGACGGCTTCGGGCAGGTGGCCCGGGTGACACATCCACTCCGTGACGCCTTCGCCAGGCAGCGCCGCCAGGGCCTCGGAGAAGCGCTCCGGCGTCCAGTACGCGGACTCGCCGGACTCGCCCACGAAGTGGTCGTTCGTGGCCACGCCCCGGGCCTTGAGCGCGGCGCGCATGCCCGCGTCGATGGAGCGCACCGGAAGGCCCGCGCGACGCGCGACGCGCGACAGTCCCTCCAGGACCTGGGGATGCCGGTGCAGGTGCTTGTGCACGTCCAGGTGGGTGGCGGCCTGGCCCAGGAGCCGCTCCAGGTGCTCCAGCTGCGCGAGCGCCTCCGCCTCCACCACGTCCGCGGGAAGTCCGGCCACGCGGGAGCCAGCAAGGCCCCCGTCCCCGGTGCACCACTCGCGCGGGAAGCCGGGGGCCACGGGAGGGCCCCGGTCCAGGTTCAGGTGCAACCCGATGGCGAGTCCCCGGGCCTGCCTCGCGGCGTCCCCGGAGTCCGGCGCGTTCACCAGGAGGGTGGCGGAGGAGACGACGCCCTCGCGCATGGCCTGGAGGATGCCCCGGGTGATGCCCGGGTCGTAGCCCAGGTCATCGGCGTTGATGATGAGGGCGCGGGCCAGCGTGGGGTCTCCTTCAGGGGCGGGGATGCGCCTGGAAGAAGCGCCACATCTCCAGCGACGCATTCAGGTCCGGCGTGCCGTCATTGTACTGGGTCTGGCCGGGCCACGAGTGCTTGCCGCCAGTGACGGTGCACAGGCTCGCGGTGGCGCTCTCCGGCTGGCAGCCCGTATACGCCACGCAGGTGCTGTTGCCCTGCTGATACGTCTGCTGCTGGGCGCCCGTGCAGCCGTTGCGCTCGGCGAAGCGGCGCACGGACTCCGGCGCGGACGGGTAGGGCGTGCCTCCGACGGCGGTGAGGTTCGTGCCGCCGTCGTAGTAGATGGCTTCGTCCGCGGTGCCGTGGAAGTGGAGCACGGGCACCGGCCGCGACGGGTTGCAGTCCGGCAGACCCAGCATGCCCGCGACGGGGGCGATGGCGGCGATGCGCTGGGCGCGCTCGCAGGCCAGCCGGTAGGCGAGGAAGGCTCCGTTGGAGAAGCCGCTGGCGAAGATGCGGCGCGGGTCCATGCACACGCGGGTGCCCAGGTCCTGGAGCATCCGGTCCACGAAGCTCACGTCGTTCACCGCCTGGTTGATCTGCGCCGGGCCACAGCAGGCCACGCCGTTCCAGCTGCGGGTGTCCGGGTCGCCCTGGCCGTAGAGCTCCGGCACGTTGATGCCGCGCGGGTACACCGCGATGAAGCCCTCGGCGTCCGCCAGCGCGGAGAAGTTGCTCAGCTGCTCCTGCTCCACCTCGTTGGAGCCGAAGCCGTGGAAGCTGAACACCACGGGCATGGGCTTCGTGGGGTCGTAGCCGGTGGGGACGTGCACGCGGTAGAGGCGCGAGCGGCCCTGGTGGTCGACGTTCCAGTCGTAGGTGCCCGCCGTGACGGTGAGGCTCGCGCAGGCGGTCCGGTCCGGAAGCGGGATGTCCCCGGCCTCGGGATTCGGGACCTCCACCTCGTCGTCGGATGGGGAGTCGCCGTACTCCTTGGAGGCGCATGCGGTGGCGGTCAGCAGCAGGCTGGACGCGGCGAGAGCGAGGAAGCGAAGGCGCATGGGGTGGAAGCTAGCCCCCCGTGCCGCACTCCGCCGCCAGCGCCTGCGCCCGGTCCGGGAACCTTTCCGCCAGCGTACGTTTCACGTCTGCCACCCCGGCGGTGTCGCCCTCGTGGACGTGAAGTTGGCAACGCGCGGTGAGGGCGCGCGGGTCCTCCGGGGCCAGCCGCTCGGCCTCGCGGTACTCGCGCTCGGCGCCGCGGAGGTCTCCCTGCCGGAAGAGGACGGCGCCCAGGTAGGAGTGGGCCACCGCGAGCGTGGGGGCCTTCTTCTGCGCGCGCTTGAGCAGCGCGGCGGCGTCCTCCAGCTTCTCCTGGCGGAAGCGCACGAAGCCCAGCTCCGCCAGGGACTCGGCGTCGTCGTGCTGGCGCGTCCAGGCGGACAGCACGGTGGCGGCCTCATCCAGCCGTCCACCTTGTGACAGGAGCTGTCCGTAGCGGGGCGCGACCTGTCTGGAGCCCGGCGCCTGCGCGTACGCCTTCGCGAGCGCGGTCAGCGCCCCCGGCACATCCCCCTGGCGGGCCCGCAGGTCGGCCAGGGCCAGCGGCACGCGGATGTCCTTGGGGGCCAGGGTGGTGGCCTCGTCGATGGCGCGTTCCGCGCGCTTGCCCATGCGCAGCTCGGTGGCGGCGCGCGCGGCGAGCAGGTGCGCCTCCGCCTCCTTCGGGAAGCGCGAGGTGTACGCCTCCGCCAGCGACAGGGCCTGCGAGTGGGCGCCCGCGTTCAACAGCAGCGTGCCCGCGCGAGCCAGCTCTGGCGCCGTGGCGCGGACGTCCTTGCCCAGCCCGTCCAGCGCGGACACCTTCGCCTCCGCTGACGTGGCGGCCTCGGCGGCGGCGATGCGCGCGGGAGGCGGCACGTCCGGGCGCCGCAGGTACCACGTGGCCCCCGCGCCCAGTCCGCCCAGCGCGAGCACTCCCACGATGATGGCCAGGGCCCGGCGGGACCGGGGCGCCTTGTCCCGTGCGCCGGCCGGAACTCCGCCGTGCGCGGCGCCATCCGCCGTCTTGCCCGGGGATGCGGCAGAAGTCCCCGGCGATAGCGGACCGGCCGCGTCGCCCGGGGTCACGGTGTTGAAGCCACCGGACGGCATGGGGCCGACCGCGCTACCCGGCGCCGCGCCGTCGGTGCCACTGGACATCACAGGCCGGGCGCGCAGCGACACGGTGTGGGTGCCCAGGGGCGGCAGGGGCCGGGCGCCCCCCGGAGCCGCCGCGACCGGCGGAGGCACGGGCCAGGGCGGAATGCCCTGCACCCCGAACGGCGGCAGCACGGCCACGCCCGGTGTCCCATTCGCTCCCGAATTGGACGGATCCGCGAGCCTCGCCTGGCGCAGCGCCAGCCGCTTGGGGTCGCTGTCCGGCGGGAACAACGCATCCAGGTACGCGGCCACCTGCGCCGGCGAGGCGACCTCCGCGGGGCCGCCCAGCATCTCGATGGCGGCGATGAACGTCTGCAGGCTGTCGAAGCGCGCCTCGGGGTCCTTCGCCAGCGCCATGAGGCACACCGCCTCCAGCGCCTGCGGCACCGACGGGTCGAACGCGGTGGGCGGCTTCGGCCTTCCCTCCGAGATGCGCGTGAGCACCTCTTCGGTGGACATGCCGGTGAAGGGCCTCCGGCCGCACAGCTGCTCGTAGAGCATCACCCCCGCGGCGAACAGGTCCGCGCGGTGGTCCACGCTGCGGCCGGCGATCATCTCCGGCGACATGTAGAAGAACTTCCCCTTCAGCGTCCCGGGCTCCGTCCCCGCCCCCAACGCGTCCGCCTTCGCGATGCCGAAGTCGATGACCTTCACCGCGCCGTTCACCCCGACGTGGATGTTGTCCGGCGTGAAGTCGCGGTGGACGATCTTCAGCGGCCGTCCCGCCTCGTCCACGGCGCGGTGCGCGGCGTCCAGCCCCCGGCACGCGTCCACCAATACGCGCAGGGTGATGCCCAACGGAACGCGCTGGCCGCGCTCGGCGGCCTCCTGCCGTACCTCCGCGAACGAGCGCCCCTCCAGGAGCTCCATGGCGATGAAGGGCTCTCCGCCCTCCATGCCCAGCTCCAGGATGGACACCACGTGCGGATGGCGCACCTGCGCGGTGATGCGCGCCTCGTTGAGGAACATCTGCACGATGCGCCGGTCCGCGACCAGGTGCGGCATCAGCCGCTTCACCGCCACGGCCGGGCCGCGCTGTCCGTCCGGGGTGATGGCGCGCGCCAGATACACCTCCGCCATGCCGCCCGTCGCGATGCGCGCGCTCAAGCGGTAGCGGCCTGCCCAGGAAACGCCGGGTCTCGACACCAAGGTGGTGGCAGTCTACGGGCCCGCGCCCCCGGCGCCCAACGTCCTGACGGGCCGCCTGCCTGCCTGTCCCCAACCGTCCCTCCGGAGGCCCGGGGCATGCCCACCGTGTCTGGCGGGCCGGGACGACGGGTGTGGGTGCAGGGATGTGTGGACCCGATGACGGAGGACGGCGCGGGAGTGCTAACCTCCCCCGCCTCAAAGCGTGACCCCTAAGGGGAGGGGGCCGCCTTCACGAACCTCGCGTACCGTCGCGGATGCAAGGAGGGATGTTGGGCACCGTCCTCAAGGGTGGTTTCGTCGTCGAGCTGGAGCCCGCGTCCGTGGAGCGGGTGGACCTGCGCATCGAGGGTGAGCGCATCGTGGCGCGGGGCGAGGACCTGGCGCCCGGCCCCGACGACGAGGTGGTCGCGCTGTCCGGCAAGCTCGTCTTCCCGGGGCTCGTCAACGCCCACCACCGGCTCGCGAGCGTGCTGTCTCGCGGCCTGGTCCGTCCGCCGCCGCAGTCCTACCAGGCCCTGCTGGAACAGGTGCGCTGGCCCTTCGAGAACGCGCTGGACCTGGACGCGGTGCAGGTGGCCGCCACGGCGGGCGGCCTGGAGTCCATCCAGTGCGGCACCACCACCCTGTTCGATTTGCACGCCTCGCCCAAGGCGGTCACGGGCTCGCTGTTGCGCTCGGCGCGCGGGCTCCATGAGGTGGGCGTGCGCGGCGTGCTGTCCTACGCGGTGACGGACCGCATGGGCGCGGTGGGCCGGGAAGAGGGGCTGGAGGAGACGGTCAGCTTCGCGCGCAAGGCCCGGGGCCGCTTCCGCGGACAGGTGGGCGCGGGCCCCTGCTTCACGCTGGGCGACGATGCGCTCCAGGGCCTGGGCGAGGCGCTCAACACCACCGGCACCGGGCTGCACTTCCCGCTCGCGGAGGACCCGCTGGACGAGCGGCTGTCCACCGAGCGCCACGGCAACCCGCCGGTGACGCGGCTGCTCACCAGCAACCTGCTGTCGCCCCGCGCGATGGCGGCGCACGCGGGCCACCTGGCGTGGGCGGACCTGGCGCAGGTGCTGGCCACGGGGACGTGGCTGCTCCACACGCCGCGCTCCAACCAGGGCCTGGAGGTGGGCTACGCGCCCGCGCTGAAGTTCGGCGCGCGCGCGTCGCTGGGCACGGACGGCACGTCGCCGGACATGTTCGCGGAGGCGCAGGCGGCGTACCTGCGCTCGCGCGAGGCGGGGCAGCCCATCGACGTGCTGCGCTACCTGGCCAACGGCCACCGGCTGGCGTCGCAGGTGTTCGAGGCGGCCATCGGCCCCATGCGCGAGGGCGCGCTCGCGGACCTGCTGGTGCTGGACTACCTGTCGCCCACGCCGCTGACGGCGGAGACGCTGGCGTGGCACGTGGTGCACGGGCTGGGCAGCCGCCACGTGGAGGCGGTGATGGTGGACGGCGTGTGGCGCGTCTGGGCGCGCAGGCCGCTGTCGGTGAACCCCACCGTGGTGGCCGAGCAGTCGCGCGAGGCCGCCGCCGCCGTGTGGGCTCGCATGGCTTCGTCGTAGGGCGTGGCGCCTGGAACCCGGGGAGCGGGGCTTGTCGCGGTGTCCGGGGCCCGTTAAGTCCCGGGCATGCTCAACTCCCTGCTCGTCGTCGGATGGCTCAGCGCAGCGATTCCCCAGGTGGGTGAAACCGCCCCGGACTTCACGGTGAAGGACACCGCGGGGACGACCCACACGCTGTCGGAGATGGTGAAGAAGGGGCCCGTCATCGTGGCCTTCTTCCCCAAGGCGTTCACCGGCGGCTGCACGAAGGAGCTGACCGCGTACCGCGACCGCTACAAGGACATCGAGCAGGTGCAGGGCCAGGTGCTGGCCTTCTCCACGGACGACGCGGAGACGCTGGCGCGCTTCAAGGCGGAGCTGAAGGCGCCCTTCGCGTTCATCCCGGACCCCGACGGCAAGGTCGTGGGCGCGTATGACGTGAAGATGCCGGTGGTGACGGTGTCCAAGCGCTACACGTTCGTCGTGGGCGAGGACCGCAAGGTGCTCAAGGTGGACGAGGGCAAGGACGCCATCGACCCCACGGGCGCCATCGTCGCGTGTCCCCTGCGCAAGGGCGCTGGCGCGAAGCCCGCGGCGGCTCCGGCGGGGAACACGCCGCCCACCAAGGCCGAGCCCGCGACGAAGTAGCCGCGCCCGCGGATGCGGGTCCCTGGCTTCCGGGACAGGGGCACGGTCCACTCGCGGACGTCGCCGTGGCACGCGTGGGCTGAACGCCGGCCGCGCCGTTGAGGAGTTCACGCGGCACGGCGCTCGGCTGCTTGTCCGCCCGAGCCCCGAAGCGATAGCCCTGGGACTCGCCGCGCGCGGGACTTCCTCCATCCGCCGGGCTGGGGGCGTGAGGAGGCCCGAGTGGATGGACATCGTCTTCCTGGGGCCCGCATGCCGGCCCATCACCGAGGAGTCGCAGGCCGGCACGGCTCCGAGGCAGCTCGCGCAGGCGCTCCGGCGGCGAGGACACGCGGTCCTCGTCCTGGAGCGCGCGGCCTCCGGCACGGGGCGGGAGGAGTCATCCACCGTCGCGACGTACCTGGACCTCGCGGACCTGCACGAACGCTTTCATTCAAGGGTGCGCCGCGCGGACCTGGTGCTGGTGGACGCGGACGTGCCGCAGGTCGCGGACGTGAGCCGCTGGGCCACGAACACTGCGGGCGGGCTCACCGTGTTCTGGGACCGGGACACGCCCCGGACGCTGGCGCGGCATGCGCTTCGCGAGGACCCCGGCTGCATGACGCCGGAGCTGTTCATGGGCTACCGGCTCTATCTCTGCTCCAGCGGTGGCCCGGTGCCCCGGCAAGTGGAGCGCGAGTGGGGCGTGGCCCGGGCGCGCATGTTCCTGCCCGGTGTGGACGCGGAGCACTTCGCGCCAGGAAGCGGGAGGGCGCGCTGGGACCTGGGGCACCTGGGGCTGTTGTCCGCGGAGCGGCGGGGAGTGCTCAAGCAATGGCTGCTCGGAGCCGCGCGCGGTTGGCCCGAGGGCCGCTTCATCCTCAATGGGACGTTGTCGGCGGTGGATGACGCCTGGCCTGCCAACGTGGCGAGGCACCCCGCGCCTTCGCACCGAGCGCGCGCGGCCTGCCTTGGTGCGCAGCGCTTCACGCTGGCCCTCTCCCAGGCGGAGCACACGCCGGGCGCGAACCTGTTCGAGGCCGCGGCCTGTGGGGCGGCGCTCATCTGCGACCCCTGGCCGGGCCTGGAGGACGTCTTCGCGCTGGGCGAAGAGGTGATGGTCGCCCGCACGGAGCGGGACGTGCTGCGCTATCTGCTCGCGATGCCGGAAGCGGACCGGCATCAGCTGGGCATGCGAGCCCGCGCGAGGGTCCTGGCCGAACACACCGTGGCCCATCGCGCCGTACAACTGGAGCAATACGCGAACGAGGCGGAGCGGGGTGCCCCGTGGATGGCGCCGGTACGCTCGCTGAACTGAGCCTCACGGGGCCGGGCCGTGCTCCCGGACATACGGGCTGTCCCCGGGGATGAGAAAGAGAGAACCCAAGGGGATGCCCCGTCCGCGGCGCACCGCTTGAACTGGTCCGACAGTCGGACCAGTTGGGAAGACTCCGGTCAGGGAGGGCGCCCGCGCCAGCCGGGCGGTTTGAGCTGGTCCGACAGTCGGACCAGTTGAGAAGACTCCGGTCAGGAAGGGCGCCCGCGCCAGCTGGGCCGCTTGAACTGGTCCGACAGTCGGACCAGTTGGAAAGACTCCGGTCAGGGAGGGCGCCCGCGCCAGCCGGGCCGTTTGAACTGGTCCGACAGTCGGACCGGTTGGGACGACCGCGTCGGGCGGGATGTGGCTTGCCTTCCCGCCCGGGCCTACTCCTGCTCCGGGGCCTTCACCATCTCCCGGGGCGGGAACACGAACTGCGCGGCGCCGGCCACGAGCGGTGACTCATCGCGCTGGAACTCTGCGAGCTTCGCCAGCCGCTCCTCCGTCCAGCCGCGTCCATCCGCCGCATCGCGCACCAGGCAGTGCAGGGCCACACGCCGCGTCTCCGGACTGGGGCTGACCGCCAGCCGCAAGCCCATCACCGTCATCGCCTCCAGCGGCAGGTTCGACACCGCCACCTGGGCCGCCATCAGCGCGTCCGCGTGGAGCCATCCCGCTCTCCCCATCGCGTCCAGGTGGCTCGCGAAGGCCAGCGGCGACAGGGCCACCACCGCGCAGCGCACGCGCAGCGTCGCCAGGCACGGGTCCTTCGTGAGAAGCCCCGTCACCAGCCCCTGCACCGTCTGCAGCGGCACGGGCCGCATCCGTTCCCGGGGCTGGAGCAGGGCGTCCATCGCCACGCTCAGCGCGCGCCGGTCCTCCATCACCGCCGCCAGCATCCGCTCCATCAGCGCCACGTCGCGCTCGTCGGCCCTGTAGACCAGCGCCCCCATCGCCGCGCGCACCTCGTCGTCATAGGGCGAGGCCAGCCGCGCGCCGCAGGCGGAGAGGAACACCCGCTCGCGGTCCTTCACCGGCAGCCACGCCGCGCGCCGCAGCAGGTCGATGCGCGCATCCGGCTCCGGCCGCGCCAGCACCTTCGCGAGCAGCGCGGACAGCCGCGCATCCAGGCCTTCCGTCAGCCGGTCCGCCGGAATGTCCCCTACGCGCGACGCCATGATGGCGTCCTCGCCGGAGACGGCGCGCTCGAACACTGCCCACGTGGGCTCGCGGTCCAGGTGGTCCCACAGCGCGCGCAGGAGCGCGATGCGCACGTCCCGGTGCAGGGGCTTCGCGTCCAGCTCCAGCAGCCGCGCATAGCCCGCGTCCGAGCGCAGCTCGCCCAGCAGGCGCACCACCTCCTTCGCCACCGTGACCTTGGTCAGCGGCACCTCCGCCAGCAGCGACAACACCCGCGTCACCGGCATGCCGTTGAACGCGCGGCGCAGCCCGTAGATAGCGATGCGCGCGCGCGAATCCTCCAGGCACCGCAGCAGCGTGGGCACGCCCTGGCCCTGGTCGCACCGCGCCATCACCCGAAGCGCCCGTTCCTGCACCGCGGGCCGCTTGTCGTCCGCCAGCGCGAGGAGCGCGTCCATGGGCGCCCAGTCCAGCGCCGCCATCCGCGTCACCGCCGCCAGCAGCGTGGGCGTGTCCCGCTCCAGGTCCTCGCACAGCCGCGTGAGCGCGCTCGAATACGCCCGGTTCTGCTCCACCGTCCACCGGAAGAACCCGGAGTCGAACGGCAATATCCAGTGCGTCGCCCCCGTGGCGAACTGACCGGTGATGACCGGCGCGTTGAGGTACGGCCCCAGCAGGTCCTGCCGCCGCCGGTGCAGGAACTCGCGCACCACGGGGATGGCGATGGCGCTCTCGTCGCGCTTGAGCAGCGCGGGCAGCATCCGGTCGAAGTCCTTCACCGCGCGGTAGCGCAGCACCCACAGCGCGTTCCCGGACGGCTTGCCCAGCCGCAGCGCCACGCGCTCCAGCTCCTCCACCAGCTCCCGGTGCAGGGGAAGTCCGCGCTTCTCGGCCACCGCCAACGCCACCACCTCGTCGTCCCAGCCGCGGTCCCGCCAGCGCCGCAGGGTGGCCGCGAGCGTCGACTCGAAGCGCGTCCGGTCTTCCTTCGACAGCCACGCCGTCAGCGCCAGCGCCAGCCGCTTGTCGGGCGCCGCGTCCCGCACGGAGACGAGCCAGTCCGACAGGCCGGGCACCAGCGCCGCGCGCTTGCCCAGGCTCGCCGCAAGCTGGAGCAGGGGACCGCCGCGCTCGCGCTCCGCCCAGCTCTTCGCCAGCGTCAGCAGGTACGGCGCGGCCCGGCGCACCTCGTCGTCCGTCAACCGGTGGCCCAGCCCTGCGTCCTGGATGCGCCCGCGCTCCTTGAGGAAGGTGCCCAGCCACTGCGCGCCCCACGCCGGGTCCGCGCCGAAGGCCCGCACCAGCAGCCGCTCCGCCGCCTGCGCCGTGCCCATCGACAGGTCCGCGGCGTCCAGGGCGTCGCGCAGCATCCGGCCCAGGGCCTCGGTGTGCTCGGCGCGCCACATCCGCCGGGGCCACGAGGCCAGCGCCTGCAGCATCACGCCGCGCACCGGGTCCTGTTCGTTCTTCCGGGCCAGCACCACCGCCAGCGCGGGGGCCACCCACGCGGGCTCGTCCGGACGCAGGCCGGGCAGCGCCAACAGCGCGGCCAGCGTCTCGCCACGCATCGCCGCGTCCGGGTGTCCCAGCGCGCCCCGCAGCACGCCCAGCGCCTCATCCCAGGGCAGGTGGCGCGCGTAGGCGATTCGCGCTTCGGCGCGGGTGCCCAGCGCCACCACCTCGTTCAGGTGACGGCGTGCCTCACGCTCGCGAAGGTCCACCGGCAGGTGCCGCAGGTAGTCCAGCGGAATGACGCCGTCGCGGTTGCGCGCCCCCACGGTCCAGCGCGCGTAGACGCTCTCGCGCAAGGCCGGGTCCGCGATGCGGGCGATGAGCGCCGTGCCCCACGCGGGCGCCCGCTCCACGGACGCGGCCCAGGCCTCGGTGAGCGTCAGATGCAGGGACTCCGGCAGCTCCTTGATCACGTCCTCCGCGCGGCCCAGCAGCGTGGGGTCTCGCTGGGCAATCCAGGTCAGGGACCCGGCGTCCAGCGACGCCAGGACCTTCGTGAACAGCAGGTGGGGGAGGAACGCGGGGGGATGCTGACGCAGGAGCGCCACCATGCGCACCGGGCGCTGGCGCACCAGCGTCCGCACGGCGTGCTCGTCCGGGGGAATGCCCCGCTCCAGCAGCAGGCCCAGCAGCGTCTCCGCGACGTCGGGCGTCCGCTCCGCCAGCCACGCCAGTCCCCAGCCCAGGTGCTGCCGCGTCACGGGATCCGGCTCGCCGGGCACCGCGCGCAGCCGCTCCAGCAGCACCTCGCCCAGCACCGCCGGTGCATGCCGCGCCAGCCGCGCCCAGAACCGGTAGCTGGGGCGCTCCAGCGCCCGGGCCAGGTGCCGGCGCAGGCCCGCGTCGGAGGCCAGGGGCACCGTGTCCGCGAAGGTGGCGTGCTCGCCGCGCTCCGCCAGACCGTCCAGGAACGCGTCGATGACGGCGTGCCGCTTCCGCTTGCGCAGCTGGTGGATGACGGCCTGCTCGCGGCGCATGCCGTGCGCCATCCGCAGCGCCTCCAGCGCCTGGGCATCGTCACAGGCCAGCGACACCAGCTCGAACGCCAGCGCGCGCACGCGGAAGGACTCGTCCGCCGTGGCCTTCAGCACCGCCTCGCCGTCGAGCCGCGTGAACTGGGCCGCCAGGGCCAGCCTGCGCTCGAAGGCGTCTCCCCGGGCCAGCGCGTCCAGCAACGCCTGCGCTTCCGGGTCCGTCCGGGCCTTGCGGCCCAGGGCCACCATGTGACGCACCCGGGCGTCGTGGAAGGTGGAGGACAGCTCGGCGCGCAGGGTGGGCAGGGC
>NZ_RAWK01000309.1 GCF_003612165.1 Corallococcus aberystwythensis | reverse complement strand
GTGGAAAGTCATGGGGCCGGGGCGGGGGTGACGGATTTCCGAGGCCCCGGGCGCGAGCACTCCGCTCAGGCCTGGCCTTCGTCGGGGCGCTCGCCGCGCGGCAGGAAGCCGTACTTCTCCAGCTTGTAGTAGAGCGCGGAGGTCTTGATGCCCAGGAGCCGGGCGGTCTCCGTCTTCACGCCGCCCGCCTTCTCGTAGGCGCGGGCGATGAGCTGGCGCTCCAGGTCCTCCAGGATGTCCGGCAGGGGGCGGTCCCCCTGGGGCACTGGCAGCCCGGCGTCCATGCGCGGCGTCTGGCCCGCCAGGTGCGAGGGCAGGTCCTGCGGGGTGAGCGTCTCGCCCTCGGCGAAGACGAGCGCCTGCTCCATCACGTTCTCCAGCTCGCGCACGTTGCCGGGCCACGCGTGGCGGGTGAGCGCGTGCAGCGCCGCGTCGTCGATGCCGGTGACGCGCCGGTTGACCCGGGGCGCGTGCTTGGCGACGAAGTGGCGCGCGAGCGCGGGCAGGTCCTCGGGGCGCTCGCGCAGGGGCGGCAGGGTGAGCGGGACGATGTGCAGCCGGTAGTAGAGGTCCTCGCGGAAGCGGCCCGCCTTCACCTCCGCCTGGAGGTCGCGGTGCGTGGCGCTCACCACGCGCACGTCCACCTTGAGCGTCTCCTCGCCGCCCACGCGCTGCAGCTCCTTCTCCTGGAGCACGCGCAACAGCTTCGTCTGCACGGAGGCGGGAATCTCTCCAATCTCATCCAGGAAGAGGGTGCCGCCGTCGGCCAGCTCGAAGCGGCCCAGCTTGCGCTTCACCGCGCCGGTGAAGGAGCCGCGCTCGTGGCCGAACAGCTCGCTCTCCAGCAGCGTCTCCGCCAGCGCCGCGCAGTGCACGACGACGAAGGGGCCGTCCTTGCGCGGGGAGCGCTGGTGGAGCATCCGCGCGACCAGCTCCTTGCCGGTGCCGCTCTCGCCGCGCACGAGCACGGTGGCGTCGCTCGCGGCGACCTTGCGCACCTGGGCGAGCAGCTTCTGCATGGGCTCGCTGTCGCCCACGAGGTCGCGGTGGGTGAGGGCCGCGTCGGCGTCGTGCGCGTCCGTGCGGGCGGTGAGGCGCTCCACCTGGCGTCGCGTGGCGGACAGCTCCAGCCCCTTGTCCACCTTGGCGCGCAGCACGTCCGGCGGGAAGGGCTTGGTGATGAAGTCGTAGGCGCCCTCCTGCATGGCCTGCACGGCGACCTCGATGGTGCCGAACGCCGTCACCACCATGACGACGGCGCCCGGGTCCGCCTGCTTGAGGGCGCGCGTCACGGCGATGCCGTCCATGCCGTCCATCTTCAGGTCCGTGACGACCAGGTCGAAGGGGCCCTTCTTGTACGCGGCGAGCCCGTCCGCCCCGCTCTTCACCGCGGACACGGTGTGGCCGGAGCGGGTGAGGGTGACGGTCATGCCCTCGCGGAGGGTGTCGTGGTCGTCGATGACGAGGATGCGGGCCATGCGTCTGCTCGGGGGGAGGGGGTGGGGTGCCGCCGGTGGGCTGCGGCGGAATGCACACGCCAGGCCACCCTACACCGGACCGGCCGGGGTGCACGTGGGGCCGCCTTGAAAGGGCTGGCGTCTGGAGCGCGGCGGGTGTCTATCCCGGCGCATGGCCCACGTCCCTGTCGCCCTCGTTGACCTGCTCACGCGCCACGTCCCCACGGACGACAAGGAGCGCGAGGACCTGGCGCGCATGCGCCGCTTCGCCACGTCGCTGGAGGCGCCCTTCTCCCGTGCGCAGGGAGAGGCGCACTTCACCGGCAGCGCGGTGGTGGTGGACGCGGCGGGCGGCCGGGTGGCGATGCTGCACCACGCGAAGCTCAAGCGCTGGTTGCAGCCGGGCGGACACGCGGAGGCAGGGGACGCAGGCGACATGGAGGCCACCGCGCTGCGCGAGGCCCGTGAGGAGACCGGCTGCCGCGTGCACCTGCACCCCACGGCGCCGCGCCCGCTGGACGTGGACGTGCACGTCATCCCCGCGCGCAAGGACGAGCCCGAGCACTGTCACCTGGACGTGCGCTACCTGGTGGTGGCGGAGGACCCGGAAGCGCTCGCGCATGATCCGGCGGAGTCCTTCGGCATCCAGTGGCTGGGGTGGGACGAAGCGCTGACCCGCGCGGACGAAGCGCCCCTGCGCCGGATGCTGCTCAAGGCCCGCGAGGCATTGCGCGCGGGTGGGGCGGCGTAGGCGGCTCAGGAACCCGCTCGCGCGGCGCCTGCCTCCAGAGGACAGGGCAGCGTCAGCGTGAACACGGTGTCGCCGGGCGTGGAGCGCAGGGAGAGCTCTCCGCCATGGGCCCTGGCGATCTTGCGCGCGAGCGGCAGGCCCAGGCCGGTGCCCTGCTCGCGGGTGGTGAAGAAGGGCTCGAAGATGCGCTCGCGTTCGGCTTCGGGCACGCCCGGGCCTGAGTCCTGGACGTCGATGGCGTAGCGGCCGTCGCGCAGCTCGCCGCGAACCCGCACGCGGCTTCCCGCGGGCGCGGCCTGCACGGCGTTCTTCACCAGGTTCACGAGCGCGGCGGTGAGCAGGCTGCCATCCGCCTCCAGGTGCGCGGGCGCGGCGGCCATGTCCAGGGACACGCCCTTGCCCTGGGCCTCCGCGGAGAGCAGCTCGCACGCGTTGGAGACGAGGTCGGGCGCCTCCATGGGCGCGCGCGCCAGCGGCTGTTCGCGGGCGAAGGCGAGGAAGTCCTCGACGATGCGCTGGAGGTACGCGACCTCGCGCTGGATGCGGTCCACGTGGCTGTTCGCGTCCGCGTGGGCGCCCGCGCGCAGGTCCTCTTGCAGCAGGCCGGAGAAGAGCGCGATGCCGCCCAGCGGGTTGCGCACCTCGTGGGCCACGCCCGCGAGCATGAGCTTGAGCTGCCGGTCCCGGCTCTCCAGCGCGCCGCGCATGACCTCCAGCTCGCGCGCGAGCACGCCGATTTCGCGGGTGGGCTCCGGAGGCACGGGCGTGGTCAGGTCACCCCGGCCGATTCTCAGCGCGGAGTCCATCAGCCGCTGCAGCGGACGGGCCAGTCCCCGGGCGGTGATGATGGCGATGAAGGCAAGCGCGACGAGCGCCACGGCGCTGGCCATGACGAAGGTGCGCCACAGCCGCCGCAGCGGTCCGAAGAAGGCCGCGCTGCCCTCCACGCCGATGGCGCCCACCACCTGTCCGTCCTGGACCACGGGCGCGTAGCCCGTCTTGTAGAGCAGCCCGTCGGTGCCGGTGAAGAGCACCTGGCTGGCGGCGCGCTTGCCGGCGAGGACGCGGGTCAGTTCCAGACGGTCGCGCGCGAGGTCCGGGACCTCGGTGCCCACGGGCAGGTTGCCGCCCACGTCCGCGCGCACGCGGCCCCGTGCATCCACGGCGTAGACGCGGCGCACGCCGCTGGCGGTGCGAACCCCGTCCAGCAGGCGCACGAGGTTGCGCCAGGTGCGGGTGCCGGACACGTCGTCGCCGGGCTCGATGGTGAGCATGCGCTCGCCGCTGACCTGGCTGGCGGTGGCGGCGGCGAGCGCGGACAGGCTCGCGCCCAGCTCGTCCTCCAGGCTCGCGCGGGCGAGCGCGTAAACGGAAGCGCCCGCGAGCGAGAGGAAGAGCAGGGTGGGCAGGAGGAACGCCAGCAGCAGCCGCGCGGACAGCGACCCCAGCGCGTCCCGCAGACGGAAGGAATGGGGGCGGTGCTTCATCCGGGCGGTGCTCCTCGCACCCCGCATCAAACGGCATGCCCCGCTCGCTGGCCAGTCCTCGTTCCGCGTTCCGGCGCGAGGGGAATCCCCCTGACGGGTGATGGCGGTGGCTGTCCGGGTCTGGCGTTGATGGCTTCACGGCCGGACGTCACGTGCGTCAGGAAGGGGCTCACGAAACACGTCAGTCCCGCTTGGTAGATGTAAGGGATTGGGGGCGCGACATGCCGGATGGATGGCTGGGGAGATTCGGTGGAAGCGTCGCCCTGTTGCTGACGGTGGTGGCCTGCGGGACACCGGGCTCCCGGACCCTGCCGGTGGGGATGCACGGCTACGGGCGCTATCACAGCGCTTCGCCGGTTTCGTTCGCGCGGGACTCCGTCGTGAGGAACGCGGGTTCGCGCGGCACCGTGGGGGGAGAGGAATTGGGGCGCTACCTCGCGTTCATCCGCGAGAAGCGAAGCGCCTTGAAGCAGCCCGCCGTGATGGAGGTGGAGCGCCAGGTGGGCCATGCCGCGCTCAATGACCTGCTGCTCTGGGCTTCCGCGCGGACGGAGGAGGAGCTCGCGAGAGACGAGCCGCTGGAGGTGTACCTGCGGCTGAAGGCCCGGCACGCGCAGGCCCTGCTGGAGGACGGCAAGCGGTCCGCTCGCGCGGAGGCGAAGCTGGAGGAGTTCCACCGCTGGGCGGATGCGCGCCGTCAGGCCCTGGCGGACGCGCACTTCCGCCGGCTCGGGGGGGACGGACTGCTCACCGAGAGCCCGCTCTACGAGGAGACGCAGCTGGCGCTGCTGGATGCGGTGCTGGACTGGGCCTCCACGCACCTGGACGACCCGGACTTCCCGCGCAAGAGCCCCAGTGAGGTGGCGCTCTACCTGCTGGCGCGCGACAGCCTCCTCGCGTCGGCGGTGGAGGCGGGCCGCTTCGCGCCCCCGGCGTGGGACCCGGCCCGTGAGCCTCCGGGCGTTCCGCCGGAAGAGGTGGTGCTGGAGATCGCCCTGGGGCTGCTGCCCGTCACCGGCGAGGTGGGGGACTTGAGCGGCGTGGTGCTGGGGCAGAGCCTCCTGGGGCATCCGCTGACGGACGGCGAGCGGCTGCTGTGCGCGGTGAGCGTGGTGCTGCCGGTGGTGTCGGGGCGCCTGCTGTCGGAAGGCGTGCAGGGCGCGGAGCGGGTCGCGCTGCTCACGGGCCGGAGCCTGCGTGAGGTGCAGGTGTTGCAGCGGGTGGTGCAGCACCTGTCGCCACGGGAGGCCCAGGAGCTCCGCCGGGTGCTGCGCGCGGCGGGGCGCGGTGAGTCCGTGTCCGCGGAGGACGTGGAACGGCTGCGAGCCATCGCGATGCGGCTGGAGGCGCCGCTCGCCGAAGCAGGGCGCGTGCTGGCCCAGGGCAAGCGCGTGGCCCTGGTAGGCTCACGGGCGACAGAGGAAGGTGCGCGGCTGGTGCCGGGCAGCGCGGAGCATCTGGCGCAGGCGTGGGTGGACTACCAGTTCCGTCACCCGGGCAAGTATCCGAGCTTCAAGTACGCCGTGGATCCGGAGTGGGAGCGGCTCTACCAGACGGTCATCAAGAACAAGGGCGCGGGCAGTGCGTTCGAACAGTCCGTGCTTCAGAGCCGGAAGCTGCCGAAGAACACGGACCTCCTGCTGCCGCCCCCGGGCAGCAAGGCCGAAGGGTTCGTCCCGGATGCCGTGACGGGGCACAAAGGGGACCTGGTCTGGGGCGGTGCCTACGACTTCGTGGAGGTGAAGGGCCGCGCGGAGCTGGCGCTCACGGGGAACATCAAGGCCATGATTAAGTACGTACAGAAGTACGGTGGCTCCCTCGAACTCTGGATCCGTTCCGCCAAACATCCCGAGGGGGCGACGCGGTTGACCGGGCCACTTCAGGCGGAACTTGAAGGCCTCAGGCGGTCGGGCCAGGCCAACATCCAGCCCTTCCCTTGAAAGCTGCTCATGGCGTTGCGCTATCTGAGAACCCGCTGGTCACTTCTCCCGGGTGTTCCATCGACGAGCACCATCCGTGAACTCCTCCGCCGGTTCTTCGTGGAGGGCCAGTGGTTCCAGCCCGTACGCTACGGAGGGGTCGGCGTGGATGAACGGTTTGAGTCAGGTACTTTCGACCTGAATGCGGTCGCGGCCTGCTACGACGAATCCAAGCGCCTCTTCATCGGGGCGAAGACAGATCGAGACTTCCTCCACCTCTCCCCTGAAAAAAATGGGCAGTACCCCTTCATCGGTTCGTTCAGCTGGTACACATCGATTGTGGAGGCCCGAACGGCCCGGTGGCGCGAGGCCCATCTGCGTCAGGTCGTCGAAATCATGCACCTGCTGGGCTCGCCCCTGGTCCAGTCAGGCCCCGATGACGATTTCCAGCGCAAGGGAGACCGGGTCGAGCCCAACGCAGATGGCTTCGGCTCCACCCTTGTTTTCAACCTGCGCGACTACAGCGAAGGCCTGGAAGGCCTCTACTGGCGCAACATCTTCGGTGCCCCCTTCGTGGACGTCTTCGGCCCGCGCCTGGACGCCATCCCCGCGTCCCAGCGCCAGTCTCTCGACGGTGGCCTCGTCCTCGTCCAGCCCTATGAGCTTCCCACCCAGGCCATGACCCCGGAGGGCGACGCCGCGGAAAGCCAGCTCATCGCCACGCTGGGCCGCGAGGCCTTCTTCGACCTGCCCACCCTCACGAAGCCCTCGCGCGTGCCGGACGTGTCCTGGATGCGCTCCAAGCACTGACCCCCGCGCCGTCAGTCGAACATCGCCGCCAGCGCTTCGCCCAGGGTCTCCACGCCCACCACCTGGAGCTTCGTCTCCTCCACGCGCCGCGCACTGCCCGCAGGCAGCACCACCCGCTGGAAGCCCATCTTCGCGGCCTCCGCGAGCCTCGAGTCCACCTGGCCCACCGCGCGCACCTCGCCCGCGAGCCCCACCTCCCCCAGCACCAGCGTCTTCGCGTCCAACGGCCGGTTCTGCAGGCTGCTCACCAGCGCCGCGCACACCGCCAGGTCGCACGCCGGTTCGCTCAACTGCATGCCGCCCGCCACGTTGACGAACAGGTCGCAGCCCACCAGCGGAATCTCCTCCTTCTTCTCCAGCACCGCCGCCAGCAGCGCCACGCGGTTGCCGTCCACGCCAATCGCCGTGCGCCGCGCGGTGCCGTAACCCGTGGGTGCCACCAGCGCCTGCACCTCCACCAACAGCGGCCGCGTGCCGTTGAGCGTGCTCGTCACCACGCTGCCGGACTTGCCCTGGGGGCGCTCGGAGAGGAACAGCGCGGACGGGTCCGCCACCTCCACCAGCCCCGCGCCCTTCATCTCGAAGACGCCAATCTCGTTGGTGCTGCCGAAGCGGTTCTTGTGCGCGCGCAGCAGGCGGAACGGGTGGCCCCGCTCGCCCTCGAAGTAGAGGACCGTGTCCACCATGTGCTCCAGCACCCGGGGACCCGCGATGGAGCCCTCCTTCGTCACGTGCCCCACCAGGAACGTGGGCACCCCGCTGCGCTTGGCGAACGCCATCAGCCGGCCCGCCACCTCGCGCACCTGGGTGATGCTGCCCGGCGCGTTGCCCAGCTCCGGCAGGTACATGGTCTGGATGGAGTCCACCACCAGCGCCTGCGGCTTCAGCGCCTCCGCGGCCTGGAGCACCCGGTCCGCGTCCGTCTCCGCGAACAGGTGGATGGCCTCACTCTCCACCCGCAGGCGCTCCGCGCGCATCTTCGTCTGCCGCAGGCTCTCTTCACCTGACACGTAGAGCACCGGCCCGTGCCGCGCCAGCTTGTCCAGCGCCGCCAACAGCAGCGTGGACTTGCCGATGCCCGGGTCACCGCCCAGGAGCACCAGCGAACCGCCCACCACGCCGCCGCCCAGCACGCGGTCGAACTCCGCGATGCCCGTCCTGCGGCGCACCTCCGTCTCCCCCGTCACGTCCTGGAGCTTCACCGGCCGGGAGGCGCCCCCCGACGCGCCCCACGCCGGGCGCTTGTCGTCCACCTTCGCTTCGGTCTCCTCCAGGAGCGAGCTCCAGGCGCCGCAGTCCGGGCACTTCCCGAGCCACTTCGCCGTCTGGTAGCCGCAGGCCTGACAGGTGTAGTGCGTCTTCGCCTTCGCCATGGGTTGGAGTCTCTATCCCAGACCCCTGACGTTTCCTCGCCTCATGCTTACGCCATGCCAGGGGAGCAGGCAGGCAGGCTGTCGTGGATCAGGTAGCGGGTTGCCCCACAGGGAGGGACAGCCCAGTTTCTGGTCCACGGGCGACGCGAGATAGCGCGCCCCCCACACAGGGAGAGTGCCATGGGGATTATCGCTTTTCTGGTGATTGGTCTGGTCGCGGGTCTGATCGCTCGAGCCATCATGCCGGGCAACCAGTCGATGGGGCTCATCGCCACCACGCTGCTGGGAATCGCGGGTTCGTTCGTGGGTGGTTTCGTGGGTTCGCTCTTCTCGCGTGACGGTCGGGCCTTCGACCTGCACCCCACGGGCCTGCTCTTCTCCGTGCTGGGCGCGCTGGCCGTGCTGTTCCTCGTGGGCCTCGCCGGCCGCGGTCGTCGCGTCCACGTCTAGTCACGCAGGGCTCCTCGACCGATGAGGCGGGAGACAGCCAAGGGACGTCCGTCGCGTACGGACGTCCCTTTCTGTCTTTGCGGGCACTCGTCAACCCCCTGACGAACGAGCGTTGACAATGGCCTTCCGGCCACGCACCGTCCGCCTCCTGACGTCTCCCAAGGAGCCCCCATGTCCGACACCGCCGAGTCCTTCCACGGCCACGCCCACCACGCCGCCCCCGCCCCGGAAGGGGTGACGGTGCGGCACGACTGGTCGCTCGCGGAGGTGAAGGCGCTGTACCAGTTGCCGCTGCTGGATCTGGTGCACAAGGCGCAGACGGTGCACCGGCAGGTGTTCGTGGAGAACAAGGTGCAGCTGTGCTCGCTGCTCTCCATCAAGACGGGCGGATGTCCGGAGGACTGCGCGTACTGCCCGCAGGCGGCGCGCTACAAGACGGGCGTCAAGGCGGAGAAGCTGATGGCGGTGCCGGAGGTGCTGGCCGCCGCGTCCCAGGCCCGCAAGGCCGGGGCCACCCGCTTCTGCATGGGCGCCGCGTGGCGTGAGGTGAAGGACGGTCCGCAGTTCGACAGCGTGCTGGAGATGGTGAAGGGCGTCCGGGCCCTGGGCATGGAGGCGTGCGCCACGCTGGGCATGCTCTCCGACAGCCAGGCGAAGCGCCTGCGCGAGGCGGGCCTGTCCGCGTACAACCACAACCTGGACACGTCCCCGGAGCACTACGGCGACATCATCTCCACCCGCACCTATGACGACCGGCTGAAGACGCTCAATCGGGTGCGCGACGCGGGCATCTCCGTGTGCTGCGGCGGCATCATCGGCATGGGCGAGTCCGTGGACGACCGCTGCAACCTGCTGCGCACGCTGGCCAACCAGGAGGTGCACCCGGAGTCGGTGCCCATCAACGCGCTCGTGCCCGTGGAGGGCACGCCCCTGGCGGATCAGCACCGCGTGGAGACGGTGGACATGGTGCGCACCATCGCCACCGCGCGCCTGCTGATGCCCCAGGCCATGGTGCGCCTGTCCGCGGGCCGCATGCAGATGAACGAGGAGGCGCAGCTGCTCTGCATGATGGCGGGCGCGAACTCGCTCTTCTTCGGGGAGAAGCTGCTCACCACCGGCAACCCCGAGTACACCCAGGACATGGCGCTCCTGGAGAAGGCGGGCATCCGCCCCCTGGAGCCCCGGCAGGACCGGTGAAGCCCGCCTCGCACGTCGCGGAGGGCTGGGCGCGCGAGGACCTGGAGGCCCTGTCCGCGAAGGGCCTCCGCCGCGTGCTGGAGCCGCTCGACTCTCCCCAGGGCGCGGAGGTGCGCGTGGGGGAAGAGCGGCTGGTCAACTTCTCCTCCAATGACTACCTGGGGCTCGCGGCGTCGCCCGCCGTGCGGGCCGCGGCTGCGTCCGCGCTGGAGCGCTACGGCGTGGGCACCGGCGCCAGCCGTCTGGTGGTGGGGGACATGGTGCCGCACCAGCGGCTGGAGGCGCGGCTCGCCCGCTTCGAGCGCGCGGAGGCCGTACGCCTCTTCAACTCCGGCTACGCGGCCAACACCGGCATCCTGCCCGCGCTGGTGGGCCCCGGCGACGCGGTGTTCTCCGACGCCCTCAACCACGCCTCGCTGGTGGACGGCTGCCGGCTGTCCCGCGCGCGCGTCGTCGTCTATCCGCACGCGGACGTGGCCGCGCTCACCCGCGCGCTCGACCAGACGCCCGCGCGGCGCAAGCTGGTGGTCACCGACAGCGTCTTCTCCATGGACGGGGACGTGGCCCCGCTGCGCGAGCTGGTGGCCGCGTGTGAGGCCCACGGCGCCGCGCTGATGGTGGACGAGGCGCACGCCACCGGCGTCCTGGGCGCGCGCGGCGCGGGGCTGTGCGAGGCGCTGGGCGTGGAGGCGCGGGTGGACCTGCGCATGGGCACGCTGAGCAAGGCGCTGGGCGGACTGGGGGCGTATGTCGCCACCTCGCGCGCGGTGGCGGACCTGCTGGTGAGCCGCGCGCGGCCGTTCGTCTATTCCACCGCGCTGCCCGCCGCCCTGTGCGCCGCCGCGGAGTGCGCGGTGGACCTGGTGGAGCATGACCCCGCCCCGCGCGAGCGGCTGTGGGGACACATCCACCGCTTCACCGACGGGCTGCGCGCCCTGGGGCTTCCCGCCGAACCCCGGAGCGCCATCTTCCCGGTCATCCTGGGCGAGCCCTCGCGCGCGCTGGACGCGGCGAGGTGCCTGCGCGAGGCGGGCCTGCTGGTGAAGGCCATCCGCCCGCCCACCGTGCCGGACGGCACCAGCCGGCTGCGCTTCTGTCTCTCCGCGGCCCACACGACGGGCCACATCGACCTGGCGCTGGAGGCCCTGCGCCGGGTGGGAGTCTCCCGTGGTTCCTGACGCACTCCAGTTCTTCGTCACCGGCACGGACACCGGCGTGGGCAAGACGCAGGTGTCGTGCGCGCTCCTGTCGCTCCTCAAGGACGCGGGCCACCAGCCCCAGGGCTTCAAGCCCTATGAGAGCGGCTGCGCGTCGCTGAAGGCCCCGTCGGACGCGCTGGCGATGCGCGAGGCCGCGGGCAGCACGCTGCCGGTGGAGGCCATCTGCCCGCACCGCTTCAAGGCGCCGCTGGCCCCGGGCATCGCGGCGGCGCGGCTGGGGACGGAGCCGGACTTCAGGGTGACGCTCGCGGCGTGGAAGCGGCTGAAGGGCGGGGCGGTGGTGGTGG
>NZ_RAWK01000308.1 GCF_003612165.1 Corallococcus aberystwythensis | reverse complement strand
ACCCTCACCATCCCCGCCCCCTCCTCGCCAATGCTTCGCCCATCCAACCAGATGGGTCTGACATGGATGCGAGCGGCCACCCTGCTGAGCCAGCGCGCCCCCGGGCCCGAAGGGGCGCGAACTGGTCCGACAGTCGGACCAGTTGGGCGACGTCGCTCCCGGCAGGCGCCTCCGCCTGTTGCCGCCTTGGCGGTCCGACAGTCGGACCAGTTGGGCGACGGCGCTTCCGGCAGAGCCCCCTGCCTGGGACTGACTTGGCGGTCCGGCAGTCGGACCGGATGGGCGACAGCGCTCCCGCCAGAGCCCCTTGCCTGTGGTTGTCTTGGTGGTCCGGCAGTCGGACCAGTTGGGCGACGGCGCTTCCGGCAGAGCCCCCTGCCTGGGACTGACTTGGCGGTCCGACAGTCGGACCAGTTGGGCGACGGCGCTCCCGGCAGGGGGCTCCGTCCGAGGCTCCACCCTGGCCTCCGCTCAAGCATCCCGTCGCGATCCATTGCTGCGCGCCACGAAGCGCATGTCCTCACGGAGCGTTTCGGGGCGCGGGATGGGTCAGCGAACTTCTGGCGGCCTGCCGAGGTCGTCGCGCAGGCGTACCGCGTAGCGGGCCGCGGCGGCGCGCAGTCGTGAGGCTTCGTCCCGGGCCACGCCTTCCAACGCGGTCGCGGCCAGGGTGTGGTGGCCGTATTGGAAGGCGAGGTAGCACGGCCGGTAGAAGCGCAGCAGCAGCGGGGACACAGGGCGGCCGCGGGTGTGCTCGACGCGCGTGGTGAGCGCGGGTTCGCTCAGGTCCAGTTCCACGGTGGCGCCCACGATGTCCCAGGCCACGTCCTGACAGCCCACCAGGTCGAGCCCGGCGTGGTGGTCCACGGCGTCCGTCTTGAGGAACCGGCCTCCGGGGAGCATGAGCCATTCCCATGGATGGAGCTTGTGGTCCGTCTCCACGGGCCGGGCGGCGCGTGTGAGCGCGTCCAGGCGCGGTGTCCATGCGTCCAGGGCTCGCGCGACGGCTTCGCCCATGCCGCGGACGGTGTTGTAGCGGGCCATCTCCAGCAGGTGGCTGGCAGACGCGCCGCGTCCGGGCTCCAGAGCAGGAAAAGTATGTGCGCGGAAGCCGAGGTAGCGGCCCACGTGCTCCAGCAGCGCGGCGCGATCCAGGTCGCGGGCGAGGACGCACGACGGAGCCCGTGGCGCCGAGCTGTCAGGACCCTGCACTCGGGACAGGGGACGTGCATGCGTCAGCCAGGGCTGCACGAGGAACCCGTGGCGCAGCCCCATGACGGGAGGCGTGAAGCCCGCTTCCGCGAGCTGCCGTGCGCGGTGGACCCGGTGCTCCGCTGGGACTCCGAGGCCCGCGAAGCGGAGCAGGAACGTGCCGCGCTCCGTGGTCAGCAGGTACTTGCGGCGCTCCTGCTGGATGTGGACCGCGGGCCAGTCTCGCGGATCCGGGAAGGCGTGGTGGCGCCATGCTCCCGCGCTGATGTCCTCCAGCGGCGCGATGGCCGGTCCGGTGAGGTCTTCCACCCAGGCCGTGAGTCGCGCTTCGCACTCGTCGAAGTTCGGGGGGTGGCGATGGGCCTGGGTCCAACGTGCGCGGTGATGCTCAACGGCCATGGGGCCCGGAGCTCCGGCATGACTGGGGAAGAAGTGCAGCCGTCCTCGGGGCATGCCCCGGGCCTCCAGGAAGTCCGCCACGGCACCGAAGGAACTGCCCGACAACCCGGGGCCTTCATCCACGATGGCGACCGCGTCGGCATGGGCCACGGCTTCCAATTCCCGCGTGAGGTGGGGACCGGGACGCAACCGGCGCTCGTATGGGGGACCGACGGGGCGGACGGTGATGGGCGGCGTGGCTGCGCCCAGGCCCGCGGCAACGATGCACGCGAGTCCGGTACCGATGCTGCGTACGCCCACCACGCGTGTCGAGCCCGTGAGCCGCGAGGCCCTCGTGGCCTCCAGGTATAGCTCCGGGTAGAGCGCGAAATGCGCGTAGCCCTCGGGCTCCTTGAGCGTCACGCTCGCGGGCAGTGCGCTCCGTTCAATCGCTTCCATCAACGCGAGCGTTGCTGTGTCCGGTGCCGTGCCACCGTCCCAGTCCTCACCCAGGAGCCTCGCGAGTTCCAGTGGCAGGGCGAGCCAGGTCTGGCTCCTGGGGCCTGCTTCGTCCTCGCCCGTGGCGGCCGCGTCAGCGTCGAGCAGGCCCTGCGCGAGCACGCTGGCTTCGATGAACAGCGTCCTCCGCTCCGCGTGCCGCTCCAGTCCTGGAGGCAGTGTGGCCAGCCGCTTCAGCCGGACTCCCAACGCTCGGAGGACTTCCGTGGGCGACAGCACTCGCGGGTGATCGCCGTAGACGAGCATGCCATTCAGCTTCCGCCCGTCGTTTCCATGCCGGCACGCAGATGCCGGTACGCGATGGTCCCCAGCGCTTCGAGCGTGGGCACCGGCCATGCAACGGACCTATTCACATGCACATCCTGCGTGTACGCGATGAAGGCCCCCAGTTGCTCGGGACTCGGTGACACGCAGGGCCTCCGTGTCTTCGCCAGCTCCAGTGCCTCGAGCGGCTCCAGGCCTTGATCCACCAGCACGCACAACGCCAGCAGCGCGCTCCTTCCGATGCCGTGCTCGCAGTGGATGAGGACCTTCTGCTCCCTCATCAGCCGCTCGCGCACCCACGCCACGCCGTCGTGGATCATCCGCAACTGGATGGCGCGCATGTCCACCGTGGGCAGGTGCAGGAACGTGATGCCGTGCTCGCTCAGCACGTGCTCGTCGTCCTGGCACTCCACCCGGACATCCACCACATGACGCACGCCCAGCTTCTGGGCCAGATGCGCGGCGGCATCCATGGGATAGCTTCCGCCCACCGCCAACAGCGGTGTCACCCAGTCGAGATTGAGCTCCCGCTCCTTCACGCGCATGCGCACTCCCTTGCCGCTCCAGCGCCTCGTGGCCGTGGAGGGAAGATAGGAGCCTTCCGTGGGGGACGGCTGGGGAGCCTCGGGCGTGCTCCGGGCGCTCGGCCTGCTGATTGGCGTCGGGGAGGGGAGGGGACATGGCGCCTGTCGCGAAGGGCTTCCGGGTGTGGCTGTGGGTCGTGCTGCTCGCGGGGTGCGCGGCCCATCGCCCACCCCCCGCCGCCCCGGCTCCAATCCAGGAGTTGGAGCGTTACTCGCGGTTCGAGCTCGGCTTCACCGTCCCTGGCAGCACGAGCGCTCCGGACGACGTCCCCGTGCTCGCGCGCTTCGTGGCGCCCTCCGGCCGGGAGCTGGCCGTGGGCGGCTTTCCCGTGACGGGCGGCGGCTTTCGCGTGCGCTTCACTCCCCAGGAGGTGGGCGAGTACCGCTACCGCATCCAGGCGGGGACACGCGAAGTGGCGTCGGGCCGGTTCCTGTCCCGGCCGTCCTCACGCCGGGGCTTCGTGCGCCGGAGCACGGTCTCCGCGCACCACCTGGCGTGGGAGGACGGCACGCCGTTCCTGCCGCTGGGGGAGAACCGCTTCAACGTCTACGACCCCACCTGGAACCACGGCCAGCAGTCCGCGAGTGACTACATCGCGAGCATGGCGGCGCGCGGGATGAACACCCTGCGCATCTTCATCTTCACCGACTGCGAGCAGGAGGAGCCTGTGCCCGGCCCCCAGCCCGGCTGCCTGGAGCCGCGCCCCGGTGTCTTCGACCCGGAGGTCGCCGCCCGTTACGACGCCCTCTTCGACGCCGCTGAACGGCACGGCCTCCAGGTCATCCTCTGCCTCTTCGCGGTGGGCTTCACGCCGGGCGAGACGTGGAAGAGCTGGGAGGACAATCCCTACAGCACCGCGCGAGGGGGCCCGGCCGCCATGCCTGATGACTTCTTCGACCGGCCGGAGCTGGCGGAAAAGCGGCTGCGCTACGTGCTCGCGCGCTTCGGCGCGTCACCCGCGTTCCTGGCCGTGGACCTGCTCAACGAACCTGAGTGGGACGGCAACGTCGGCGAGGCGACGTGGATACCCTGGGCGGAGCGGCTCGCGGCGACGTGGCACGCGGAGGACCCGTACGGGCACCTCGTCACGGTGGGTTCGGTGGGGCTGCACTGGAACGTCGATGGCGACGAGCGCCCCTGGTACGCGAGCCGGCAGGACGACCTGCTGCAGTGGCACCTCTACGGCAAGGAGTTCTACCAGGTGCATGCGCTCGCGGCGGAGCTGACGCGCAAGGTGGCGGAGACCTGGGGCTACGACAAGCCCCTCCTCCTGGGCGAGTTCGGCTACGGCGGCGATGACCGCCAGACGTACGACCACACGCACGTGGGCATCTGGGTCACCACCTTCTGTGGCGCGGGCGTGCTCGCGCACAGCGCGCCGCCCTTCACCGAGGACTCCGACGTGCCGATGACGCCGGAGCGCGGCCGGCACTTCCGCGTGCTGGCGGACTACCTCGCCCGCCTGCCTCCAGGTCCGCCGCTGTTGCCGCAGGAAGCACCTCCGGCATCGCCCACGGGCACGCGGGCCTGGGCCCTGGGACGTCCGGGCCTCCAGGCGCTGTGGGTGATGGGCGCGAAGGAGGGCTACGGCCAGCCCGTGACCGGTGCGCGGGTGCGTGTGCGGCTGACGCCCGGGCAGTACCGCATCACCTGGTGGAACGACGTGACGGGCGAGTTGCTGAGCCGCGAGCAGCGGCTCGTGATGGAGCCGGAGGTGTCGCTTCCCGTGCCTCCGTTCGTGCGGCACGCGGCCGGCGTGGTGGAGGCGGTGCACTGAACTCTCCGCATGGCGACGAGTGCACAGGAGGTCTGCCCCGGCGCGCCGGGTCCCTCGAGCCGGGGCGGTTTGTAGCTTGAGGAGATTCTCCGGGGAGGCAGCACATGGATGGCGCAGCGGCGGTCACGATGCGGGCGGCGGTGGTGGGCGGACCTCGGGGCATCCGCGTGGAGCGCGTGGCCCGGCCTGAACCGGGCCCCGGCCAGGTGCGGGTGCGGATGGAGGGCTGCGGCGTCTGTGGCTCCAACCTCCCCGTCTGGGAAGGGCGCGAGTGGTTCCGCTACCCCATGCCCCCCGGCGCACCCGGGCACGAGGGCTGGGGCGTGGTGGACGCGCCGGGCCCGGACGTCTCCGGCCTGAAGCCCGGTGACCGCGTGGCCATGCTGTCGTCCTCGGCCTTCGCGGAGTACGACGTGGTGGACGCGGCTTGCGCGGTGGTGCTGCCTCCGTCGCTCGCGGGCAAACCTTTCCCCGGAGAGCCCCTGGGCTGCGCGATGAACATCTTCCGGCGCGCGGACATCCAGCCGGGCCAGACGGTCGCCGTCATCGGCATCGGCTTCCTGGGCGCGGTGGTGACGCGGCTCGCGGCCAACGCGGGCGCTCGCGTCCTCGCCATCACCCGCAGGCCCTGGGCCCTGGAGCTGGCGCGCGGGCAGGGCGCCGCCGAGTGCATCCCCATGGATGACCACGTCCGCATCATCGAGCGCGTGAACGCCCTCACCGGCGGCGCCCTCTGCGACCGCGTCATTGAAGTCGTCGGCGAGCAGTGGCCGTTGGCGCTCGCCGGGGAGCTGACGCGCGAGCGGGGGAAGCTGGTGGTCGCGGGCTACCACCAGGACGGGCCCCGCCAAGTGAACATGCAGCTGTGGAACTGGCGCGGGCTGGACGTCATCAACGCCCACGAGCGCGACCCGCGGGTCTACGTGGAAGGCATGCGCCTGGCCGTGGACGCCGTCGCCTCCGGCCGGTTGGATCCGTTCCCCCTCTTCACGTCCTTCCCGCTGGAGGAGATGGACCGCGCGTTCGACGCCATGCGCACGCGTCCGGACGGCTTCCTCAAGGGCGTGGTCACCCTATGAGCGCCGGACCGGAGAAGAGGCCCCGCGTCGGCTTCCTGGGCATGGGCTGGATTGGCCGCAACCGCATGAAGGACATCGTGCGCTCCGAGCAGGTCCAGGTGGTGGGGCTCTGCGACCCTGCCGCCGACGCGGCCCGCGAGGCCCGGGCCCTGGCTCCTGGCGCGAAGTGCGTCGGGTCCCTGGACGCGCTGCTCGACCTGGGGCTCGACGGGCTGGTCATCGCCACGCCCAGCGCGGCGCACGCGGAGCAGTCCCTGCGGGCGCTGGAGCGCGGCGTGGCCGTGTTCTGCCAGAAGCCCCTGGGCCGCACGGCCGGGGAGGTGCGCCGCGTGGTGGACGCGGCCCGCGCGGCGGACCGGCTCCTGGGCGTGGACCTGAGCTACCGCTTCACCACCGGCATGCGGCACTTGCACGAACACATCCAGTCGGGCGCGCTGGGCCACGTGTACGCGGTGAATCTCGTGTTCCACAACGCGTACGGCCCGGACAAGCTGTGGTTCTACGACCCGAAGCAGGCGGGCGGCGGGTGCGTGATGGACCTGGGCATCCACCTGGTGGACCTGGCGCTGTGGACGCTCGGCTTCCCCACCGTGGAGACGGTGTCCGCCCGGCGCTTCGCACGAGGCCAGCGGCTGACCTCCCGCGAGGAGGGCGTGGAGGACTTCGCCGCCGCGCAGCTCGTGCTGGGCACGGGCGCCTGCGTGCAGCTCGCCTGCTCCTGGAAGCTGCCCGCCGGGTGCGACGCGGTCATTGAAGCGGCCTTCTACGGCACGAAGGGCGGGGCGGCGTTGCGCAACGTGGACGGCTCCTTCTTCGACTTCACCGCGGACGTGTTCCAGGGCACCCGGCGCGAACGGCTGAGCGCGCCACCCGATGCCTGGGGCGGACGGGCCGCCGTGGCGTGGGCCACCCGGCTGGCGAAGGGCGAGCGCTTCGACGTGGAGACCGAGCGGCTCGTGGACGTGGCCACCGCGCTGGACCTCCTCTACGCCTGAGCCGCGAAGGGAAGGGGCGGGGAGGGCAGCGCGTTCCTGGCGCTCATGCAGAACCCTCCCGTCCCTTCCGCCTCCCTGGCGCGCGCGATGGCGTGGCTCCAGCCGCACCGGCGCGCCGTCGCCCTCATCCTCCTGCTGGTGCTGACGGGCTCCGCGCTGAGCGCGCTGGAGCCGCTGGTGCTCAAGCACATCTTCGACCAGCTGGGCGCGCAGGGGGCCGCCCGCGCGGTGCTCCTGGGCGTCGGAGGCCTGGTGCTCATGGGCCTTGCGCGCGAGGTGCTCGCCTCCACGGCGAACTGGCTCACCTGGCGCACGCGCATCCACGTGCACTATTCACTCAACGAGGCCACCGTCACGCGCCTGCACTCGCTGCCCCTGAGCTTCCACCGCGAGGAGGGCGTGGGCGCCATCATGACCCGGCTCGACCGCGGCATGCAGGGCTTCGTGGGCGCCATCACGGAGCTGGCCTTCAACGTGGTGCCCGCGGCGGCCTACCTGCTGCTCTCCGTCACCATCATGCTCCGGCTGGACTGGCGGCTGGCGCTGGTGGCGCTCGCGTTCGCGCCCCTCCCGGTGCTCATCGCCCGGAAGGCCGCGCCCGTGCAGACGCAGCGCGAGCAGACGCTGATGGACCGCTGGGCCAGCATCTACGCCCGCTTCAACGAAGTGCTCTCCGGCATCGTCACCGTGAAGAGCTTCGCCATGGAGGAGCGTGAGAAGCAGCGCTTCCTGCACGGCGTGCGCGAGGCCAACGCCGTCGTCGTCCGGGGCGTGGGCTACGACGCCGTGGTGAGCGGCAGCCAGAACGTCATCGTGCTGGTGGCGCGCGTGGCGTCCGTCGGCATGGGCGCCCTGCTGGTGCTCCGGGGCGAAGTCACCACCGGCACGCTGGTGGCGTTCCTGGGCTACATCGGCGGGCTGTTCGGTCCGGTGCAGGGCCTGAGCGGCGTGTACCGCACGCTGCGCACCGCGTCCGTGGCCATGCACCAGGTGTTCTCCATCCTGGACGCGCAGGACCGCCTGGGCGACGCGCCGGACGCGCGCGAGGTGACGGACGTGAAGGGCGAGGTGGAGTTCTCCGGCATCCACTTCGCCTACCCCTCCGCCGCGGGCGAGGGCCGGCCGCTGTTGCGCGGCGTGGACCTCAAGGTCCGGCCGGGAGAGACCATTGCCCTCGTGGGGCCCAGCGGCGCGGGCAAGACGACGCTGATGAGCCTCCTGTGCCGCTTCTATGACCCCGTCCAGGGCTCGGTGCGCATCGACGGGCAGGACGTCCGGTCCCTCAAGCAGATGTCGCTGCGCCGCCACATCGGAGTGGTGCTCCAGGACGGCCTGCTCTTCAACGAGAGCGTGCGCGCGAACATCGCCTACGGCCGGCCGGAGGCCTCGCAGCAGGAGATTGAGGCCGCCGCCCGCGCCGCGCACGCGGACGTCTTCATCGACCGGCTGCCCCAGGGCTACGACACCGTGGTGGGGGAGAAGGGCAGCCGCCTGTCCGCGGGCGAGCGCCAGCGCGTCGCCATCGCGCGGTCGCTGCTCAAGGACCCGCCCATCCTCGTGCTGGACGAACCCACCAGCGCCCTGGACGCGGAGAGCGAGGCGCTGGTGCAGGAGGCGCTGGGCCGCCTGATGAAGGGCCGCACCACGTTCGCCATCGCCCACCGGCTGTCCACGGTCGTGGACGCGGACCGCATCCTGGTGCTCCAGGAGGGGCGCATCATCGAAGAGGGACGGCACGCGGAGCTCATGCGCCAGGACGGCTACTACGCGTCGCTCGTGCGCCGCCAGACGCGCGGGCTGCTCCCCGACCGCCCTCCGCTTCCAGCGCCTCCGCCGCCCCTGTCCGCCTGAGCAAGCCCGCCTTCGCGCCCGGGGCGTGACGCCGCTTTCCAACGCGCGCGAGGGCACGCGCCCAGGCAAGCCATCCGGGAGGGATGACCCGGACGGTGGGGTGTTTACCGTTCCCGCGGACAGGCAGCGGGGCCGCGCGCGTGGACGCGGCCAGGGGGCGGGGAGCGCATGGGCCGCAAACACATCCTCATCACCGGAGGCGCGGGCTTCATCGGTTCGCATCTGGCGGACGAGCTGCTCGCGCACGGCCACCGGGTGCGGGCGCTGGACTCCCTGGTGCCGCAGGTGCACGGCCCCGGACGCGAGCGCCCGGACTACCTGTCACCGGAGGTGGACCTCCACGTCGGGGACGTGCGCGACGCGGAGGCCGTGCGCCGGGCGCTGGAGGGGGTGGACTGCGTCGTGCACCTGGCCGCCGCGGTGGGCGTGGGCCAGAGCATGTACGAGGTGGCCCACTACACGTCGGTGAACAACCAGGGCACCGCCGTGCTGCTCCAGGCCCTCATTGAGCGCCCCGTGGAGCGGCTGGTGGTGGCCTCCAGCATGAGCGTCTACGGCGAGGGGCTGTGCCTCACGCCGGACGGCCGCACCGTGCCGGGCCCGGAGCGGTCGCTGGAGCAGTTGCAGGCGGGGGACTGGGAGCTGCGCGACGCGCACGGCACGCGGCTCACGCCCGTGCCCACGCCCGAGGACAAGGCGCCCACGCTGTCCTCCGTCTACGCGCTGTCGAAGTTCGACCAGGAGCGGCTGTGCCTGCTGGTGGGCCGCGCGTACCGCATCCCCACCGTGGGCTTGCGCTTCTTCAACGTCTACGGCCCGCGCCAGGCGCTCTCCAACCCGTACACCGGCGTGCTGGCCATCTTCGCGGCGCGGCTGCTCAACGGGAACGCGCCGCTGCTCTTCGAGGACGGCCTGCAGCAGCGCGACTTCGTGAACGTGCACGACGTGGCGCAGGCCTGCCGGCTGGCGCTCCAGGTGGAGGGCGCCGCGGGGCAGGTGCTCAACGTGGGCAGCGGCCGGGCCGTCACCGTGCGCGACGTGGCTCGCTCGGTGGGCGAGGTGATGGGCCTGTCCCGGATGCGGCCGGCGGTGACGGGGAAGTACCGCATGGGCGACATCCGCCACTGCTTCGCGGACATCACCCGCGCGCGCCAGGTGCTGGGGTACGCGCCCCGCGTGGGCTTCCAGGAGGGGCTCCTGGAGCTGTCGCGGTGGCTCGTGGGACGGGTGGCCCAGGACCGGGCCGCGGAAGCGCGCGCGGAGCTGGACGCCCGGGGGCTCACCGTATGAGGCCCGTGGCCAGCGGGGAGGGGACGGTCGTCATCTTCGGGGGCGCGGGCTTCATCGGCTCCAACCTGGCGGACCACTGCCTGCAGGAGGGGCGGGCGGTGCGGGTGGTGGACAACGTGTCGCGCCCCGGCGTGGAGAAGAACCTGCGCTGGCTTCGCGAGCGTCACGGAGAGCGCCTGCGCATCGACGTGGCGGACACGCGCGACCTGCTCGCGGTGCGCCGCGCCGTGCGGGACGCGAGCGAGGTGTTCCACTTCGCCGCGCAGGTGGCGGTGACGCACAGCCTCCAGTCCCCGCTCCACGACTTCGACGTCAACGCGCGCGGCACGCTCCACGTCCTGGAGGCGCTGCGGGAGCTGGAGACGCCTCCGTCGCTCATCTTCACCTCCACCAACAAGGTGTATGGCGGGCTGAAGGGGCTGGAGCTCGCGGTCCGGGGCCAGCGCTACGCGCCGGCGGACGCGCAGACGCTCGCGCATGGCATCAGCGAGGCGTGCCCGCTCGACTTCGAGAGCCCCTACGGCTGTTCGAAGGGAGCGGCGGACCAGTACGTGCTGGACTACGCGCGGACCTTCGGCCTGCCGGCGGTGGTGTTCCGGATGAGCTGCATCTACGGGCCCCGGCAGTTCGGCACGGAGGACCAGGGCTGGGTGGCGCACTTCCTCCTGCGGGCGCTGGAGGGCGAGCCGCTCACGCTCTACGGCGACGGCATGCAGGTGCGCGACCTCCTCTTCGTGGAGGACCTGGTGCGCGCCTTCCGGCTGGCGCAGCAGGCCATGCCGCGCATCCAGGGACGGGCCTTCAACATCGGCGGGGGGCCGGGGCGGACGGTGAGCCTGCTGGAGCTCTTGACGCTCATCCAGCGGAGCACGGGCCGCGAGCCGCGCGTCGCGTTCGAGGGCTGGCGCACGGGCGACCAGCGCTACTACGTCTCCGACACGCGCGCCTTCACGCGGGCCACCGGGTGGATGCCCCGGGTGTCCGTGGAGGAGGGGGTGTCTCGGTTGGGGGGC
>NZ_RAWK01000307.1 GCF_003612165.1 Corallococcus aberystwythensis | reverse complement strand
TGAAGGGCGGGCTCGGGCGGGTCCATCAGGTGTTCGCGGGCAAGCTTGATGAGCTGCTCGAAGAACTGAATACGGTGCTTGTCGCATGAATGAGAACAATCTGCCTGCGAATTGGATTCGCACTGCTCTGTCAGAACTAGGAACTTGGTCTGGCGGGGGCACGCCATCTAAATCAAATCCAAATTTCTGGAATGGAGAAATTCCATGGGTTTCTCCAAAGGACATGAAGGCGGAGTTCATTTTTGATGCCGAAGATTACATCACGAAGACAGCAATCGAGCAGTCGGCAACTCGATTGGTGCCGGTGGAATCGGTTCTCGTCGTGACTCGAAGTGGCATCCTGGAAAGAACTCTTCCAGTCGCGACCACAAAGAAGCCAGTTGCCATCAATCAAGACCTAAAGTCGCTGACGCCACGAAAGGGAGTCCGGGCAAGATACGTCGCGCTTGGCCTCAAAGCGTTCGAACAGCGCATCCTCAAAGACTGCACCAAATCCGGGACAACAGTTGCAAATGTGGAGTTCGCGTCGTTCCTGCGGTTTGAAATACCGCTCGCGCCGACGAGCGAGCAGGACCGAATCATTGGCGAGGTCGAGAAGCAGTTCACTCGGCTCGACGCCGGAGTCGAGGCACTCAAGCGCGTACAGGCGCAGCTTAAGCGGTACCGGGCTTCTGTCCTGAAGGCCGCGTGCGAAGGACGGCTCGTTCCGACCGAGGCCGAACTCGCCCGCCGCGAAAAGCGCGACTACGAGCCCGCCGACAAGCTCCTCGCGCGAATCATCAAGGAGCGCCGCGCCCGCTGGGAGGCCGATCAGCTTGCCAAGATGAATGCAGCTGGAAAGCCGCCCAAGGATGACAAGTGGAAGACGAAGTATGTCGAACCTGCGCCTGCCGTGGCCACAGGGCTAGCTCCCCTACCCCAAGGTTGGACATGGGCACGATGGGAGCAGGTTGGGTTTTCGCAGAACGGGCGACCGTTCCCGAGCAAGGACTACTCCGAGTCAGGGACGAAGCTACTGCGGCCCGGAAACATGCACGTCTCGGGAAGACTACAGTGGACGGCAGACAATACTCGACACATGCCGGAAGCCTACGCAACCGAGAACCCAGACCTCATCTTGAGAGGCAATGAAATCGTCATCAATCTGACGGCACAGTCACTCAAGGATGAGTTTCTTGGCCGCGTTTGCCTCACGGATCCTAACGAGCGCTGTCTCCTGAATCAGCGACTCGCAAGGTTGACGCCAGTTCTCCTAAGCCATGGTTTCTGCCTTTGGATGTTCAAGGCATGGGCTTTTCGGAGGTTTGTTGATGGGTTGAACACCGGCAGCCTTATTCAACACATGTTCACGACGCAGATTGCCGACTTCCTGGTGGCACTGCCGCCTCTTGCAGAACAAATGCGGATCGCAGCAGAGATCGACCGCCGTTTCTCCACCATCGATCACTTGGAGATGACTGCCGATGCGGCTACACGCAGATCATCTACTCTTCGTGTCGCTATTCTTCGTAGTGCATTCGAGGGTTTGATCACCCCTCAGTTGGATGAAGACGAACCGGCCTCAAGGCTCCTAGAGCGCATCCGTGCCACTGTGGGAAACCAGCCTGTGCCTAAACAGGGCCGATCCAGGCAGACCACCACTGTCCCGAAAATGAAGGCAGTCCGATGAGCAACCACTCGGCCCAAATTGTTCAGAAGCTCTGGAACTACTGCGATGTCCTCCGGGACGATGGCCTCTCCTACGGCGACTACATCGAGCAGCTTACGTTCCTCCTCTTCCTCAAGATGGCTCACGAGCAGACACAGGCTCCGTGGAACCGGCCTTCGCCCGTTCCCAAAGGTTTCGACTGGCCCAGCCTGATGAGCAAGGAGGGCGACGCGCTCGAAACCCACTATCGCCACCTGCTGGAGACACTGGGCAAGTCGAAGGGGACGCTGGGACTTATCTTCCGCAAAGCCCAGAACAAGATTCAGGACCCCGCGAAGCTGCGCCGCCTCATTGTGGACCTGTTGGACCGCGAGCAGTGGTCGAGCCTCGACGCCGACGTGAAGGGTGACGCCTACGAGGGCTTGCTGGAGAAGACGGCCTCCCAGTCCGGTGCCGGGCAGTACTTCACCCCACGAGCGTTGATCCGCGCCATCGTGGACGTGGTTCAGCCCAAGCCAGGGGAGACCATCATCGACCCGGCCGTGGGCACCGGCGGCTTCCTGCTCTCGGCCCACGACTACATTGTCAGCAACAACAAGCTCGACCGGGACCAGAAGAAGCACCTCAAGCTGGAGGCGCTCCGAGGGTGGGAGATCGCCGATACGCCCGCCCGCCTGTGCACGATGAACCTGTTGCTCCACGGCGTTGGCGGTGATGAGACACCCATCGTCGTCGTGGATGACGCCATTCGCAGTGACCCGGGCAAGCGGTGGAAGATCGCTCTCTCCAATCCGCCCTTCGGCCGCAAGTCCTCCGTCACCGTCATCAACGAGGAGGGCGAGCAGGAGAGGGAGACTCTCACCGTTGTGCGCGACGACTTCTGGGCCTCCACGAGCAACAAGCAGCTCAACTTCGTGCAGCACATCAAGACGCTGCTGGAGGTGAACGGGCGCGCGGCGGTGGTGGTGCCCGACAACGTGCTCTTCGAGGGCGGAGCGGGAGAGACGATCCGCCGCAAGCTGCTTCACGAGTGCGACGTGCACACCCTGCTGCGGTTGCCGACGGGCATCTTCTACGCGCAGGGCGTGAAGGCGAACGTGCTGTTCTTCGAGAAGAAGCCGGGCCGGGAGAAGCCGTGGACCGAGAAGCTCTGGGTCTACGACCTGCGCACGAACAAGCACTTCACCCTGAAGACGAACCCGCTGAAGCGGGCGGCTCTGGACGAGTTCGTTGCCTGCTACCAGCCGGAGAACCGGCACCAGCGCAAGGCCACATGGTCCGAGAAGAAGGCTCCAGAGGGGCGCTGGCGTTCGTACAGCTACGAGGAGTTGCTCCAGCGGGACAAGGTGAGCCTGGACATCTTCTGGCTCAAGGACGAGTCGCTGGAGGACTCCGCGAACCTGCCTGCTCCGGACGTCATTGCCGGTGAGATTGTCGACGACCTGCGTGCGGCACTTGAGCAGTTCGAGGCGATCCAGACAGACCTCTCCCGCATCGGAGGAACCGGAGTCCGCTCAAGAGCAGGTGGTGGGAGCTGACCGGCGTAGGAAGGCCACGACGCGGGCGGAACTCAGCCCGCGTCCAGCCAGAAGAAGTCATCGCCACTGGCGAGGGCCTTCTCCAGGAACTCACCGAATGACGCAGCCACCTGGCGTGTTTCGGCCGGGTCGGGAAACGTTTCGTGGAACGCGTCAAGGAGCGGGAAGCGCCCATCCTGCGTACGCGAGACGTCGGCGATGATGTAGTCGCCGTCCTGGAGATAGAGGACGGTGTACCAATTGGGTGGACCGTCCTCCTCCCGCTCACTGCCTCGAATGGCGGCTCGTGCGCGCCTGATTTCATCGAGCGAGAGGATCCGGTAGTTCGCGGTCAGCCGGGGACGAAAGAGCGATGCGCCGTTGCAGTGCAGATAGAAGGCGCGCAGGTCCGAATCCAACCGCCAACCCACGCGTGCCTCGAAGGCGGCAATCTGCCCAGGCGTCGCCGGAGGCTCCGGGAAGTGGAGCCGAGAGACTTCAGCCAGCAAGCGTTCCATGAGGGGCGGCATGGGCTTAGTCGACGTAGGGCCGCGCGGGCCCAGGCATGCTCCATTGGCCGCCCCCGGCGTAACAGGCCGGGTACTGCTGGTTGAGCACCTGATGAACGTCCGGTGGGACGGGTAGCACGTTGGAGGGGGCGACGGGCGGTCCACCGTGCCAGAGGTCGAAGATGTGGTGTCCCTCCCAGAGAGTACCTCCGCTCTGGGGCCACGCTCCGAACTCCTCCGCCCATGTTTCCCGGAACCTGTCGCGAGCCCGATTCCAGATGCGTCGCTGCTGGCTCACATTGGAAATGGTCGAGTAGTCGCAGCAGCAATGGGTGATGGCAAGCCGGCCACCGGCTTGCGCCGGAAGCAACAAGAAGCGCCCCCGCCAATCCCCTTTGATGTCGGCCAGCCACATGCAGCCCTTGAGCATCCGGCCTTGCGCGGCGCACTTCCTTCCGCATTCGGAAAGGAACGCGTCCGTACACTGCCAGGGGCCGTAGTAGATGGTCGTCTGAAGTTGCCCGCCGTCCGGCGTGTTGACCACCGAGCCGACCCACTTCGCCGAAGCGGGCCGGCCCACACCACCGACGGTAGCGGAGCCGCACCCGACAAGTGCGGCGATTGCGACTGCGCACGCGGTGCGCGAGTAGGATTGAGAGGTTGGCATCGCGCTACACGTCAGCACGACGGACGGTGAAAGTTAACCACTGCGGAAGAATGATGCCTGGTTGCGCTCCTGAACCCCGTCCAGCCGTCAGACAGGTCTGCGGAACAGGTCGCCCAGGTCGGCAGGCAACTGAGAGGCCACGGCGGCGACCTCGTCCTCGGGGATTCGGTCGCGCACGGCGGTGAACACCGCGGTGACGACGCGGAAGGCCTGGTCGGGCTTGATGCGCAGGTGGTCCGCCACGTCGGTGATGAACTCATCGCGGCCAATGCGTTTGGCGCGTGAGGGCCCCCGGTGCACCGTGCAGGCGCCCAGGATGGCGCCAATGCCGCCGGTCAGCGCGCGGTAGAGCTTCACGTCCTCGCCATCCGACAGCCGCCGGGCGAGCGAGCAGAACACCGCGCTGGCGGCCTCGCGGGCCTCCAGGCCCTGGCTGTGCATGACCGCGTCGCCCTGGATTTCGTCCAGGAACGGCTGGAGGTCGAGCGACTCGTCGCGCTCCTTCACGGGCACGGCGTGGGTGTCGGGAGGAACAGGCGTGGCCATGGCGGCGTCTCCGAAGGTTCGGGGCCCCGGTCGGGGCCGTGTTCCGGAGACGCTGCGCATGTGCCAGGGCGCCTGCATCGTCCCAGGGCGCCGGGGCGCGGTGGCTTCAGGGCCCCGGCCTGCCGCCTGCCGTTACGGACAGCCGCAGTAGTAGTACTGGGTATACGTCTCCGTCTGGCACCCGCGCGTCGCCTCGCGCCCGTCACAGAAGTAGTACCGCAGGCCGCACTCGACGCCGTTCTCGTAGAAGTACTGGGCGTAATGGACCGAGTTGTTGGTGCAGGCCAGGGCGTTCACGTCGGCCGGGTTCTCGGACGGCGTGGCGGAAAGCGTGGCCTCTTCGCCCACGTCCTCCATCCCGCCCCCGCAGCCCGCGACCAGCCCTGCGAACATCAGCGCTCCAATCATTCCTCGCATGCTTCCTCCTGGTGAAAACCCGGTTGAACAGCACCTTGAGGATAGCTCGGATTCCCTCTGGCCCGCGTCAGGGCCGCAAGGAATGACCTTCAGGAAGTGGACAGGAGGCGCTTGAAGCCACTACCCGTGCGGCACGGGCCGGGGCTCCTCGTGGACGGCGTCCGAGTCGTCCCCGCCCTTCCCCTTGCGCAGCCGGTTTCCCAGCCGCGTCTTGAGGCGGTCCGCGACGACGTAGAACGCGGGCACCACGAGCAGGCTGAGCACGGTGGAGACGGACAGGCCGCCCAGCACCGCGATGGACATGGGGGCGCGCGTCTCACTGCCCGCGCCCAGCGCCAGCGCCGCCGGCACCGCGGACATCATCGTCGCGGTGGACGTCATCAGGATGGGACGCAGGCGCACCGGGCCCGCGCGCAGCATGGCCTGCATCGCGTCCGCGCCCTGCTCGCGCTGCTGGAGCGCGTAGTCCACCAGGATGATGGAGTTCTTCTTCACGATGCCCATCAAGAGCAGCAGGCCAATCATGCTGAAGATGTTCAGCGTGTTCCCCGTGACGAGCAGCGCGAACGACGCGCCCGCCACGGACAGGGGCAGGATGGTCAGCACCGTCACCGGGTGCAGGAACGAATTGAACTGCGCGCCCAGCACCATGTACGCGACGGCGATGCCCATGAAGAGCGCGAAGATGAGGCTGCTCATGGAGTCGCGGAACGCCACGCTCGCGCCGCCCGCCACCACGCGGATGCCTCCAGGAAGGTCCTTGCCCAGCGACTCCACCGTGGCCAGCGCCTCCTCCTGATTGGACCCCGGCGCCACGTTGGCGAAGAGGCTGATGGCGCGCTCACGGTCGCGGCGGGTGATGGCCTGGAGCGCGGGCAGCTCCTCCTGCGACACCAGCGACGACAGCGGCACCAGCGCGTTGTTCGCCGTGCGGACCTTGAGCAACGACAGGTCCTCCGGCCGCGAGCGCTGACTCGCGAGCAGGCGCATGCGCACGTCGATGCGCCGCCCGCCGCTGCTGTACTTGCCCACACGCACGCCGCCCACCAGCGCGTTCACCGTGGACGCCACCGCCTGGATGGGCACGCCCACGTCCGCCGCGCGAGCGCGGTCCGGCGTAATCCGCAGCTCCGGCTGGCCCAGCTGGTAGTCCGTGTCCAGGTCCACCACCTTGCCGGACGCCTGGAGCTGCTCGCGCAGGGACTGGCTCGCCTCCACCAGCTTGTCCCAGTCCGACCCGCGCACGCTGAACTCCACCGGGAAGCCGCGCTGCGCGGTGAAGCCCGCCTGGGACAGGTCCTGCACCACCGCGCGCAGCCCCGGGTAGCTGTTGAGCTCCTTGCGCAGCACCTGCGCGAACTCCGCCTGCGTCATGCGCTGGTCCGTCGGCACCAGCGTCAGGTTCATGTTGCCCGCGTTGACGCTGGAACCGCTGCCACCGCCGCCCACCACCACGAACACGCGCGTGACCTCAGGACGGCTGGCGACGAACGCCTCCGCGCGCTTGAAGAGGCGGTTGGTCTCCTCCAGGCTGCTGCCCACCGCCGTCTGAAGGCGCACGGACATGCGGCCCTGGTCCTGCGACGGGACGAACTCGCCCGGCAGCGCCTTGAACGCGAACGCGCTCAGGATGAGCATCGCCACCGCGACCAGCAGCACGCGCCAGGGCCGCACCAGCCCCCAGCCCAGCACCCGCGCGTACAGCGCCTCCAGCTTGGAGAAGGCCTTGTCCACCACCACGCCAATGCGGCTGCGGTGCTCGCGCGACGTCTTGAGCAGCTGCGCGCAGCGCGCGGGCGCCAGGGTGATGGCCTCCACGTAGGACAGCAGCACCGCCACGCACAGCGTGACGCCGAACTGGAGGAAGAACCGGCCGATGATGCCCTTCATGAAGACGACGGGCAGGAAGATGGCCACCACCGCCAGCGTCGCCGCCAGGGCCGCGAAGGTGATTTCCGCGGTGCCCTCGCGCGCGGCGCGCACCCGGTCCTTCCCCTCCTCCGCGTGCCGGAAGATGTTCTCCAGCACCATGATGGCGTCGTCCACCACGATGCCTACCGCCAGGGCCAGGCCCAACAACGTGAAGGTGTTGAGCGTGAAGCCCAGGAAGTAGATGACGGCCACCGTTCCCAGCAGCGACATGGGAATGGCGAGCACCACGTTGAGCGTGCTGGAGAGCGACCCCAGGAACACCCAGCACACGAACGCGGTGAGGATGCACGCGAGCAGGAGCTCGAACTCAATCTCGTGCACGCTCTCTTCGATGAACTGCGTCGAGTCGAAGTTGATGGTCGCGCTCATGCCCTCCGGCAGCTCCTTCTGGAGCTGCGCCAGTTGCAGGCGCACCTCCTGGGCCACCGCCACCGCGTTCGCGCCGCGCTGCTTCTTGATGCCCATGGCCTGCGCGGGCTCGCCGTTCACCCGGGCCAGGCGCCGCTCGTCCTCGAAGCCGTCCTCGATGATGGCCACGTCGTGCAGGTACACCGGGCGGCCGCTCTCTTCGCGCACCACCACGTTCGCCAGCGTCTCCAGGTCCAGCGCCTCGCCCATGAAGCGCACGTTCACCTCGCGCCCCTGCGTCTCGATGCGGCCGGCGGGCAGTTCCACGTGCTCGCGCTGGAGCGCGGCGATGAGGTCCGTGACGGTGAGCGCGTGCGCATCCAGCTTCTGCGCATCCACCCAGATGCGCACGTTGCGCTCCAGCAGGCCGCCCAGGATGACCTCGCCCACGCCGGGCACCGTCTGCAGGCGCTCCTTCACGCGGTAGCGCGCGAAGTCGCTCACCACCTGCTGGGAGAAGGGCCCGGACACGCCCAGCCACATGATGGGCTGGTCCTCCGGGTTGGACTTGGAGACGACGGGCGGGTCGATGTCCAACGGCAGCCGGCGCTGGGCCTGGCTCACCTTGGTCTGCACGTCCTGCAACGCCAGGTCCACGTTGCGCGACAGGTCCAGCTCCACCGTGATGTTGGCGCTGCCCTGGCGCGCGGAGGACGTGATGCTCTTGACGCCCTCCACCTGCGTCACGGCCTCCTCGATGAACTCGACGACGTCCGACTCCACCGCTTCCGGGTTGGCGCCTTCCCACGACACGGAGATGTTGATGGTGGGGAAGTCCACGTCCGGGAACTGGCTGATGCCGATGCGCTGGGCCGCCACCAATCCGAAGATGATGGTCGCCGCCATGATCATCCAGGCGAACACCGGCTTCTTGATGCAGACGTCGGTGATGCTCATGGCCGGCCCTCCGAGGCCGCATTCGCGTTCGTGTCACCGCGGGCCTCGGCTGGGGGCTGCTCTCCGCCCACCTTCGGCTTCGGGCGCTCCTGATCCACGCGCACCGCCACGCCGTCGCGCAGGGCCTCCGCGCCGCGCACCACCAGCGTCTCGCCGGGCTTGAGGCCTTCCTTCACCTCCACCTGCCCGTCCGGTGTGCGCAGTCCCAGCTCCAGGATGCGCTCGCGCGCCTTGTTGTCCGTCACCACGAATGCCAGGAAGCCGCGCTCGCTGGGGCGGATGGCCGTCTGCGGAATCACCGGGCTGCCGCCACGCGACTCCACCGGCACGATCACCGTGGCGAACGCGCCCGGCCGCAGCTTCTTCGCGTCCTCGCCCGTCACCTCCGCGGTCACCGCCACCATGCGGCTCTGCGCGTCCGCGCTCGCGGACACGTAGGTGATCTTCGCGGAGTACTGCCCCCCGTCCGAGCGCACCGTGAAGCGCGCGGGCATCCCCGGGGTGATGCGCGTCACGTCCGCCGCGGGCACGTTGAAGCGCAGGAGCAGCGGCTCACGGCGCAGGAGCGTGGCCAGCACCACGCCCGGCTGCACGTACTGGCCCGTCTGCACGGTGCGCGTCTGGAGGACGCCGTCCATGGGGGCGCGCACGAAGGCGTCGCGCTGGTTGAGCTGCGCCTGATCCAACAGCGCCTTCGCCGCCGCCACGTCCGCCTGGGCGGTGGCGGCGCGGGCCTGGTACGTCTCCAGCTGTTCGGCGGGCAGCAGGCCCGGGCTCTGCGCGTTGACCTCCGCGCGGCGCTGGGCGCCGGCCTTCGCCTCCACCAGCGCGGCCTGGGCCTTCTGCAGCGCGGCCTCCGCGGAGCGCACGGCGATGGCGTAGCGCGCGGGTTCAATCTCCGCGAGCGTGTCGCCCTTCTTCACCACCTGCCCTTCCGCGAAGTTCACGCGCTCCAGGGCGCCCGGGACGCGCGCGGTGATCTGCACGCTCTCGAAGGCCTCCACCGCGCCCACGGCGCTGACCGCGTACTCCACGTCGCGCGACTGCACGGGCGCGACCTCCACGGGGAACTGGGTGGGGCCCCGCCCCGCGCCCTTGCCGCCCTGCGCGGGCGCGTCCTTCTTGCAGCCAGGGGCCAGGGACAGCATGGCCAGCGACAGGGCCAGGACTCCAGTGCGTTGCATGGCCTTCACGGTTCCTTCCCCAGCGGATTCAGTCCGACAGCGGCCCTCAGGCCCAGCAGTGCGACACCCAGCCCATAGCGGTTCTGCGCCAGCGCGACCTCCGCCTCGAAGAGGCTCAAGGACGCGTCCGCCAGGGTGAGGGCGGTGGACAGACCCTGGCGGTAGAGGATGCCCGTTTCCGCGGCGTTCTTGCGCGCCGCCTTCGCTGCCTGCTCGCTCTGCGCGAGCGCGGCGCGGGCCGTCTCCAGATTCACCCGCGCCTGCTCGATGTCCACCGGCACGCGGCGGGTGGCGGCCTGGGTGTTCAGCTCCGCGGCGTTGGCGTTGGCCACGCGCTCGTCGCGTTCGGCGTAGCGGGCGCCGCCATCGAAGAGCGTCCAGGTGAGGTCCACGGCGAGGAAACCGTCACCGACGTTGCCGTTGAGGCCCGCCTCGTTGGTGAGGCGGTATTGGGCGCTCGCGCCCAGGGACGGCAGCAGGCGCGCCAGGGGCTCCTTCGCGCTCTCCCGCAGCGAGCGCACGCGCAGGCGCGCGGAGAGGATGTCCGGCCGCCGGTCCGTGGCCCCTTCGGTGAGCAGCTCCAGGGAGGGCGCGGGGCGCACGGCGTCCGCGAGCAGCGGCTCCGGCGGCGCGAGCTCCCCCTGCACCGGCTCCACGAGGAGGTAGCCCAGCTCCAGGCGGCTCGTCTCCGCGGTGCCCAGGGCGGCGGCGAGGTTGGACTCAGCGGTGGCCAGCTCCAGCTCCGCGCGGGTGACGTCGTTGGTGCTGGCGAGCCCCGCGGTGGCGCGGGCCTGCGCGTCCGCCAGGCTCTGCTTCGCGTAGGCCAGGCGCTGCTCGGCGGCCTGGTAGACCTGCTGGTTGGCCAGGGTGACGAGGAAGGCATTGGCGGCGCTGAAGGCCACCTGGCGGCGCGTCTCCACGGCATCCAGCTTGGACGCCTCGCTCTCCAGCTTCGCGGCCCGGTAGAGGGGGAAGCCGCGCGCGTCGAAGAGGGTCATCCGGCCGGAGAAGACCGCGCCCAGGGCGTTGTACTTCTGGAGCACGACGGTCTGTCCGCCCACCTCGCGCGTGGACTCACGCAGACGGCGCGTGTAGGTGCCAGTGGCCGCGATGGTGGGGAGGAAGAAGGCGCGGGCGCGGGCGACGCGGGCCTGGGCGGCCTCGGCGGTCTGTCCCGCGGCGAGCACGGCCTCGTTCTTCTGCGAGGCGAGCTCCACGGCACGCTCCAGGGTCATCGGAGCGGCGCCGGAGTCCTGCCGGGGGGGCTTGGGG
>NZ_RAWK01000306.1 GCF_003612165.1 Corallococcus aberystwythensis | reverse complement strand
GTCCCCCCGCCGTCCGTCACGCGGTCCCCGGAGCTGAAACACCGTCATGCGTTACGCGAACATCCTGTCCACCGGCCGCTACGTCCCCGAGAAGCTCCTCACCAACGCCGACGTGGAGAAGATCCTGGGCGAGAAGGTGGACGAGTGGCTCCAGCAGAACGTGGGCATCAAGCAGCGCCACGTGATGGCGGACCACCAGGCCACCAGCGACCTGGCCGTGGCCGCCGCGAAGGAGGCCCTGGCCCGCGCGAAGGTGGACCCCAAGGAGCTGGACCTGGTGCTCGTGGCCAGTGACACGCCGGACTACCTCTCCCCCGGCACGTCGTCCGTGGTGCAGGCGAAGCTGGGCGCGCTCAACGCGGGCACCTACGACATCAACGCCGCGTGCGCGGGCTGGGTGACGGCGCTGGACGTGGCGTCCAAGACGATTTCCGCGGACGACAGCTACCAGCGCATCCTGGTGGTGGGCGCCTACGGGATGACCCGGTACGTGAACTGGAAGGACAAGAAGACCTGCACGCTGTTCGCGGACGGCGCGGGCGCGGTGGTGCTGGGCGCGTCCGACAAGCCGGGCTTCCTGGGCGCGAAGCTGCTGGCCAACGGCGAGTACCACGACGCGCTGGGCATCTACACCGGCGGCACGAACCGGCCCGCCACGGCGGAGACGCTGGCGCTGACGGACGGCAAGCCCGCGGTGCAGTTCGTGCGCAAGTTCCCCTCCACGTTCAACACCGAGCGCTGGCCCATCCTGCTGGACACGCTGCTCAAGCGCGCGGACCAGACGCTGGACGACGTGAAGCTGTTCGTCTTCACGCAGCTCAACCTGCGCACCATCGAAGCCACCATGAAGGCGCTCAACCAGCCCATGGAGAAGGCGCACTACACGATGGACAAGTGGGGGTACACGGGCTCCGCCTGCATCCCCATGACGCTCGACGACGCGGTGGTGCAGGGCAAGGTGAAGAAGGGCGACCTGGTCGCCTTCTGCGCCAGCGGCGGTGGCCTGGCCATGGCGTCCGCCCTCTACCGCTGGACGGCTTAGTCCCCCCCATCCCGTCTCTTCAGACAGGAGTCCTTCGCATGTTCATCGGAGACTGGATGGGGCGGGGCGCCCTCTACTGGCCGGAAGCCGTGGCCGTGGTGGACGTGGCCCGGAAGGACGCGGGCCGCTTCACCTACCGGCAGATGAACGCGCGCGCCAACGCGCTCGCGGGCTGGCTGCGGGACGTGGCCGGTGTCCAGCGCGGGGACCGCGTGGCCATCGTCGCGCACAACGGCGTGGAGTACCTGGACACGCTGTTCGCGTGCGGGAAGCTGGGCGCCATCTTCGTGCCCTACAACTGGCGGCTGCACGCGGCGGAGCTGACCGAGGGCGTGCGCTCCATCCGCCCGCGCGTGCTGCTATTCGGGGACGACTTCAAGGACGCGGTGGCCCAGGTGCGCGAGCACGTGGGTGACGGCCTGCGTTTGGTGTCGCTGGAAGCGCAGGGCCTGCCCGGCGCGGATCCGTTCGAGAAGGCCGTGGCGTACGCGCCCGCGGCTCCCGTGACGAACGACGCGGTGAGCGAGGAGGACATCCTCTGCCTGCTCTTCACCGGCGGCACCACCGGCCGTTCGAAGGGCGCGAAGGTGTCCTACCGCATGGTGGCGTGGAACACGCTCAACACGCTGGTGCATGAAATCCGCCAGGGCGACGTGACGGTGACGCACACGCCGCTGTTCCACACGGGCGGGCTGCTCGTCTACACGCTGCCCCTGCTCACCGTGGGCGGCACCGTGGTGCTGATGCGCCGGTGGGATCCGGACGAGATGCTGGGCCTCGTCGCGAAGGAGAAGGTGACGCTCTTCTTCGCGGTGCCCACGCAGTACCAGCAGCTGATGGACTCGCCGCGCTGGAAGGGGACGGACTTCTCCTCCGTGCGCTTCGTCACCAGCGGCGGGGCGCCCCTGCCGGTGCCGCTGCTCCAGGCCTGGCAGGCGGTGCACCCGGTGCCCTTCAAGCAGGGCTTCGGCATGACGGAGTTCGGCCCGGGCATCTTCAGCATGGGGCCGGAGTTCGCGGTGTCCAAGGCGGGCTCCATTGGCCGGCCCAACTACTTCATCGACGCGAAGCTGGTGGACGACGCGGGCCACGCGGTGCCCGTGGGCGGGGTGGGGGAGCTGGTGCTGAAGGGGCCCTCCATGTGCTCCGGCTACTTCGAGGACGAGGCTGGCACGCGCGAGGCCATCAGCGCGGACGGCTGGTTCCACACCGGGGACCTGGCGCGCGTGGACGCGGACGGCTTCTTCACCATCGCGGGCCGCAAGAAGGACATGTTCATCTCCGGCGGAGAGAACGTGTACCCGCTGGAGCTGGAGTCCGTGCTGTATGAACACTCCGCCGTGCAGCAGTGCGCGGTGGTGGGCGTGCCGGACGCGAAGTGGGGCGAGGCGGGCCGGGCCTACGTGGTGCTCAAGCCGGGGGCCGAGGCTTCGGCGGACGCGCTGCTCGAGCACCTCAAGGGCCGGGTGGCGCGCTTCAAGGTCCCCAAGCGAGTGGAGCTGGTGAAGGCCCTGCCGGTGTCCCCCGCGGGCAAGATTCTGAAGCGCGAGCTGCGCGAGGCGGCCATCGCCGCGGACGCGCGGGCCGCTTCGTGACGCACGGGTTTTCTTCTTTCAAGCAACGCAAACAGGAGCGCGCACATGGCTGATACATCCAGGAAGATCGAGATCCGGGACATCCCCACGAAGCGGCTCCGGATGCGCGCCCGGGTCGTGGGAAGCGAGCAGGACTTTCCGGTCATCTTCGTGCACGGCAACTGTTCCTCGTCCGCGTTCTTCGAAACGCTGCTGAAGACGCTGCCCCAGGGCTTCCAGGGCATCGCGCCGGACATGCGCGGCTTTGGCCACACGGAGCCGAAGACCATCGACGCGACGCGCGGCATGCGCGACTTCAGCGACGACCTGGCGGCGCTGATGGAGGCGCTGTCCCTGAAGCGCGCGGTGTTCGTGGCGCACTCGGCGGGCGCGGGCATCGTGATGCAGTTCGCCATCGAGCACGCGGAGAAGATGGCGGGCATCGTGATGGAGGCGCCGCTGTCGCCGTACGGCTTCGGCGGCACGCGCGACGTGGATGGCACGCCGTGCTGGGCGGACTTCGCGGGCTCCGGCGGTGGCACGGCCAACCCGGACTTCGTGCAGCGGCTGAAGGCGAAGGACCGGGGCACGGAGTCGCAGACGTCGCCGCTCAACGTGATGAACGCCTTCTACGTGAAGCCGCCGTTCCGTCACCCGGATGAGCAGGCGCTGCTGGACTCCGTGCTGGACACGCACGTGTCGGACGAATTGTACCCGGGCGGCATGACGAAGTCGGAGAACTGGCCGGGCATCGCGCCGGGCCCCACGGGCATGAACAACGCCATGGCGCCGGCCTTCTACAACACGTCCGCCTTCGGGTCGCTCCGCAACGGGCCGGACGTGCTGTGGATCCGCGGCGCGGACGACGCCATCGTCTCCGACACGTCGCTGTTCGACTTCGGCTACCTGGGCAAGCTGGGCGCGGTGCCGGGCTGGCCCGGTGACGACAAGTACCCGCCGCAGCCCATGGTGTCGCAGACGCGCAAGGTGATGGAGCGCTACGCCGCCAACGGAGGCCGCTACCGCGAGGTGGTGCTCCCGGACACGGGCCACAGCCCGCACCTGGAAAAGCTGGCCGAAGTCCAGGCGCTGCTCTTCCCCTTCCTGCAGGAGCACACCCGCTAGTCGTCGTTCCTGACGCGCGCTGAAGGCACGCGAGGCCTTTCCGGGGAGCCCCTGGGGCCCGTCGTGTGTCCCGTGCGTCCACTCTCAGTCGCAGTCTGCTGTCGCCGCACCCTTCACCCCCCACGGAGGTACGCATGCGAAGCACCTGGACGTTGTCGCTCACGGCCGCATTGCTGATGGCAGGTTGCGGGGCAGAACCGCCCGCGGAAGCACCCCCGGCGCAGGAGTCGGTCGGTACGGCCGAGGCGCCGCTGGACGCGGACCTGGCGCCGTACTTCGACGCCATCCCCACCTTCACCGGGAACTACCGGGTGGTGGGCACGTACACGCCCCCCACGTGGTCCTGGGGGCAGATTGAGTTGCTGGAAGGCAAGCAGCGCTTCCGCACGGAGTACTACAACCCGCGCACGCTGAAGCTGCGTGACCAGGACACGTTCCAGTCCACCGACTACCCGCTGCGGACGTACTTTGGTTCGCTGAACCAGCAGCTGGTGAACGCGTTCAACCTCCACTACGCGAACAGCTGTGCCACGACGGCCGGGGCGGCCTGCCCCACGCCCGGCCCCACCAGGCCGGAGGCGCGCTTCGCCCTGCTGCACAAGGGGCGCAAGACGGCGGATCGCACCTGCGACATCAACAAGACGCCGACGCTGCTGGTGCACGGCGCCATCCAGGACGCGAACGTCTTCCTGTTCCCCAACGGGAACAACGGCACGGGCGGCACGTACGACGGCGCGGCGCAGTTGACGGGCATGGTGCAGGACCTGGAGGCGAAGAACCGGTGTGTGTACGCGCTGACGTTCGGCTCGTTCCACGGCGACAACTTCAACCACGCCATCCACGTGGCCAACGCCGTGCAGCGCGTGAAGGCGCTGCACACGGGCGTGGCGCGGGTGGACATCGTGGCGTGGAGCAAGGGCGTGCTGGCGGTGGACCCCTGGCTCGCGAACGCGGCCACGTGGGGCGGCTTCAGCACGACGCGCTTCTTCGAGCGTCTGGCGAAGGAGCAGGCCTCGCAGGTGCCGGCGTATGACGACTCCGTGCGCGTGTACGTGCCGCTGTCCGGGCCGCACAAGGGCATTGACCTGAACTTCCGTCACCCCATCCACACGCTGACCATCGCGAGCACGGCCTCCAACGCGCCGGTGGGCCGCGGCCCGATGCCGTGGACGTACTTCTCCGCGTTCCAGTGCGTGACGTTTGGTTATGACGTGCCCTGGTTCAAGAATCCCTATGCGGACAGCGTGTGCAAGGGCTCCGGCGGCACGTGGCCGGACTACTTCCGCCGCATCTACCTGTCGAACATCACGGGGCTGAGCAGCACGGGCACGCCGGTGTCCTCGACCTCGCTGCAGACGCTGAACACGAACCAGGGCTTGTCCTCGTCGTTGTTCAACTTCGACGATTACAACATGAGCCTCTTCGGCGCGGTGAACACCAGCGGCAAGTACGTGACGGCGTACCCGGGCCAGCTGCAGGCGGCGTATGACCTGCGTGGCACGTACCCGATTCCGGACCGCAGCGCGTCCGCGTGGGACAACATCGATCCGGACGAGAACCGCTACTTCCCCTGGCTGGACACGAAGCTCATCTACAATCCGTACAACCCGTTCTTCGCCGCGGGCTACATGCAGTCGAGCGACCACCGCGTGTGCCGCACGACGGCGTTCGACCCGGTGGGCTCTCCGTGCTTCGCGTACCACGCGCAAGCCCTCTACGACTCCGTCGACATGAACGTGGAGGCGTACGACTCGCTGGGCTACGGCAAGTACCGCATCATGGACGGCCTGGGCATGGCCGCGGCGATGGAGATGGGTGGCAAGTTCATCACGCGCCTGGCGGAGCACGGCCTGGATTCGCGCCTGAAGTCGCTCTACGTGCTGTACGGCACGACGGGCGGGGCGCAGCCGTTCGAGACGGACGGCATGACGTCCACGACGTCCGCGCTGCGCGGCGACGGCGTGCTCTTCGAGGCGAGCATCGCGGCGATGACCCAGCTGACCCAGGGCTGGACGTCCGCGAAGAAGCTCGCCGACGCGAAGCAGGAGGGCATGGCCTATGACCACCTGAGCATGGGCATCACCCCGGCGGTGTGGAACAAGATCTCCGCGCACTTCGCTTCGCGGGATTGATGTCGTAGGAGCCGCCGGGCATGCCCATCGTCCACGACTGGCTGGCCCGGCGGGCCTTGCTCGCCCCGGAGCGCACGGCGCTCGTTGATTCGCTCCGGGGTGGGCGGCGCATCTCGTGGTCCGAGTGGAACGCTTCCGCGCACCGGACCGCGCTGCTGCTTCGTGACCTGGGCGTGGGACCTGGGGACCGCGTCTCCGTGCTCGCGTTCAACGGCGTGGAGACGCTGGACCTCGTGTTCGCGTGCGCCAAGCTGGGCGCCGTGCTCCAGCCGCTCAACTGGCGGCTGGGCGTGGAGGAACTGCACGGCCTGCTCTCCGATGCCGCCCCCTCCGTCGTCTGCTTCGGTCCGGAGTTCCGCTCGCAGGTGGATGCCTTGCGCTCCCGGCTTCCGGCGCAGTGGGTCTCCCTGGCGGATCCGCTCTTCGCCTCCCGGGATGACCTGTCCGGCGCACTGCCCTCCGTTGAGCTGGAGGCGGATGCTCCGTGGGTGCTCTGCTCCACCGGTGGCAGCACCGGCCTTCCGAAGTCCGCCGTGCTCACGCATGGCTCGCTCACCGCCAATGCCGTGAACACCGTCGTCAGCTGGGGCCTCACCCAGGACGACGTCGCGCTGGTCAACGCGCCCCTGTTCCACACCGGTGGCCTCAACGTGTTCGCGCTGCCCCTGGTCTACGTGGGCGGCGCTTCCGTCGTGTGCCGGGCCTTCGATGTGGCGCAGACCTTCGACCTCATCGACTCGGGCTCCGTGAACCTCGTGTTCGGCGTGCCCACCATGTTCATCGAGATGCAGCGGCATCCCCGCTTCGACTCGGTGGACTTCTCCCGCCTCAAGCTGCTCATCAGCGGCGGGGCCCCCTGTCCCGCCCCTGTCTTCGAGCGCTTCTTCGCTCGCGGCATTCCCTTCCGCACCGGCTACGGCCTCACCGAGGGCGGCCCCAACAACTTCTTCCTCCCCGACGCCGTCATGCGCTCCCACGCGGGCTTCGTCGGCGTGCCCCTCTTCAACATCGAAGCGCGCATCGACGGAGAACAGCGCCCCGGCGACGTGGGCGAACTGCTCCTTCGCGGCCCCCACCTGTGCGCCGGTTACTGGCGCCGCCCGGAGGAGACCGCTCGCACCTTCGAGGAGGGCTGGCTGCACACCGGCGACCTGGCCTCCCGTGACGCCCAGGGCTTCTTCCGCATCGAGGGCCGCAAGAAGGATCTGATCATCTCCGGCGGCGAGAACATCCATCCCTCCGAAGTGGAGAGCGTCCTCGCCGGCCACCCCGACGTCGCCGAGGTCTCCGTCATCGGCGTGCCCGACCCGAAATGGGGCGAAGTCCCCCGGGCCCTCGTCGTCCCCCGGCCGGGCGCCGCGCCGACCCTGGAGGCGCTGGTGGCCTTCTGCTCGGACCGGCTCGCCCGGTACAAGCTGCCCCGTACGCTGCGCCTGCTGGACGCCCTGCCGCGTACACCCGCGGGCAAGGTGGACCGGCGGGCGCTCACCCGGCTGCATGGGGAGGGCTGAATTTCCGTCCGTTGCGCCTGTCTCCCTGGGATGACCCCCTGGACCGGCGTTCGTAATATTTCGTCATGGGCCCGTAGCCCCCTGGAAATGTACGGATGGGAGGTTACAGGTCGCGGCCCGGAGGCGGGCCGCATCCCTCGCGGAGACCCGACCCATGGAGACGACCCCACGCCCCACGACCTCCGAGGAAGCCACCATCCAGGTGCTCCTCGTCGAGGACGATGAACGCCTGGCGCGGCTCACCGCCCGCTACCTCCAGGAGCACGGCATCATCGTCACCGTCTCCGCCTCCGGCACCGACGCGCTCGTCCAGACGGCCCGCCACACCTTCGACGTCATCCTCCTGGACCTCATGCTCCCCGGCCGCGACGGCCTGGAGGTCTGCCGCGAGCTGCGCACCCGCACGGACGTCCCCATCATCATGCTCACCGCGCGCGGCGAGGAGGCCGACCGCGTCCTGGGCCTGGAGTCCGGCGCGGACGACTACCTGCCCAAGCCCTACTCGTCCCGCGAGCTCCTGGCCCGCATCCGCGCCCAGGTGCGCCGCGCGCGCGGCAAGGTGGGCCCCACCAGCCACCCCGTGCACGCGGGCCGCCTGGTGCTGGACCCCCGCAGCTTGAGCGCGTCCCTGGACGGCAAGCCGCTGTCCCTCACCACCTACGAGTTCAGCCTGCTGCGTGTCCTGGCGGAGCGGGCCGGCCGCGTGCTCAGCCGCGAGCAGCTGCTCGACCTGGTGAAGGGCAGCGCGGACGAGGTCTTCGACCGCTCCGTGGACGTGCACATCTTCCGCCTGCGCCAGAAGCTGGAGGTGGACCCCCGCAACCCGCGCCTGCTCAAGACGGTCCGCGGTGCCGGCTACATGCTGGCCACCGAGCCCGAGGCGGAGTCGTGAAGTTCTTCCGCCTCCCCATGGGCCTGCTCCCCCGCATCTACCTGGTGGGGGTCATCCAAATCGTCCTGGTGGGCGTGTCGCTCATGCTCGCGCGCGACCTCCTGCGCAACGAGTCCTGGCGCAACCGCTTCGACGACGAGCTGTCCTACTTCGTCGACGAGTGGTCCACCCTGCGCGACCACCCCGCCGCGCTCCAGGCGTCGCTCGACCGCGCCCAGCAGCGCATGGGCATGCGCGTCACCCTGCGCGCCGCGGACGGGACACTGCTGGGCAACACGCGGCCGGACCCCGCGCCCGCGATGAGCACCGAGGAACTCTCCGCCGTCTCCTCGCGCGTCACCCGCAGCGGCCCGCGTGGACCGTTCCCCGGAGCAGGGAGTGGCCCCGGCCGCATGCTGGTGGTGAGCCCCTATCCAGGGCCCATCCAGGTGTACGCCGCCGTGTCCCTGCCCCCGCCGCCCCCGCCGCCGGACGGCGACCGGCAGACGGCCATCATCGTGGGGCTCGTGCTGGCGTGTACCGCCATCACCTCCGTCATCTTCGCTCGCACGCTCGCGGGTCCGCTGGAGAAGCTGGCCAGCGCGGCGCGCGCGTTCGGCGCCGGACGGCTGGACGTGCGCGCGGGCCTGCGCCGCAAGGACGAGCTGGGCCTCGTCTCAGAAGCCTTCGACGAGATGGCCGGCCGCATCACCCAGCTGCTGCGTTCGCAGAAGGAGCTGCTGGCCAACGTGTCGCACGAATTGCGCACGCCCCTGTCCCGCATCCGCGTGGCGCTGGACCTGGCCGCGGAGGGCGACGCGCAGACGGCTCGTGAGCTCTTGCCCGACATCACCGAGGACCTGTCGGAGCTGGAGCGCCTGGTGTCCGACGTGCTCACCACGTCCCGCCTGGAGCTGGTGACGGATGGCGCGAGCGGCGGCGTGCCCCCCTTGCGCCTGGAGCGCGTGGACGCGACCGCGCTGGTGGACAAGGCCGCCGCCCGCTTCCGCAGCGCCCGGCCGAAGCACCAGCTGGAGGTCCAGGTGGACGGCGTGCTGCCCGCGCTGGAGGCCGACCCCGTGCTGCTGCGGCGCGTGTTGGACAACCTGCTCGACAACGCGGGGAAATATTCGGAGGCCGGCACCACCGTGAAGCTGCACGCCCGGGCGGAGGGCGACAGCGTCCAGGTGGAGGTCCGGGACCAGGGCATCGGCATCGAGTCCGAAGACCTGGCGCGCGTGGGCACGCCGTTCTTCCGCACCGACCGCAGCCGCGCCCGCACCACGGGGGGCGTGGGCCTGGGGCTGGCATTGGTGCGCCGCATCCTGGATGCGCACCACGGCCGCCTCACGCTGGAAAGCCAGCCGGGGCAGGGCACCACCGCGCGCGTCGTGCTCCCTGGAGTGGGGGCGGCGGACGCACCGGGCGGTCGCCTCGCCGCAGGTCATCTTTCGTAATAGAGACGAGATTCACCGAAACATTTCTAAACGTAGATAAGGGGCATGAAGGCCTTGAGCGAGATGCCGCGAGAAGCGCCGGCCCTGGCGCCGGTGGAGCTGGATGAGGACGAGGGTCGCAAGCGCGGTGTCCCGCGTTGGGCCTGGATCCTGGCCATCCTGGTGGTGGTGGGCGCGGGGGTGTTCTGGCGCATGCGCGCCGGAAGCCAGGCGGACGCCATCACCTACGACACGACCCCCGCCGAGGCCCGGAAGCTCATGGCCAAGGTGACGGCCACCGGCACCGTGGCGGCGCTGGTGACGGTGCAGGTCGGCAGCCAGGTCTCCGGCCGCATCCAGGAGCTGATGGTCGACTACAACTCGCAGGTCAAGAAGGGGCAGGTCATCGCCCGCATCGACCCGCAGCTGGTGCAGGCCGCGCTGGACCGGGCGAAGGCGAACATGATGGCCTCGCGCGCGAACCTCCAGAAGGCGCGCGTCAACGCGGACGTGGCCAAGAAGCAGGCCGCGCGCTCGCGCGAGCTGCGCGCCCAGCAGTTCATCTCCCAGGCCGAGCTGGAGACCGCGGAGTCCGCCGCCGCCAACGGGCAGGCGGAGGTGACGGCCGCGGAGGGCTCGGTGGCGCAGTCGCAGGCCGCGCTCAACGAGGCGGAGGTGAACCTCAAGTACACGACCATCGTGTCGCCCACGGACGGCATCGTCATCTCGCGCAGCGTGGACGTGGGCCAGACGGTGGCCGCGTCCCTCCAGGCGCCCGTGCTCTTCACCATCGCGGAGGACCTGCGCAAGATGCAGGTCAACACCAGCATCGCGGAAGCGGACGTGGGCAAGCTGCAGCCCGGCCAGAAGGCCACCTTCACCGTGGACGCCTTCCCGGGAGAGACGTTCAACGGCGTCATCCGGCAGATCCGCAACGAGGCCATCACCGTGCAGAACGTGGTGACCTACCTGGCCGTCATCGACGTGCCGAACCCGGACCTCAAGCTCAAGCCGGGCATGACGGCCAACGTGACCATCGTCACGCAGCAGAAGGACCAGGCCCTGTCCGTGCCCAATACGGCATTGCGCTACCGCCCGGCTCCGTCTCCCAACGCGGACGCGCAGGCCCCGGCCCCGCGGCAGGCCCCCGCCGGCATGCGCACCGTCTACGTGCTGCGCCGCCAGCCGGAGCAGAAGTCGCAGCCTGTCGCCGTGAACGTGCGCACCGGCATGACGGACGGCACGTACACGGAAGTTGTCGAGGGCGAGCTGAAGGCCGGGGACCTCGTCATCACCGCGGCGAATTCGCCGGCAGGCGCGACGTCCCCCTCACCGGCTCCATCGGGCGCGAGCCCCCTGGGT
>NZ_RAWK01000305.1 GCF_003612165.1 Corallococcus aberystwythensis | reverse complement strand
GTCCCCTCCTGGCACGAGCGCCACGTCGCGGATCTGGGCGTCATGCTGGTGGAGATGATGGCCCACGCGGGCGATCTGCTCAGCTACCACCAGGATGCCGCCGCCGCCGAGGCCTACCTGAGCACCGCGCGGCGCCGCACGTCGCTGCGGCGCCATGCCCGGCTCCTGGACTACACGCTCCACGAGGGGTGCAACGCCCGGACATGGATGGCGCTCGAGGTGGCCGGGGACACGCTGGAGCTGCCCGCGGGCACCCGCTTCCACACCGCGCCCCTGCCCCCGGACCCCACCGCGGACCCGCAGGTGGTCCGCGGCGAGCATGTGACCTTCGAGAGCATGGCCCCCGCGCGGCTTCACCAGGCGCACAACGTCCTCCAGGTCCACACGTGGGGCGCCGAACGCGAGGTGCTGCCCCAGGGCGCCACCTCCGCCACCCTGGTGGGAGCCCTCCCGGCGCTGCGCTCCGGAGACGTGCTCATCTTCGAGGAGTTGCTCGAGCCGGCCAGCGGCCTGCGCGAGCTCGCGAACATCACCCACCGGCACGCCGTGCGGCTGACCGAGAAGCCCGAGCCCGATGTGGATCCGCTGGGCAGCGCGCAGCAGCCGCAGCCCCTCACCCGGGTGAGGTGGTCCATCGAGGACGCACTGCCGTTCCCCCTGGTCTTCGGTCAGGCGCGGTCGCCGCAGGGCCTCATGCCCATGGCCCAGGTGCTCGGCAACGTGGTGCTGGCCGATCAAGGCGAGACCCTGGAGCAGGAGGTGCTGGCGGGAGCCGGGCTCGTGGAGCTGCCGCTGCGCGGCCAGCAGGTGGCCTGCGCCGAGCCCCTGAGCGCCGCCCTCGCGCGGAGCCTGCCCGCGTCCGCCTCCCTGTGGCAGGAGCCCCGGCGGGCCCTGCCGTGCGTGCACGTGGAGGAGCTGCGCGAGGACCTCCAGGCTCCCGAGCGCGTGCGGGGCGTGCCGTGGACGGTGCGCGGGGACCTGCTCTCCAGCGATCGCTTCGAGCGTCACTTCGTCGCGGAGACCGGAGATGGAGACGCGATGGCGCTGCGCTTCGGGGACGGCTCGCTGGGCCGGCGCGTCCGGCCTGGGGCCCTTCTGCGGGTGCGGTGGCGGAGCACCCTGGGCCCCTTGGGCAACGTGGCGCCCGACACCCTGCGGAGCATCCAGACCGGGCCCCTCTCCTCGAGGATCGGCTTCGTGCGCAACCCCCTCTCCGCCCTGGGCGCCCAGCTGCCCGAGGATGCCGAGCAGGCGCGCCGCAACGCCCCGGAGGACTTCCGCACCCAGGAGCGGGCCGTCATCGAGGAGGACTTCAACCTGCTGGCTCAGCGTCTGCCCGAGGTGCGGCAGGCCGTCACCCTCCAGTCCTGGAATGGCAGCGCCTCCGTGGCGCGCGTCCATGTGCTGCCGCAGCAGGGGCGGGAGCCCCGTGCGGAGCTGCTCTCCCGGCTGCTGCGGTACCTGGCCCACCACAGCCTCATGGGCACCGAGGTGGAGGTGCGGCCCCCCGAGCTCGTCCCGCTCGACATCCTGCTGCGCGTGGGCGTCCAGCCGGGCCTCGTGCTCGCCAGCGTCCGCCAGCGGCTCGAGCAGGAGCTGGGCAGTGGGGAGCTGCCCGGAGGCCGGCTCGCCTTCTTCCACCCCAGCGCCTTCCGGATCGGCCAGCCGGTGTACCTGGCGCCCGTGGTGGCGCGCGCCGCCTCCGTGCCCGGCGTGACGTGGGTGGAGCCCCTGCGCTTCCAGCGCTGGGGCCAGGATGCCACCAGCGCCCTGGACACCGGCCGCATTCTGCTCGAGCTCACCGAGGTGGTGCTCGTGGAGGGGCTGCCGGGCCGGCCTGATCTGGGGCAGGTGCGATTCCAGCTGGAGGGAGGCCGCTCATGACGGCGCGTGGACCGGATGATCCGAGCCGTCCCCCGTTGCCGATGCGGGCCGGACGCACCCAGGCCACCGTCCTGGCGCGCATGCTCCAGCGGCTCGCCACCTGGCATCCAGCGGCCGTGGACAGCCCGCAGGGGACGGGGCTTCACGGCGTGGACCCGTCCACGCTCCCGCTCCCGCGGCAGCGCGTCCCGGCCCCGCTGCGCGGGCTGGTGCCCCTGTCCGTGCGCCAGGGCCCCCCTTCGAGCAGTGACCTGACGTATGGGCTGCTGGACGCGTGGGCCACGGTGGCCGACGTGCTCTCCTTCTACCAGGAGCGCATCACCCAGGAGGGCTACCTGCGGACGGCCACCGAGGACTTCTCGGTGCAGGAGCTGGTGCGCACCGTGGGCGTGACGCCCCGTCCGGCGATGTCGGCGCAGGTGAAGCTGTGCTTCACCGTGTCCGACAAGCCCGGCGCGCCCGACTCGCTGCTGCTGCCCAAGGGCCTCGCGGTGCAGAGCATGCCCGCGCCGGGGGGCGTGCCCCAGGTGTTCGAGACGTCGGCCGATCTGCTCGCCCGCCCCGAGTGGAGTGCCATGCCCCTGTGGCACCCCACCCGGGACGTGCTCGCCTCGCCGGTCGCGTCGCTGCGGGCGGACGCTCCCGGACTGCTGCTGCGGGATGGCAGCCACGGCATCCACCGCGGCGCCACCGTGCTGGTGCGCGCCACCACCTCCGACGGGAAGGAGTGGCTGGCGCTGCCTGGCGTCACCCGCACGGGCAGCGCGAACCAGCGGGGTTGCATTGTCTGGGATGCGCCGCTGGCTCCGACGCTCGGCGGGGCCCTGCTCTCCGAGCCCCAGGCCTGGACGTGCCGCCCCCCCGAGGCGCTGCTCGGCCATGACGCCCCCGCCTGGGACACCCTGTCGCTGGAGAAGAAGCTCCAGTACGGCGCCACCCCGGTGGGCGGAACGCAGCGCCTGGAGCTGGCCCAGGGCGCCTGGCAGCCCCTGGGAGCGCCCCCCGGCAAGGTGCTCTGCCTGCTGATGGATGGGCGCGGGCTCTTCGCCGGCGTGGAGGATCAGGGGCTGCTGCGCTCCCAGGACCGCGGTGCCACCTGGACCCCCGTCAAGGCCCTGACGCGGATGAACGTGCTCTGCCTGGGGCGTGACACCCAGGACCGGCTGGTGGCGGGCACCCGCAGGCACGGCGTGCTGCGCAGCACGGACGGAGACTCCTGGGAGACGCTGCGCGGAAAGACGATCCAGGAGACCTCGCAGCTCCCCATGTCCAAGCCGGTGACCCAGGACCTGCGGCTGCCGTCCACGCCGGTGCGCAGCGTGGCGGGCTTCCTGACGGGCAAGCACACCACCACCGCGGCCTTCCTCCTGGCGGGCACCGACGAGGGCCTGTTCTGCTGGGAGGAGCAAACGGGCACCTGGCGCCCCACCAACGAGGGGCTGCCGCTGGCCGGCAAGAGCGAGCCCACCTCCACCCCCGTGTCCGTCCTGTCCATCGTCGAGGACGAGAAGAACCAGCGCTTCGTGCTGGGCACCAGCAAGGGCGTCTTCAGCAGCCCGCGCATCGGCACGCCCTGGAAGGTGTGGGATCCGGCCACCGCCGGGCAGCCGGTGAAGACGCTCCTGCTGGATGCGAAGGGGCGGCTCTTCGTCGCGCTGGAGGACGGTGGGCTCTACCGCGCCGTGGACGGCAAACGCCTCACCGACGTGCCGGTGCCGCCCAAGACGCCCTCCGGCGTGGCCCGCGTGAGCGCGCTGCTGCCGCTGGCGTCCGGGCCCGGCGGTCCCCCGGGCCTGCTGGCCGCGCTGACCGAAGGCCTCTTCGTCACCCGTGACGGCGGCACCACGTGGACAGCGCTTCCAGCGCTTCCAGCGCTTCCCGCCCCCGCCCCCCTGGAGGTGTGGGCCGTCGCCGAGCCCGAGCCGGGCACGGTGCTGGCCTTCACCCCGGTGGTGGGCGTGACGGAGACCCAGTGGCCGGGGTGGACGCTGGAGCCGGGCCGGCTGGAGCTGGCGCGCCTGGTGCCCCGGATCGCCGAGGGCCAGCAGCTGGTGCTGGAACAACAGGCAAGCGATGGCACGGGGGTGCCCCTGGCCCTCGTCACGGTGACGCTCGTCGAGACCGAACAGGTGAAGGCCTTCGGCGACCGCCGGCTCATCACCCGCCTCCAGGTGAAGCCCGCCGTCTCCGGCCTTGACCGCGCGAGCACCCGCGTGCGCTCCTGCCTCGCCCCGCTCCCGCTGCTGGAGCAGCAGATCCGCACTCCGGCGCTCCTCCTGCCCAACACCGATCCGAGCAGCCTGCTGGCCCAGGACGACTTCTTCTTCGCGCTCGTGCGCGGCCAGGAGTCCAACGACCTGATCCCGCGGAAGTCGGTGCGGGTGGCGGGCTCCGTGGCGGACCCGACCGGACGGACGGTGGTGGTGGTGGGCCAGCGCATGCGCGCCTGGGTGGCGGCCCCCGCGCTGGAGCTCCTCTCCGAGGATGAGCTCACCCAGCAGCTGCTGCGGTTGGGCCAGGTGCTGGAGGTGATGGAGTGGCCGACGAGCGCGCCGGACACCTCACCGACATGGCGGCTGCGCACCGAGCACGGCTTCGTGGGCAAGCTCCAGGCCAGCGAGGACCAGCTGCTGCTGCTGCCCGCCGCCAAGGACGCAGAGCAGGTGGCCCTGCCGCGCAAGGTGGTGGGCACCACGCGGCAGCCTGGATCCACCCAGCTTAAATTCGAGACGGAGCTGGAGGAGATGCTCGACCCGGACACCGTGGCCGTGCGCGGCAACGTGGTGGAGGCCACCCACGGAGCCACCGTCAACGAGGTGCTGGGCAGCGGCGATGCCCGGCGCGCGCAGCAGCAGTTCCGCCTCAAGCGCTCGCCGCTGGTGTGGCTGAACACGCCGGACGGGCCCGAGCTCCAGCTGGAGCTCTTCGTCAATCAGCAGCGCTGGCACCCGGTGGACGACTGGAGCGGGCAGAAGCCGGACAGCCGCGTGTATCAGCTCCGGGTGGAGATGGACGGCACGGTGCGGGTCTTCTTCGGCGATGGGGTGCGCGGGGCGCGGCTGCCCACGGGCGCGGAGAACGTGACGGCCACCTATCGCACGGGTGGAGGACAGGACGGGAACGTGGGGGCCGGCCAGATCATCCTCCTGCGCCAGCGCCTGCTGGGGCTGCGCACCGTGGACAATCCGCTGCCCGCCACCGGCGGCACCGACGCCCAGACGGCCTCGGAGCTGCGCACCCAGGCGTCCCTGCAATTGCAAACCCTGGAGCGCATCGTCTCCTTGCGTGACTTCGCGGACTACGTGCGCGCCCTGCCCGGCGTGGCCCGCGTCCGCTCGCGCCCGCTGTGGAATGGCCATGCTCCCGTGCTCAGCCTCACCGTGGCCACCACCGAGGAGGACACCGGGCACCAGCTGAGCCCCGGGCTGGAGGAGGACATCCGCCAGAAGGTGGAGCGCTTCCGTCCCGCCCACCACGTGCTGCACGTGGACTCCTTCGTGCCCCAGCGCTTCCACCTCGGGGCAACGCTCACGGTGGATCCGGACTTCGTCACGGAGCAGGTGCGCAAGGCGGCCGCGCAGGTGCTCACGGACGCCTTCACCTTCGAGCAGCGCGAGCTGGCGCAGCCGGTGGCCACCTCGGACATCCTCCGGCTGCTCAGCGGCGTGCGCGGGGTGCTCAACGCCCGCGTCACCGCGCTGCGGCTCTCGGTAGCCGCCCCAGGCCCCGTCCCCGCCGTGCTGCGCGCGGCGGACAGCCGGTGGGATGCGCAGTCCCGCAAGGTGCTGCCCGCGGAGATGCTGCTGTTGGAGAAGTTGGGACCGGTCCTCGACGTGGAGACAGGGCCATGAAGAAATCCCGGCCCCAGCCCCTCCAGCCCATCCCCGGCGCGGAGCGCCTCTACTCCTTCCTGCCGCTCATCTACCGCATCCTGGATGCCGAGCAGGGCCATCCGCTGCGCTCCCTGCTGGGTATCATCGGCGAGGAGTTCGACCGGATGCAGGCCGACGCGCGCCAGCTCTACGACAACGCCTTCATCGAGACGTGCGAGGAGCGGATGGTGCCCTATCTGGGCGACCTCGTCGGGCAGCAGGTGGATGCGCCCGGGGAGCTGCTGCCGCACCTGCAGCGCGCGCGCGTGGCCAATGCCCTGCGGCACCGCCGGCGCAAGGGCCGCGCCGACACGCTGGAGCAGGCCCTCCATGAGGCGTGCGGCTGGAGCGCCGTGGTGGTGGACGACTTCCGGCTGCTGGCCACCACCCAGAGCATGCTGCACCTGCACCTGGAGCGCGGGCGCTCGCTGGACGTGCGGCGCCGCGGCGCCATGGCTCCGCGCCCCTCGGGTGCTCGCGCTTCCTTCGGCGTGAGCGTGCGCGGCGCGGAGGACTCCCGCGGGCCCCAGGGCCAGCTCAACCTCCAGCATGTCCACGTGCTGCTCAGCCGCACGCAGGCCTACCCCGTGGAGCGCTCCACGCCCCGCTGGGTGGCGGAAGGCTGCTACACCTTCCACGCGCTCGGCCTGGACACCCCCCTGTACACGCGGCGGCTGCACACCCCGGCCCTGCGCGAGCTGCCCGCCACGCTGGAGCAGCCCCTGCCCTTCACCTCGAAGGGCATGGAGGAGGAGGTGGCCGAGGCCATCAAGCACCTGCTGGGCCATACCCCGCATGCCCCCCGCCACCTCGGCCCTGGCGGCGGTCTGCAGGTCTTCCTGGCCGGCACGCCCGTGCCCACCGCGGACTTCCACGCGCGGAGCCTGGAGTCCTGGCACCGCCCGGGCCCCAGCTACGTGGGGCTGCGCTCCGGCCACGTGCACCTGGAGCACCTGCCCCACCACCCGGAGCTGCACGTGCGGCTGGGCAAGGAGGGCCCCCACTCCCTCCGGCTGCCCCACCACGCCCGCGAATCGCTCGCGGCGATGGCCCACGCGCTGGAGCAGGCCCTGCGTGGCGCCAGCTCCCAGGCCGCCTTCACGCGCGCTCGCGTCCTCGTGCTCGGTGAGCGCCTGCTGGTGGTACCGGGCGTGCCGCTCGAAAAGGACCCGGTGCGCTTCGAGGCGGCCTCCGGGGATGACAAGAGCGTCCACGCGCTGGGCCTGTCCCGCCCTCATGCGCACCGCGTGGCGGTGCTCATCTCCCGCGAGCTGCGCCCTGCCCACGCGACGCCTGCGTCCCACCCGTTGAGCCTGAGGTTGGGAGACGCGCCACCCGTGGCCCTCCAGGTGCCGCTGGGCGCGGCCCCCGCGGAGCTGGCGCAAGAGCTCCACAAGCAGCTGCCGCCGCACGCGGGCTGGCACGTCCACGCCGCACAGAACCTGCTGTTCGTGGTGGCCGAGGCTCCTGACGACGCGCGGTACCTCCGGGCCGAGGAGTCCGTCGCACACGAGGCGCGGACGGCCCGGTGGCTCGGGCTGGCGTCCCAGGTGGCGGTGGACGTGGACCGGGGCAGGCTGGCGCTCTCCCTGGGGACCTCCGAGTACGCGCTCCAGGTGAGCTGGGCCTACGGCCGGGCCTCGGACGTGGGCGCGGGCCCCTTCCCGCGCGAGGCGGGCCTGCAGCCGCCCGTCGAGGGCACGTGGTACGCCGAGGTCGGCAAGACCTTGCCCTCCGCGCCCGGTTCCCCGCTGCGCTTCGAGAGCCTCGCCCAGGCGCTCGAGGAGTGGAACCAGGGCCCTGCCGGCAGGAGCACCACGCCTCGCAGGGGGCTGCTGCGCCTGATGGACAGCGCCACCTATTCCAATGGCGCGGACGGCTTCTCCATCACCCTGGAGCATGCCTCGCTGCGGCTCGAGGCCGCCGAGGGCGAGCTGCCCTCGCTCGACGGCGAGCTGAAGGTCTCCGCCGCCGAGACCGGGTCGCGGCTGGTGGTGGACGGGGTGCAGGCGAAAGGCCTGCGGCTCGCGGGCTCCGTGCGGGTGGAGGTGGCGCACTGCACCCTGCTGGGCTCCATCACCTCGGACACCTCGAACGCCTGGCAGGAGGTCGAGGTGCGCCAGAGCCTGCTGGGTCCCGTGCGCCTGAATGCCGGGGCCGCCCACGTCACCCTGGTGGACAGCCTGGTAGGCGCCATTGACGAGGTGGCCATCGCCGGGCTGGCCGCTGGCTCGGCGGGCCCGGTGTCGGTGCTGGAGCGCTGCACGCTGCTGGGCAAGGTGCATGTGGAGGCGCTGGAGCTGGCGCGAGACTGCCTCTTCACCCGGAGGGTCCGGGCGGTGAACCGGATGGGCAGCCAGTTGATCGGCTGCGCGCTCTCCTGGTCGTCCCGCGAGCTGCCATACCAGCGCTGCCTTCTCTTCTCGGCGCCGCTGGAGGAAGCGCGGGAGGGGGTCATCGCTTCAGCGCCTGCCTTCGTGTCACTGTCCGTGTCAGCGCCTGGCTACGGCCGGCTCGCTGACGCTGGGCCAGCGGAGCTGCGCACGGCGGCCGAGGATGGTGGTGAGCCTGGTGTCTTCCATGATCTGCACGAGGAGCGACGGCTCGCCACGCTCGAGAACGTGCTGGACGAGTACCTGCCGGCGGGGCTTGGCGCCGCGGTCTCGTTCATCGACTGAGTTCCTTGCCGAAGCCCTTGCGAAGCCCCTCCCATGACGAGTGACTACTCCCGCTCCACGTTCAACCGCCGCAAGCACTACACCGCCGTCCGCATGCAGCAAGGCCGTGTGCAGCTGGACGCGGACTGGAACGAACAGGCGGACATCCAGGCGCACCAGCTGCGCGAGCGGACGCGAGATCTCCTCGGCCCGAGCGGGGCTCCGGTGGACTGCGCGGGCTTCGAACTCAAGGTCGAGCACCACGCTGGCGGCACGGAGGGGGCGCGGCGGGAGCGGCTCGTCATCGGCCCGGGCCGCTACTACCTGGACGGCGTGCTGTGCGAGAACGAGGCCTCCGTGCCCCTGGAGGCGCAGCCGGACAGCCCGGGACAGCCTCCGCTCAGCCACCCCGGGGTGTTCCTGGCGGTGCTGGACGTGTGGGAGCGCACGCTCACCGCCTACGAGGATCCGGACATCCGCGAGGTGGCGTTGGGCGGCCCGGACACCGCGGTGCGCACGAAGCTCGTGTGGCAGGTGCGCACCCTGCGGGTCCACGAAGATCCGGATGCGCCGGACCAGGGCCACTCGGACGAGGCGTATCGGCACTTCCTGTCTCGCCAGGCGCGCACCGGGGAGCTGCGCGCGCAGCGCAGGCCCGGGGTGGCCACGGCGCTGCCGGGCAATCAGCTCTACCGGGTGGAGGTGCAGGAAGGCGGCGAGTGCGCGGGCGGCCCGCTCGAGCACGTGGGCCAGTGGCCCTCGCTGGAGGTGGAGGCCGCGGGCAGTGACGCCGCGGTGCTCCAGGTCCGGCACCCGCGCCACGTGGACTGGAAGCCGTGGCGGCAGGACCGCTACGTGGAGGTGGTGGCCGAGCACGGGACGCACCTGGCACGGCTCACCCAGGTGGACCCGGCGACGGGGCGGCTGAAGCTCTCGCCGGCCCTGCCCCCGGAGCGCGGAGCCCCCCAGCGGCTGCGGCCCATCGCCAGCTTCAAGTGGTCGCGCGACAACGGCATCCAGGTGCTGCCCATCGCCTCGGTGGAGGGCTCGCGGGTGCGGCTGGCGGCGCCGGTGGGCACGCGTGGGGTGGAGCTGCGCGTGGGCGATCTGGTGGAGGTGGTGGACCACCGCCTCGTGCTGCGCGGCGAGCCGGGCCCCTTGTGCCAGATCCACTCCGTGGCGGAGGACCGGCAAGAGGTGACGTTGAAGGGGACGCTGCCCGAGGACCTGGGCACGTCTCCCAAGGACCCTCCGCTGCTGCGGCGGTGGGACCAGACCCCCGCCGCCCCCGGCCCGCTGGCGGTGGACTCGCAGTGGGTGGAGCTGGAGCACGGCGTCCAGGTGCAGTTCACCAGACACGGCGGCTACCACCCGGGCGACTTCTGGATGATGGCGGCGCGCACGCGCACGGGCGACGTGGAGTGGCCCCGGGACGAGCGACAGCAGCCGCTGCCGCAGCGGCCTCACGGGGGCGAGCACCACTACACCCCGCTGGCGCTGCTGCGCCTGGACGCGCGGGGCCAGGTGGGCGTGGAGGACCGGCGCATCCTCTTCGCTCCGCTGTCGCGCGGGGTGGGTCCGGACGCGCCGACGGGGCCCGTCACCTTCCCGGAGGACGTGCGGGTGCTCGGCGCCCTGCGGGTGGACGCGGAGCTGGAGGCCGGCAGCATTCGTGGGCAGCTCGCGCACGACACGGTGGGCACGCACCAGCTGCAGCCCCACGCCGTCACGGCGAGCAAGCTGGCCTCGGGCAGCGTGCACCCGCGGCACCTGGCGCCCGAGGTGGGCCTGGTGCCCGCGGGCGCCTGCATCCTGAGCGAATCCCCGCGGCCGCCCGCCGGCTACGAGGCCAGCCACCTGACGGTGTCCGCCTTCGATCACCACGCCCAGTGGGTGGAGCGCGCCGCGCTGCCGCCGGGGCGGCGGGTGCTGGTGATGCTGGGGCAGGTGGCATACGCGCTGATGGACAGCGGCGAGGTGTGGCGCTGCCAGGGCGAGGCGGAGAGCTGGAAGTTGGTGGACCACCTGCAGGAGCCGCAGCCCGGCTTCACCGCGGTGGCGGTGGCACACCGCATCCACGTGCTGGGAGGGCATGACGAGCACAACCGTCCCCTGGCGCGGCACTGGGCCTTCGAGCCGCCCGCCACGGGGGAGGGCAAGGGGCACTGGACGCGGCTGGAGCGCCTGGTCACCCCAAGGGACGAACCGAGCGCGGTGGAGGTGCATGGCCTGCTCTTTGTCCTGGGCGGCGTGGAGTGCTGGCCCCTGCCCTGGTGGGGCGCGGAGTCCCAGCTGCACCGGCCCTCGCTGCTGAGCTGGCTCAAGCACAGCAGCGCGCAGGTGGAGGTCTACGATCCGCTGAACGACACATGGGGCGTGGCGCGGGAGATGCCACAGCGCAGCAGCCGCTTCGGCGTGGCGGCGCTGCGCGGGCGCCTGCACGTGGTGGGCGGCGAGCACCAGCGGCTGCTGCTGCCGTCCCGGCCCCAGAAGAGGCACGCGCAATTCGACCCCCACACCCAGCGCTGGACGCGCCTGGCCTCCCTGGGGCTGGGGCGCTCGGAGGTGGCGGCGGCGGCGGTGGATGACCGGCTCTATGTGGTGGGAGGCAGCTTCGCCGGCCAGCCGGTGGACGAGGTGGAGCGCTACAGCTTCACCAGCGATACGTGGCTGCCCCAGGAACCCCTGCCCGAGCCCCTGCGCGGCGCCGCGGCGGTGATGCTCCCGGGCGAGCTGCTCGTCACGGGAGGCGCGAACGCCTCGGGGCCTGTGTCCGCGAGCCACTCGCTCGAGGTCGCGGCGCTGCTGTACGTGCACCGCAAGCAGGAGGCGCACGCCACGCAGGCGCAGCCCGTGCCCCAGCCCGTCC
>NZ_RAWK01000304.1 GCF_003612165.1 Corallococcus aberystwythensis | reverse complement strand
GCGCGGGTGGGTTCGACATCAACGACCTCTTCGGCCGGGGCCGGGGCGGCAGCCGGTCCACGGCCGCCGAGCGCGGCGACGACCTGACGACCCGCGTGCAGGTCTCGCTCGCGGAGGCCGTCACCGGCACCGAGCGCACGCTGACGCTCCAGCGTCCGGGCCGCTGCTCCAAGTGCCACGGCGAGGGCAACACGGGGAAGCTCGTGACGTGCCCCACCTGCAACGGCACGGGCCGGGCACGACGGGGCGGCGCCATGTTCGGAGGCTCTGGCGTGTGCCCCACCTGCCGCGGCAGCGGGAAGGCCCCGGAGCCCTGCTCCCAGTGCGGCGGCAGCGGCATCAAGGAGGAGACGACCCGGCTGACGGTGAAGATTCCGGCGGGCGTCATCACCGGCTCCAAGGTGCGGCTGGCCGGCCAGGGCGCGGCGGGCATCCAGGGTGGCCCTCCCGGGGACCTCTACATCGAGACGGAAGTCACCGAGCACCCGCTGGTGCGCCGCGAGGGCGACGACCTCTACCTGGACCTGCCGGTGACGGTGTCCGAGGCGCTCATGGGCGGCGAGGTGCGCGTGCCCACCTTCCAGGGGGAGGTGACGCTGAAGGTGCCGCCGGGTTCGCAGTCCGGCCGGAAGATGCGGCTCAAGGGGCGCGGCGTGCCGTCGCTCCGGGGCGGCACGCCGGGCGACATGTATCTGCTGCTCCAGGTGAAGGTCCCCGAGGAGGCCACGGACGAGGTCCGGGCCGCCGCGGAGACGCTGGCGCGGGCCTACCGGGGCGACGTGCGCCGGGAGCTGACGTTGTAGTTGTCGTTGCCTCTTGTCCTGGAAGGCGCACCGTCCTACATGGCGCCTCCACCTTCCGAATCCGGAGCGGGTACGTACCTATGGGTCTCTTCGATTTCCTCACGGGCGGCTCGGGCCCCGAAAAAGCCCTCAAGCTCAAGTCCAAGGTGACCCAGAAGTACGGGGAGCCGTCCACGCGGCAGAAGGCCCTGCAGCAGCTGGGGGAGATGAAGTACCCCGAGGCCGTCACGGTGCTGCTCAGCCGGTTCACCATCACCGTGGACCCGCTCACCACCGACGCGGACGAGAAGGAGCACACCTTCGAGCTCGTCAAGCACTTCGGCCAGGACGCCGTCGCGCCGGTGAGCGCCTTCCTCAAGACGAGCGACCAGGCCACGTCCTGGTCGCTGCGCATCCTCCAGGAGCTGCTGCCCGAGGACGCGCTCATGGGCGTCATCGCCGATACGCTCCAGCACCTGTCCTCCCGCTACACGCGCGACCCGGAGAAGAAGGTCGTCCTGCTCCACCACGTGCTGGGCAAGCAGGACCCGCGCGTGGCCCCGGCCGTCCTCCCCTTCCTGGAGGACATGTCCGACGACGTGAAGATCGCCGCCATCAACGTCCTGGGGCCCCTGAAGTACGAGCCGGCGCGTGAGCCCCTGCTCAAGCTGCTCACCTCCGAGGACACCGCCCGCCGCGTCCAGACCGCGGCGCTGGCGGCCCTGGCGGAGAGCGGTTTTGGCGTGCAGGGCTACCAGGAGAAGGTGCAGGCCGCCCTCGTGGAGCCCTACAGCCTGGACAAGGACGGCCGCATCCAGCGCCGGCCCTGAGCCGCACCGAGCGGCCTGGCGGGATGTAAGCGGCCAGCGGGGCTGGGGGGCTGTCGGGCACCTGACACGCTTGGCGTTGGTGGAAGGCGCCTGGCCCCAGTGCGGTTCCCTCCTACGCGGAACATGAAGCAGGATTCACGCGTGCCATCGAAGAAGAAGGGTCCGCAGCTCGCAGAAGTCGTCCCGCTGCGCCCCGCCACCACAGCGAAGAAGGCCCCACCGAAGCGGGCGGCGAAACCGCCGCCTCCGGTGGACACGGATATCGCCGCCCAGGCGTTGCTGGAGATGGGCCGGCAGCTCACCGACAACGCGGGCCCCACCGAGGCCCTGCGCGCGCAGCTGCAGACGCTCCACACGCTGCTCAGGCCAAAGGTCTGCTACGTCGCGCGCCACTTCCCGTCGCGCAACCAGCTGCACGTGGAGCACGTGCGCGGACGCTACGACGAGCGCGTCACCGCCGCCGTCCCGGGCGAGGGCGTGGTGGGCCGGTGCTTCACCGACAAGGTGCTGCTGCGCGAGGACGACACCGTCGCCGTGCCCCTGGAAGGGCCGCAGGGTGTGACGGGCGTGCTCGTGGTGCTGGGCGCGCGGCGGAAGGCGTCCGACATCCTGATGCAGTCGCTGGCGTCCCAGCTCACCGCCGCCTACGAGGTGGCCCGGCTGCGCGACGACAGCGCCCGGCGCAACAAGGACCTGCAGACGGCCATCGCGGGCTTGAAGAGCCTGGAGCAGAACCGCGAGGAGCTGCTCGGCAATGTGTCCCATGACTTGAAGAACCCGCTCACCACCATCAAGGCCTACCTGGCCATGCTGGGCCGGGAGAAGCTGGGCGCGCTGACGGACGGCCAGCGCCGCGCGGTGCAGATCTGCGACCGCAACGCGGACCGGCTGCTGCAGCAGGTGAACGACCTGGTGCTGATGTCCCGGCTGTCGTCCGGGAAGATGCAGCTCAACCAGCGCCCCTTCGGCCTCAAGGCCGTGGCGGAAGAGGTGGTGCGGGGGCTGGGCGCCGTCGCGGAGCACAGCCGCGTGCGCGTAGTGATTCCCCCCTGCCCGGAGGTGTTCGTCCGCGGCGACCGCGAGCGCATCTCCGAGGCCATCCACAACCTCGTGGAGAACGGCATCCATCACAGCGAGACGGACGACGTCGTCGAGGTGAGCGTGTCGTCCAGCGAGGGCCTGGGCATCCTCACCGTGAAGGACTCCGGCCAGGGCATGACGGCCGAGGCGCTGGAGCACGTCTTCGACTCGTTCTACCGCGCGCAGCCGGGCATGCCCCGTCCGCCGGGCGCGGGCCTGGGCCTGCCACTGGTCGCGAAGATCGTCGCGCTGCACGGCGGCCGCGTGGACGCCAGCAGCATCCTGGGCGAGGGCAGCACGTTCCAGATGGTCCTGCCCCTGTTCGCGAGCGCGGTGAGCGCCCCGGACGTGAACCAGGCCGCGCCCAAGGCGGGCGGCATCCTCCTGGTGGAGGACGACGTGGACTGCCGCGAGGTGCTGGAGCAGGTGCTGGAGCAGGAGGGCTACCGGGTGATGGCCACGTCCGGCGCCGCCGAGGCTCGCTCCATCCTGTCCCACATCCGGCCGGCCATGGTGCTCCTGGACCTGCGGCTGTCCGGGGAGGACGGACGCTCCGTGCTCCACTACATCCGCACCACGGAGTCGCTGGCGGACGTGGTCGTCTACATCATCTCCGGCGCGAGCGACGTCGCGTCCCTCACCTCGGGTGAAGGACCGGACCGCATCGACGGGTACTTCGAGAAGCCGCTGAAGCTGCCCAAGCTGCTGGACACCGTGGCCTCGGTGGTGCGCCCCAAGAGCCGCGGCCCCGCCGTGCCCTGAACGACGCTCTGGCGCCTTCCCCACAGAAGAGGTGGATGGAAGGCGCCCCGCCTTGGGTAGTATCCGCGCGGTCCATGAGCACTTCCGTCTATAGCCGCTACCGCGCCGCGTTCGCCCAGGCCCTCGCCGGGGCCCTGGGTGTCCCCGCCGCTGACATCGAGCCCCAGGTCAAGCCCGCGGACCCCGCGCACGGCGACCTGAGCTTCGCCACCTTTCCCCTCGCCAAGGCGCAGAAGAAGGCGCCCCCCGCCATCGCCGCGCAACTGGCGCAGACGCTCCAGGTCCCGGGCCTGGAGGTGAAGGCCGTGGGCCCGTACGTCAACGCGCGCTTCCTGCCCCTCCCCTTCACCCAGGAGGTCATCGACGGCGTGCGCCTGGCAGGCGTGGCCTACGGCAGCGACGCGGAGGACGGCAAGGGCAAGACGGTGGTCATCGACTACTCGTCGCCCAACATCGCCAAGCCCATTGGCTTCCACCACATCCGCACCACGTTCCTGGGCCACTGCATCGCGAACCTGTACCGCGCGCTGGGCTGGCGCGTGGAGGGCGTCAACTACCTGGGGGACTGGGGCAAGCAGTTCGGTCTGGTGGCCGTGGGCTTCCAGGAGTTCGGCAAGGAGGAGCTCCGGGAGGACATGGCGCACTTGGTCCAGGTGTACGTGCAGGCCAACAAGCGCGCTGGTGAGGACCCGGCCTTCGACGAGAAGGCCCGCGAGTTCTTCCGCCGCATGGAGGCGGGCGAGCCGGAGGCGATGAAGCTCTGGAACCAGTTCCGGGAGACGAGCCTCAAGGGCTTCAAGCGCGTCTACGCGCGCATGGGCATCGACTTCGAGCACATCGAGGGCGAGAGCCGCTACCAGGGCAAGATGGACGCGGTCATCGAGCAGATCGCGAAGAAGCCCGGCGTGAAGGAGTCCCAGGGCGCCATCATCGTGGACATGCCCTACGCGGACGGCGAGCCGCCCGTGCTCCTCAAGAAGAACGACGGCAGCACGCTCTACGCCACGCGCGACCTGGCCGCCGCCGAGGACCGCCACGCGCGCTTCAACTTCGACAAGTCGCTCTACGTCGTCGCGCAGGACCAGGCGCTGCACTTCCGCCAGGTGTTCCGCACCCTGAAGGAGATGGGGCAGCCGTGGGCGGACCGGTGCGTGCACGTGCCGTTCGGCCGCATCCACGGCATGAGCACGCGCAAGGGCCAGGTGGTGGAGCTGGATCAGGTCCTCGACGAGGCGAAGGAGCGCGTGCTCCAGCGCGTGAAGGAGAACGTCGCGCAGGGCAACCTGGAGACGGCGGACGCGGACGCGCTGTCGGAGCAGATCGGCCTGGGCGCCATCGTCTTCGGCGACCTGAAGCACAACCGCGCCAGCGACTACACGTTCGACTGGGACGAGGTCACGAGCCTGGAGGGGCACACGGGGCCCTATCTCCAGTACGCGCACGCCCGGAGCGCGAACGTGCTGCGCAAGGGCGGCGGCGTGCCCACGAGCTATGATCCGGCGCTGCTCACGCTCCCGGAGGAGCAGTCCCTGGTGCGTGAGCTGATGCGGCTGCCAGACACGGTGAAGGCGGCGGCGGAGCAGTACGAGCCCAGCCTGGTGGCGCGGCTGCTCCTGGACGTGGCGGCGGCGTACAGCCGCTACTACACGGCGGGTAACAAGGACCGCGACAAGCGCATCCTCGTTGAGGGGAATGACGCGGTGCGGGCGGCCCGGCTGGCGCTCACGGATGCAACGCGTATCACGCTGGCGGCGGGGCTCACCTTGCTGGGCATTCCGACGCCGGAGAACATGTAGCCTGGGGGGCTGCGATGGACACCGCGCTGGCGCAGACCGAGACGCAAGGAGAGGCCTTGAAGGAGGAATTCGGTCCCATGTCCCGGGTGCTCGGGGCACGGTACTTCGACGGGGTGCACTTCCCCCCCGAGGCCGAGAACGAGCTGCGCGCGCTCAGCGCCCGGGGCTTCGTGGTGCACGTCATGCGCACCACGGCGTGGATCAACTTCCTCTACCTCGCGTGGGCCATGGTCCGCCGGGCCATGCCGCCCATCCGCGCGGTGGTGAACCTGCGGCCCTGGTTCACCAAGCCCTGGCGCCAGACGGCGCAGGGCGGCGCGGTGGAGGAGCGCTTCCGCTATGCCCGCGAGCAGGGCGGCAGCGGCCTCGTCTTCCTGCGCCGCACGGCGCTCCTGCACGCCTCCGGCAAGGAGACGCGCCAGGACCCCTTCCCGGAGCTGGTCCGGCTGGCGCGCGGCTCCGAGCGGCCGGTGTTCCTGGTGCCGGAGCTGTTCGTCTGGGAGAAGCGCGCCGCGAAGCTCAAGCCGGGTTGGCGCGACGTGGTGTTCGGGAGCCCGGAGGCGCCGGGCTTCGTGCACTCCATGGTGGCCTTCTTCCGCAACTACAAGCGCGCGCAGTTCCGCGTGGGAGAGCCCATCGACCTGCGCCGCTTCATCGAGGAGAACCCGGGCGTCAGCGACGAGGTGCTGGCGCGCAAGGTGCGCAGCACGCTGCACGTGTTCCTGGCGCGTGAGACGCGCGCGGTGTTCGGCCCGCCGCAGAAGCCCACGGACCGGCTCATCGAGGAGACGCTGCGCGACCGGCAGCTGCGCAAGGTGCTGGACGAGCACGCCGCCGCCACCGGCCGCAAGCCCGCGAGCGTGCAGCGCGAGGCGAAGCGCAACCTGGAGGCCATCGCGGCCAGGCCCAACCCGTCCGTGCTGGCGCTCATCGCGCCGATGCTGGAATGGGTGTTCAACCGCATCTACGACGGCATCGGCGTGGACGAGGCGGGCCTGCACCGCGCGCTCAAGGCCGCGGGCAAGGCGCCGGTGGTGCTCTGCCCCAGCCACAAGAGCCACGTGGACTACCTGGTGATGAGCTGGGTGCTCTGGAACCGCGGCTACACCGCGCCGCTGGTCGCCGCGGGCGCGAACCTGTCCTTCTGGCCCCTGGGGCCGCTGTTCCGCCGCTGTGGCGCGTTCTTCCTGCGCCGCTCGTTCAAGGGCGACAAGGTCTACGCCGCGTCCTTCAAGGCGTACATCAAGAAGCTGGTGCACGACGGCATCCACCAGGAGTTCTTCCCCGAGGGCGGCCGCTCGCGCACGGGCAAGCTGCTCACGCCCAAGCTGGGCATGCTCACGTGGCAGGTGGAGGCGGTGCTGGATGGTGCGCGCAACGACCTCTACTTCGTGCCCGTCTCCATCGACTACGAGAAGGTGGTGGAGTCCGGCAGCTACTCCAAGGAGCTGGCTGGCGGGGAGAAGAAGCCGGAGGACCTCAAGGCCCTCTTGAGCGCGCCCAAGGTACTGGCGGCGCGCTACGGCCGCATCCACCTCACCTTCGACGAGCCGCTGTCGCTGGTGGAGTTCATGAAGGCGCGTGGCCTGTCGCCGCAGGAGCCCGTGTCGGACGAGCAGAAGAAGGGCTTGGTGCGCGCGCTGGGTAACCGCGTGATGTATGGCATCAGCAAGGTGTCCACCGTCACGCCGCATGCGCTGGTGAGCGCGTCGCTCCTGGCCCACCGCCGGCGCGGCCTCACCCAGCGCGAGCTCACGGACCGGATCAGCCTGCTGCGCCGAATCGCCTCCGAGGACGGCGCGCGGCTGTCCAAGGAGCTGGCCAACGCGCCCAGCAACCCGGAAACGCTGGGCCCCGTCCAGGACGCGATGCGCGAGTTCATCTCCGACGAGATGGTGCGCACCAAGGAGGCGCGTGGCGAGGTCAGCTACCAGGTGGAGGACTCGCGCCGCCCGGAGATGTCCTTCTACAAGAACACCCTGATGAACCTGATGGCCGCGCGCAGCCTGGTGGCCAACGCGCTGCTCGCGGGCACGCCCGCGCCGTACGACACCGTGAAGGTCCGCGCGCTGTTCCTGTCGCGCCTCTTCAAGGTGGAGTTCATCTACCGGGTGGGCGCGTCGTTCGACACCATCTTCGCCGAGTGCGTGGAGCGGCTCGTGCGCATGGGCCTCGTCATCCACGAGGGCGACACGCTCACGCGCGCGCCGGAGGCCCACGCACAGCCGGAGCTGGAGTTCCTCGCGGACCTGCTGCGCGACTTCCTGGAGGCCTACCTGCTGGCCGCCATGACGTTGCCGGACGTAGCCGCGGGCGTGGCCACCGACCGCAAGACGTTCGTCAAGCTGGCGCTGGAGACCGGGCGCCTCGAGTACAACGCCGGCCGCATCACCGCCGCCGAGTCGCTGGCGAAGACGACGCTGGAGAACGCGGTGGAGTACCTGTTGGATCAGCGCATCCTCGTGGAAGAGGACAAGAAGCTGCGGCTGGGTGACCCGGCCATGGCGGCGGAGCTGCCCCGGAAGAATCCGCTCGCGGAGCAGATCCGCGGCTACCTCCACCGGGCCTGAGAAGCTCCCCCCAGCGCCTCGAAGCGAACGCGGCACCCCACCCTTCCCGCCTGGCGGGAGGGGGCAGGAGACGACACGGTGGACGAAGCATCCCCTTCCAGCGACCCGCGGCCGGCGGAGGCCCCCGCGCCGCTGTCGCCGCCCCACCCCGTGCTCGCCGCGGCCCTGGCCTTCGGGCTCTTCGTGACGGTGGGGGCCCTCACCCAGCTGCTCAACCCGTCCTTCGGGGTGTGGTTCACGGAGGTGTTCCTCTTCCTGGGCCTCGCGTGGATCATGCTGCGCCGTTCGGGGTACCGGCCCGCGGCGTACGTGGGCCTCACGCCCTTCATGGGCCCTGCCGCCCTGTTCGGCTTCCTGCTGGGCGTGGCCAACTTCTTCGCCGTGGTGGTGCCCGTGCAGTTCCTCGCGCAGCGGGTGGCCCCCGCGTGGCTGCGCGAGCTGTTCGACGCCTCGCGCCTCTTCGAGGGGCAGACGCCGGTGGAGCTGGCGCTGCTCCTGGGCGGTGTGTCCGTGGCCGCGCCGCTGTGCGAGGAGGTCTTCTTCCGCGGCCTCTTCCAGCGATCCCTGACGCCGCCCGCTCCGGCTTCACCATGGCGGGCGCTGATCATCACGTCCGTGGTGTTCAGCGCGTTCCACCTGGATCCGGTGGGCTTCCTCGCGCGGGCGGAGCTGGGACTCCTGTTCGGCTGGCTCTTCCTGCGCACCGGCTCGCTGTGGCCTGGCATCGCGGCGCACGCGGCCAACAACATCGTGTCGTCGGCGCTGTTCCTCATCGCCACGCACTCGGGGCTCGCGAAGGAGTCGGCGACGGACGACGTGACGGACTGGCGCGCGGTGCTGGGCCTGGCGCTGGTGGGATGGACGGCGCTGCTGGGCCTGCGCGCCGCGTCCCGGCACTTCCCTTCCGTCTGGGGGCGCGGCACGCCGCCCGGGGACGAGGAGGTGCGCGCCACGAAGCCCGTGCCCCTCTTCGCCTTGCAGCTGCTGCCCTGGGTGACGGTGGCCACGCTGTCCCTGGTGGCGCTGGGACTGGTGGACGGGCGCGGCGTGTCGCTGAGCGTCTACGACGTCCAGCACCCGGTGGAGCCGCTGGGGAAGAACGCGGACCCGGCGCTCCAGGCCGAGCGCAAGGCCCTGCGGCAGCTTCGCGATGCCGTGCGCAAGGGTGAGGTGCCCATGGAGGCCTACGAAGAAGAGCGGCTCCGGCAGTCGGAGGCGCATGGCCCCGGCAAGGGCAAGGGCAAGCCCGGCCGTTGAGGGCCGGGCCGCCACTTCACTCCGGGGTCGCTCAGTCCGCGGTGTACGAGGTGACGTGGAACACCGGCCCCACCATGGCGGCGGTGACGGCGTCGCGCTGGACGCTGCCCTCGGCGGAGATGCGCTGACCGTCCTTCTTGATCTTCCGGTCACCGCCCGCCAGTTGGTACGTCCGGCCGTCGTCGGCCTTCAGGACCCACACGCCGCCCTCCAGGTCCTGGTACTGCACGGTGCCGGAGAGCTTCATGCGTCCTCCCGCTTGAGCATCGCGCGAGCGATGACGAGGCACACCACCGTGTTGAAGCCCAGCCACGGCTTCGCCAGGAAGGTGAAGGGCATCCACGCCAGCGCCGGAGCGCCCGCCCACGCCGCGTAGGCCAGGAAGCCCGCGAACCCCAGCGCCAGGCCGCCCACCGCCGGACGGAAGCCCCGCCACGGGATGGCCAGCAGCGACAGCCCCAGGGGGATGAGCGCGCTGTAGAACAGCGGGTTCACCGTGCCCCGTCCGAAGATGATGCGCTGCCAGTCCGGGATGGGCAGCGACGCCACGCTCACCACGTCCTGGGCCGTGCCCGCCGCGCCCGCGAACCAGGTGCGCAGGAAGAAGAAGCCCACCGTGGAGAGGACCAGCGGCACGAGGAACGCCGGGCGGAAGAGCACGTTGAGGTAGCCCGGACGCTCGCGGCCCCGCAGCGTCAGCAGCACCAGCGCGAGCAGCGCCGCGGCCCAGGCCAACGACGGCCACCGGGGCCCCGCGCCCTTGATGGTCTGCAGCGACGCGCTGGCGTTGAGGACGCCATGGCCGTACTCCTCCGACCAGGCCTGGTTCTCTGACGCCTTCGCGCCGGCGTAGAGCGCCTGCTCCACCTCTTCCGGCGAGCTGGCACCCGCGCCGTAGAGCATGGCGGCGACGGCGGCCACGTGCGGCGCGGCCATGCTGGTGCCCTGGTACCAGGCGTAGATGGAGCGCGACGGGTCACGCGGGTCGATGGTGTTCTGCAGGATGCCGCCCGAGTCGCCCTGGCGCTTGTCGCCACCGGGCGCCGCGATGTCCAGCTCCTTGCCATAGGACGAGTACGGCGCGCGCGTGCCGGACGGGCCCACCGCGCTCACCGCCACCGCGCCCGGGTACGCCGCGGGGAACTCCACCCGGCCGCGCCCGGTGTTGCCCGCCGCGGCCACCACGGTGACGCCCTTCTTGCGCGCGTACTCCACCGCGCTGGCCATGACCTGCGAGTACAGGCCACCGCCCAGCGACATGTTGATGACCTTCGCGTCGTGGTCCGCCGCGAACCGGATGGCGTCCGCGATGTCCGCGGAGGTGCCGCTGCCAAAGTGGTTCAGGACCTTGAGGGGCATCAGCGTCGCGTCGAACGCCACGCCCGCCACGCCCTCGCCGTTGTTGGTGGCCTGCGCGATGGTGCCCGCCACGTGCGTGCCGTGGCCGTGGTCGTCGTTGGCGTGCTCGTCGTCGTTGACGAAGTCATAGCCCTTCACGAACGACACGCCCTTCAGGTCCGGCACCTGCTTGAAGTCGTCGTGGTCCTCGTACGCGATGCCCGTGTCGATGACCGCCACCACCACGCCCTTGCCCCGGTTGCCGTCCCAGGCCTTCGGCATGTCGATCATCCGGAGGTTCCACTGGGACGCGTACTGGGGGTCGTTCGGCGTGTAGCTGGTGCGCACCTGCATGAGCGGCTCGGCGGACTCCACCGCCGGGTTCTGGCGGATGCGCTGGAGCACGTCCTCCACGCCGTCCACGCCCACCGCCAGCGTGACGCCCGTCCGGGGACCCTCCAGGGAGTTGAACTCCAGGTCCACGCCCCACTCCTGCTCCCAGGCGTCGAACTGCTCCTTGGTGGTGCCGTCCTTGAAGTCCACCACGATGGCGCGGGACACCACGTCATCCGAGCCCTCCGCCACCGCCCGGGACACCTCCGCCTCCGCGGCCGCCAGGTCCTGCCCGGCGGGGGCTTCCGGCTCCCGCGATGCGGAAGCGCACGCCGAGGCCGACAAGGCCAGCGCCGCGAGAACCACGTTCCATCGCCTCATCCGCATCGGGACACTCCTTGAACGAAGACGCCTCGAAGACCCACTACGAACGCATGGCGGGACGATTGGGTCTGCACTTTCAGTCTGTCCGCCCCCCGGCCGGCCGTGCAAGGCGCAGGGGTTGAAGAAACGTGAAGAAGTCCAACGGTTTGCACGCCCCCGCCC
>NZ_RAWK01000303.1 GCF_003612165.1 Corallococcus aberystwythensis | reverse complement strand
ACCCCGCCCACCAGCGCGGGCACGTCCAGGCCGTCGCCGAACGTCGCGCGGGTGACGCCCGCCGCCAGGCCGAAGGCCACCATCACGAACAGGTCCCCGATGATGACCAGCGCCATCAGGAACTCCGTGAAGGGGCCGCGCGCGGACGTCTCCTGCACGATGGCGATGGTCACCGTGGGGGAGAACGACACCACCACCGTGGACAAGAGCGCGCTCACCGCCAGCGCCTGCGGCACCGTCATGGGCGTCAGGAACGGCAGCACGGGCTTGAGCGCGAACGTGGCCGCGAAGCACACCGCGAACGTCACCCCGCACACCGCCGCGCAGAGCAGCGCCACGCGCGCGCCCACCCGGCGGATGAGCCCCAGGTGCAGCTCCGTGCCCGCGACCAGCGCGATGAGGCTCACCGCCAGCCCCTTCACCAGCTCCAGCCCCTTCACGCCCGCGTTGGGGATGAAGCCCAGCGCGTACGGCCCCACCGCCACGCCCACCAGCAGGTAGCCGGTGAGGCGCGGCAGGCCCAGGCCCTTGGCCACCTTGCCCGCGAACAGGCCGCACAAGAGCAGCGCGCCCGCCGCCAGCAGCACCGGCGTGCCCGCGTCCACGCGCACCGCCTGGGCCTGGGTGATGGCCGCCAGCAGCGCCATGAGCAGCAGCAGGCGGAAGATGGACCCCTTCATGCCGCCACCCCCGCGTCACCGGCGGAAGGCGGGGCCTGCGTGGGCGTGGGCCGGGCCTCCGCGGCCAGCACGTGCCGGAAGGCCCCGTGCGCGAGCATCTCGTTGACGACCGCGCCCACCGCCACCACGTCCAGCACCCGCTGCGACAGCGAGCCCGGCACCAGCAGCACGTACTCCGCCACCAGGCACAGCGCCAGGCCGCCCTGGGAGATGAGCGCGTAGCCAAAGCGCGGCGGCAGGTCCAACACGCCCGCAGTGAGCCGCTGCGCGAAGCGTCCCCCCAGCACCTTGCCCAGGAAGCGCAGGCCCACGAACGCGGGCAGCAGCGCCCATGCGGAGAGGTCGCGCGCGTGGATGTGGCTGCCCACCAGGAACACCAGCACCAGGTACGTGGGCCGCTCCACGCGGGACAGCGCCCGCGACACGCGCTCCGCCGTGCGCCCGCCCATGAGCGCCAGCGTCGCGCCGCAGGCCACGCCCGCCAGCAGCGACGACAGCCGCAGGTACGCCGCCGCGCCGCCCACCAGCGCCACCATGCCCAGCGTCACCGTGGTCTGCTCCGCCAGGTCCTTGAGCGAATACGTGAGGAACGCCAGCAGCGCGCCGCACGCCACGCCCAAGAGCAGCGTCAGCCCCAGCAGGCCCAGCCCTTCCGCCGCGTTGCCGGTGGCGCCCAGCACCAGCCCCAGCGCGAGCACGCCCAGGCCCACCGCGTCGTCCATCATCGTGAGCAGCGCCACGCCCAGGCCCCGCGCGCGCTCCAGCCGCCCGTTGCGGTAGCCCAGCACCGCGAAGTGGCCGGAGGACAGGCTCGCCGCCGCGCCCAGCAGCGCCGCCGCGCCCACCGCCACCAGGGGCCTCAGGCCCATGGACAAGAGCAGCGGGACGGACAGGGGCAGCGCGACGAAGAGGAACGCCGTGCCCGCGTGCGCCAGCGCCGCCGCGTAGACGGGCCGGGGCAACAGCCGCAGCAGGCGCGGCTCCAGGTTGAGGCCCAGCAGGACGCCGCCCGTCCCCAGCCCCAGCGCCACCAGCGGGCGCAGCGAGTCCAGGTTGCGCGCGGTGAGCACGCCCAGGACGGACGGGCCCAGCAGGGCCCCGAAGATGAGGAACAGCAGGCCACTGGCCGCCAGCTGCGCCAGCGCCGGGAAGCGGCCCGGGGCCAGCAGCGACCGGCTGGACGCGAGCAGCGACAAGGCCGCGACGATGAGGAAGACGAGCAGCGCTTGCACGGAACGTGCTTACACCCGTGCGCCCCCGCCCGTCATCAACGCCGGTGCGTGGGCGCCGCCATGACAGGCAGGGCCACCAGGCGGCCCATGGGCGGGTCGTCCGCGTCCATCTCCAGCTGCACGCGCTGGAGCATGCGATCCAGCTCCTCCTGTGGGAGGGCGGGCAGCACGCTCACGAGCACGACGCGGTCTTCATCCGCGCCCAGCGCGAGGCTGCGCAGCCCGGCGAACACCGGCACCTCCGCGGACAGGGCCGCGGCGGCGCTGCGCGCCCGGATGACCAGCGGTTCCGGGATGCCGAAATCCCGGAGCCGGCGGATCGCCCGCTCGGTCGTCTCCACCTGTTCGAGGAACGTGATGACCAGGTACACGCGGCCGTCATACCGGAAGACCGCGCATCCTGTCCCCCGTTACTCGTTGCCACCCGGCTGCGAGGGCTCTTCCGGAGTGGCGGCAGGGGCCGCCGGTGCGGCCGGAGCGGCCTCGGTCGCGGGAGCAGTCCCCGCCGCGGCCTGGGCATCCATGGCGGCGCGGGCGGCGCGCTTGCCCTCTTCAATCAGCTTCTTGACCTTCTGCCCGCCCTTGCGGCCGATCTCCTCATAGAAGTTCGGGCCGCGGGTGGCCTTGACGCGGTCGCCACCCTTCTTGCCGATCTCCTCGTAGAACTTCGCGCCGCGCTCGGCCTTCACGGTCTCGCCGCCCTTGCGGCCGATCTCCTCGTAGAAGGAGCGGCCGCGCTCGGCCTTCACCGTCGCGCCGCCCTTGCGGCCGATGGTCTCGTAGAACTCGCGACCGCGCTCGTTGCGGACCGTCTCGCCGCCCTTACGCCCCGCCTCAGCCACCGTCATGCTGCCCTTGTTGTCCTTGTCCGACATGTCCGTGTCTCCTCTCGTGACTGCCCAACCCCGTCCGCGCCTGATGTCCCTTGCCTGAAACCTTGGGACGGAAGCGCCCCGATGCAAGCAAGCTCCGTACACCGCCAGCCGTTCTCTCCTGACATTGCATGCATAATCCCCAAGGATTTCGCGCGCTTGTCAGGCCTGCTGGGCATCCGGACGGGACGGGTGATTGCCCGGCAGGACGCTCTCGTTGTTCACAACAATTCAGGTCACGTTGCCGATTCCCTGCTCGGTTCCCACCTTGTGCGCAACGCCTGACACATGGGTTTGGCGGGAGATGGGGGAGGTTTCTTTTGTCGAGCGTCAGGAACGGACTGAAGACCTGGTTGCGGATCCTCGCGCCCATGGTCGTCTCCATTGGCGGTCTGGTGATGCTCCGGCTGTTGGGGCCGGACTTCATCGATCAGCGCACCATCCGGGAGCTCCTGCTTCCCCTGGGCGACTACGCGCCCCTGGCCTACGTGGCCTTCCTGGCCGTCCGCCCCCTGACGCTGTTGCCCGGTCAGGTCCTCACCGCGGTGGGCGGGATGATGTTCGGGACCCTCGCCGCGACCCTCTATTCACTAACGGGCAGCTTCCTGTCCGCCACCCTGCTCTACTTCGTCGCTCGCAAGCTGGGCACTCGGCCCATGCAGCGGCTGTGCGGCAGCAAGTACCCGGCCATCGCCAAGGCGGCGCGGCGGCACGACTTCCAGTTCACGTTCCTGGCGTGCCTCAACCCGCTGTGCCCCACGGACATCATGCTGATCGCCGGCGCGGCCAGTGGCGCGCGCTTCTGGCCGTCCGTGCTGGGCGTGGTGCTGGGCACCATCCCGGGCACGTTCCTCACCGCGCAGTTCGGCAGTGGCCTGGCGCAGGGGCGCACGGTGATGACCGCCGTGTCCGCGGTGGGCATGGTGGTGTCGCTGGTGCTGGGCGTCATCTTCGGCCGCCGGTTCTACAAGGAGGTCAACGAGGCACAGGCGGAGGCCCCCGTGCCCGAACCGGAGGCCGCGAGCGAGCTGCCCGGCGCGAAGCAGGCGCTCACCACGCCGTGACGGCGCGCAGCTCCTCCACCAGGTGCTGGAGGAGCGCGCGGACGCGGGGCACGGACTGGCGCCCCGGAAGGCAGAGGGCATGGACCGGCGGCCCTTCCGCCGCGTACTCCGTCAGCACCTCCACCAGCGCGCCCTCGCGCAGGCGCGCGTCGCTCATGAAGTCCAGCACCTGGCAGAGCCCGGCCCCGGCGGCGGCCAGGTCCAGCAGCGCCGGGCCGTGATCCACGTCGATGGCTGCCCGCGTGCGCACCACCGCGGGCCTGCCGCCGGGGGATTCGCGGAAGTGCCATTCCCGGGTGAGGCCGCGCGGATCCACGAACTTCAGGCACGCGTGGCGCTCCAGCTGGGACGGATGCTCCGGCGTCCCATGCCGGGCCACGTAGGCCGGCGACGCGAGCGTCATCCAGCGCGTGGAGAACAGCCGCCGCGCCACGAGGCTGGAGTCCTCCAGCCCGCCCAGGCGGATGGCCACGTCGACCTGCTCCTCCACCAGCTTGCTCAGCCGGTCGCTCATGCGCACGTGCAGCGTGAGCTGGGGGTGCCGGGCCTGGAGCCGCGCCAGCCGGGGTAGCAGCACGGGGCCCAGGATGAACGGCAGCGATACGGTGACGGGCCCCTTGGGCGCGCGGTGCGCCTGGGCCACCGTCTCCCGAGCGGCGCGCATCTGCGCCACGGCCTCGCGCGCCCGCTCCAGGAAGGCGGCGCCCTCGGACGTGAGGGCCACCTGACGGCTGGTGCGCTCCAGGAGCCGCGCACCCAGGTCCTCCTCCAGCTTGCGCACCGCCTTGCTCACCGCCGCCACGGTGACGCCCAGCCGCTCCGCCGCCTTCCGGAAGCTCCGCTCCTCCGCCACGTGGAGGAACGGCAACACGCCCGTGAACAGGTCCATGGGGCGGGATTGTCAACCCAAGGTTGACGATGGTTCAACCCGGACGTGCTCACGGTCACTCCGGTTGACGATTAGGGTTCACCCCACACGAAAGGGAGTCCTCATGAAGATCGCGATCCTGGGCACGGGCATGGTGGGTGAGACGCTGGGCAGCAAGCTGGTGGCGCTGGGCCACGAGGTGCGCATGGGTTCGCGCACGCCGGACAACGCGAAGGCCGCCGCCTGGGTGAAGAAGGCCGGAGGCAAGGCGTCGCAGGGCACGTTCCGTGACGCCGCCGCGTTCGCGGAGCTGCTCTTCAACTGCACGCTGGGCAATGCGTCGCTGGACGTCCTGAAGTCCGCGGGCGAGGACGCGCTGCGCGGCAAGGTGCTGGTGGACGTGTCCAACCCGCTCGACTTCACGAAGGGCATGCCGCCGGTGCTCTCCACGCCTCCGGACGACTCGCTGGGCGAACAGCTCCAGCGCGCCTTCCCGTCGCTGAAGGTGGTGAAGACGCTCAACACGATGAACTGCGAGGTGATGGTGGAGCCCTCGCGCGTGCCCGGCGACCACGACGTCTTCGTGTCCGGCAACGACGTGGACGCCAAGGCCCGCGTGAAGCAGCTGCTCACGGAGGGCTTCGGCTGGAAGCACGTCATCGACCTGGGCGACATCACCACCGCGCGCGGCACCGAGGCCTTCCTCCCGCTGTGGCTGCGCCTGTGGGGCACCCTTCGCACCGGCGACTTCAACATCCACGTCGTGAAGCGCTGACATCCATGACGCAGGGGGACGCAACTTCCGCGGCCGGATGCGGATAACCTACCCAAACCCACTTCCCCCGGTGGTTGGAGGTCTTCATGAGCACGATCGACCGCACCCGTTCCCTCGCCGTGCCCGCTTCCACCGCGAAGACCGCCGCGGAGCCGCTCGCGAAGAAGCCGGCGCCGCACCAGCCCGCGTTCCAGAAGTCCTCCTTCGAGCAGGCCGCGCCCGCGCGGAAGAACGGCCTGCTGGGGGGCCTCATCGACGCGGCGGTGGGCGGCATCAAGGACATCCCCCGCTTCGTGGAGATGGGCGCGAACGTCTTCAACGCGACCACGGTGAAGGAGATCACCAGCCTCTTCGGCGGCGCGAAGCCGGACCGCGCGCAGGACGGCATGTTCGTGGGCGCGGGCGGCAAGACGCTGCCGGCGACGACGAAGCCAGGCGACGTGCCGGGCGTCACGCCGAAGAACAACCCGAACCCGGACAAGACCCTCCTCTACGTCAACGGCATCATGACGCCGACGGCGGGCCAGCTGGGGGAGATGCAGGCGCTGGCGGACAGCTCCGGCGCGAAGGTGGTGGGCATCCACAACGCCACCGAAGGCCTGGTGAAGGACCTGGCCCAGTGCGTGACGGACAAGCTGGACAAGGGCAAGAACCCCGCGGTGGACACGCTGGCGGACACGCTCTACTCGGAGCTGAAGGCCGGACGCGACGTGCACCTCGTGGGCTACAGCCAGGGCGGGCTCGTCACCGCGCGCGCGCTGAACGACGTGGCGAAGCGGCTGCGCGTGGAGGACGGGCTGTCCCCCGCGCAGGTGGAGGCGAAGCTGAGCCACCTGCAGGTGGAGACCTTCGGCGCCGCGTCCACGAAGTACCCGGACGGTCCGAAGTACGTGCACTACGTCAACAACGCGGACCCGGTGCCCACGCTCACGGGCCTGGGCGGCGACGTGGATCCGCTGGCCTTCCTCAAGGACGCGGGCAAGGGCGCGGTGGTGCACCGCTTCACCGACGGCAACCTGAACCCCCTCAGCAACCACATGCTGGACACGCTGTACCTGAAGCACCGCGTGGACTTCGACCAGGCCCGGCAGAACCAGTTCTAGTTCCAGGGCCATGAGGCACCGGAGCGCGGCTAGGATGCCGCGCCCATGAAGCCCTTCCCTGTCGCAACCGCCCTCACCATCGCCGGCTCGGACAGCGGCGGTGGCGCGGGCATCCAGGCCGACCTCCGCACCTTCTCCTTCCACCGCGTCCACGGCACCAGCGCCGTGACGGCCATCACCGCGCAGAACACGCGCGGCGTGACGCGGGTGGACCTGCTCCCTCCTGAGTCCGTCACCGCGCAGGTGGACGCTGTCGTGTCGGACATGCGCGTGGACGCGGTCAAGGTGGGCATGCTCGCCCAACGCCCGCTCATCGAGGCCGTGGCGGATCAGCTGGCCCGCGTGTCGCTGGGCCCCATCGTGGTGGATCCCGTCATGGTGTCCCGCGCGGGCTCGCAGCTCATTGACGACGCGGCGGTGGAGGCGCTGCGCGCGCGCATGCTGCCCCTTGCCGCCATCCTCACGCCCAACCGCCACGAGGCGAAGCTGCTCGCGGGCATGGACATCCAGACGCTGGAGGACATGCGCGAGGCGGCCCGGCGCATCCACGCGCTGGGGTCCCGCGTGGTGCTCGTGAAGGGCGGCGGCATGCCGGGCGCGCTGCGCGGCACGGACGTGTGGTTCGACGGCACGCGGATGGAGACGCTGTCCGTCGCGCCCGTGGACACCCCCAACACGCACGGCACCGGTTGCACGCTGTCCGCCGCGATCGCCGCGAGGCTCGCGCTGGGCACCCCGCCTCTGGAGGCCGTGCGGCTGGCGAAGGAGTACGTCACCTCCGCCCTGCGCTACCCGCTCGCGGTGGGCCACGGGAACGGCCCCATCGGGCACTTCTTCCCGCTGATTCATGATTGATACATGTGAATTAAATGCAATTGATTGCATTGAATTGCAGCATGTCACATCAATGAAACATGTATTTATTTGATACATGTTTCATTTGGGTGGACTGCGACCCACTGAAAGCAAGAACATGTAGGCATGGTTGTTCTGATCGGTGGGCGGACGTAGGTGATCGCGTCGAATGTCCGCAGACAAACGGCGCGCTCCCCCCACCTGATCAGGATTTCATGTAGGCATGGCCGATCAGGAGCCCAGGACTGCTCGGCTGTTCAGCCTGGGTCCTGACGGAACTATCTGAAAGTCTGTTCAGTGTCTGTTCAGGCGCACGGAAGGCCTGCCCGAAAACCACGGAAAGAGCGTTCAGTGCTTCGGAGCGTCGGAGTCCAGGCCTTCAATGCCCGGCAGCCGCTGTGAGAGCAGCCCCAGCAGCTCCTGGGTGGACAGGCGCGCGGCGGCGTCCTTGCCCTCCAGGACGCCGGCCACCAGGGCCCGCTTCTGCTCATGGAGCGACAGCATCTGCTCCTCGATCGTCCCGCGCGCCACCAGCCGGTACACCGTGACGGGGCGCTGCTGACCGATGCGGTGGGCGCGATCGGACGCCTGATCCTCCACGGCCGGGTTCCACCACGGGTCCAGGTGGATGACGCTGGTGGCGGCCGTCAGGTTGAGACCGAAGCCGCCCGCCTTGAGTGAAATCAGGAACAGGGGTGCGTCGCCCTCCTGGAAGGCGCGCACGCGGTCGGCCCGGGCAGCGGCGGGCGTCTGCCCATCCAGGTACTCGTAGGCGATGCCCTGCGCGTCCAGCACCTCGCGCACCAGCGCCAGGTGGGACGTGAACTGGCTGAACACCAGTGCCCGGTGGCCCTCCTCGCGCAGCTCCTGGATGAGCTCCAGGAAGCGCTCCAGCTTGGAGGACTCCAGCTTGGAAGCGTCGTCGTACAGCCGGGGGTGCGACGCGAGCAGCCGCAGCCGCGTCAGCGCCGCCAGCACCTCGATGCGGCGCTCCTGGTCCCTCATCTTCGACTTGCGCGTCTCCAGGTCGGACAGGGCCGCCAGGCGCGCGTCCTCGTAGAGCGTCCACTCCGGCGGGGACAGCACGACGGGCACGTGCACGTCCGTGCGCGGCGGCAGCTGCGCCTCCACCTGGGCCTTGGTGCGGCGCAGGAGGAAGGGCTGGAGCACCCGGGCCAGCGCGGGCGCGGCCGTGGGGTCCACCTGCTTTTCGATGGGCGCGGCGAAGCGGTTGCGGAACGCCTCCAGGCTGCCCAGGAGCCCCGGGAAGACGACGGCGAACAGCGACCACAGCTCGCCCAGGTGGTTCTCCAGCGGCGTGCCGGACAGCGCGAACTTGAAGTCCCCCTGGAGCGCCCGGGCCGCGCGGAAGCGCTGCGTGGCCGCGTTCTTCAGCTGCTGGGCCTCGTCGAAGACGATGGTGGCGAAGCGCAGCGCGGCCAGCCGCTCGATGTCGCGCACGAGCAGGCCGTAGCTGAGCACCAGCACGTCCCGAGGCCCCAGCCGCTCCAGCGTGCCGCCCCGGTCCTCCGCGTCCGAGAAGATCGTCACCTTGAGCGACGGTGCGAAGCGCTTCGCCTCGTCGCGCCAGTTGAAGGCCACCGACGTGGGCGCCAGCACCAGCGCGGGCCCGTGCTTCGCGCGCTCCAGCAGCACGGCCAGGGCCTGCACCGTCTTGCCCAGGCCCATGTCGTCCGCGAGCACCCCACCCGCGTTCCACGACGCCAGCCGCGTGAGCCAGCGGAAGCCCTCCAGCTGGTAGTCGCGCAGCTCCGTCTTGAGCGACGCGGGCACCTTGGGCTTCAGCTCCTTCGCCGCGAAGATGCGCTCGACCAGCGTCTTCCAGGACGCATCCGCGTCGATGAGCGCGCCCGCGGTGCCCAGCCCCGCCAGCGCCTCCGCCGCGGACGGGCCCACCTCCAGCCCGTGGCGCGACAGGTACGCGTGGTCCGCCAGCTTCTCCAGCTGCTCGCGCAGCGCCGCTTCGATCTCCACCCAGGTGCGCGCGTCCACCTGGATGAAGCGCTCTTTTCGCCGGGCCGCGTCCAACAGCCGCGCCAGCTCCACCCGCTCGCCCTCCACGGCCAGACCGCCCAGCACGCCGAACCACTCGCGCTTGCGCTCCAGGACGACCTTCAGGTCGCCCGCGCCCCGCTTCGGCACGAGCCGCATGGACGCGCCCACCCACTCCAGCTCCGGCCGGGGCTCCATCTCCGCGCACGCGGCCAGCACCGCCAGCCCTCCCTGCGCGCTGTGGAAGAGGAAGCAGAACGGCAGCTCCTGCGGCTCCGCTGTCTGCAAGGGCAGCCGGGCCTGGAGCGCCGTGGCCGCGGTCAGCTCGCGCACGAAGTCGCGCACCGCGTGGAAGGACCGCGTGTCGCGCCGCACGTGCACGTCGCGAGGCCCCTCGCCGGGCAGGAACGCGGGCCCGTCCGGAAGCGCGCGCAGCCGCAGCTCCAGCCGCACCGCGCCCCCGGGCTGTCCCTCCAGCCGGAGCACCGGGAGCTGCTGCGGCGCGATGGATTCCCCCATCACGCTGCGGGGCATGGCCACCGGCAGGCGCACGGAGAACTTCGACAGCTGCTCCAGGAGCGCGCCGTGGCTCTCCGGCGGAAACGCATTGCCGTGCCGCTGGAGCACCGTGGCCAGCGCGCGCACCTCCGGGCTCACGTCCAACACCGTGAGCACGTGCGCGCCTTCGTCCCAGAGGAACACCGCGTCCTCCGGCTTCGACTTGCGCACGCGCTCCAACAGCGGCGCGGGCAGCGCGGCGCCGTCCACGCCCGCGTTCACCAGCACGGTGCCGCCCCGGTCCTCGGCGACCAGTCCCACCTTCTCGCGCTCGATGCGCACGGGGATGTCCTGCGTGCCCTCCAGCGACAGGCGCGGATGATCCATCAGCTCGAACAGCAGCGCACGCGACGCGGGCGCCGTGCCGTCCGGGAGCAGCGTGGCGATGCGCGAATCCGCGGGGCCAAGCTGCGAGCCGTACTCCTGCAACAGCTTGCGCCGGCCGACCTTCGCCCCCGTCGAGCGCTGGCCCTTCTTCGTGCGCTTGTGCACGTACGGCGCGACCTCCACGCCGTACCCTTCGATGACGTCCAGGCGCCAGGAGATCTCCACGCCCCCGCCGCCACCCGGGCTCTCCTCCACCGCCCGCTCCAGCGCGCGCAGCGTCCGCGCCCACGCGGGCCGCACCAGCTCCTCCAGCGTCTCGCCGAAGTCCTCGGTCCACCGCTGCCGCAGCCACAGGAGCGTGGTGTCCACCGCCGCCAGCTGATGCACGCAGAACGTCGCGCCACAGGAACAGTCCGCCGTCACGCCGGACGGACTGAACGTCAGCCGCGCCTCCACCAGGACGAAGCCCGAACCGGGAGGCGACACCGGCAGCTCGGAGATGCGCGTCTCCTTGAGGCGGAAGCCCGGCAGGTCCGGGTCCTCCATCAGCGCCTCCACCGGCAGCATGCGCTCCGGACGCGGCGCGATGCCTGGAGGCACGCGGGCACGCCACGCGAGCAGCATCCCGTGGACCGTGTGCGTGCGCTTGTCGGAAGGGGGCGTGAGCCTTTCAGCGAGGGAGGCCCGGGCTTCGATGGCGCCCTGCCGCTCGTCCTCCACGTAGCGCCAGGCGAGCACCGGCAGCAGGTCCCGCATGCGCGGCGTGGGCAGCATCTCCGCCGTCCACCGGTCGAGCGTGTCCTGGGCCAGCAGCTCCACCAGCCGGCGGCGTGAAATCACCGCGCGCACCTGGGGCAGGTACGCGGCCTCCACGCGAGGGGTGAGCAGCGCCAGACTCAGGCGCGACAGGTGCTCCAGGCCTTCGGCCCGCAGCCACGCGCGCAGGTCCGCCTCCGTCTGGAACGGGGGCACGGGGGGCGCC
>NZ_RAWK01000302.1 GCF_003612165.1 Corallococcus aberystwythensis | reverse complement strand
CCCCGGCCCCCGCCGCGCCCGCCGTCCCCAAGGACGCCGTCGTGCTGCGCTGGAACCTCGTGCAGGACGTGCCCGTCTCGTTCCGCCTGGACCTCGCGCTGGACCGCAACGCGCCCGTCCCCGAGTCCGCCCCGGCGGAGAAGCCCGGCAAGGCCGACAAGAAGAAGAAGGGCGCCAAGGCCGCTCCCGCCGCGGCATCGCCCAAGGCCGCCGCGAATGGCCCCGTCCCCACCGAGTACACCTACGTGCTCCAGCTGGACAAAGCCGGTGAGCGCCACCTGCGCATGACGCCCGGCGGCGGCGCGCCGGAGGACGCCGCCTTCAGCGACCGCGGCTTCATCATCGACGGGCTCCAGGGCCCCGCGCGCAACTTGGCCACGCTGGTGCTGGAGCTGCCGCGCGACCCCGTGCGCCCCGGCGAGACGTGGTCCCTGGGCACCGAGCTCACCACGCCGGACGCCCTGGGCACCCTGTTCCGCCGCGCCCCCGGCGGCGAGCGCCACAACCGCGTGAAGCTCGTCTCCGTCACCCCGGGCGACAACGGCGAGCAGGTGGCCACGCTCGAGTACGACCTCGTGGAGCAGTTCGGCGGCACGCTCAGCGCCCCGCGCGCCATGCCGGCCGGAGCCAGGAAGGGCCCGCGCCAGCCCGGCGCCGAAGGTCATGCCACCGAGGTCGTCGACGAGCTGGCTGACGCCCCCGACGCCCCCACCACGACGCCGCAACCCGGCACCGAGCTGGGCGCCACCGTGAAGGTCACCGGCAAGGGCGAGTTCCTGGTGAAGGCCGGCCAGTGGCGGTCCTGGGAGGGCACCCTGTCCACCGCCCTCAACGGCCCCGCCAGGCCCGCCGTGAACCTGCCCGTGGGCACGTACCAGGCCCGCCTCACGCCCGTGAGCGCCCCCCAGGCTCCGGCAGCGCCCCAGGCCCCGGCAGCGCCCGCGCCTACCGCGACCCCGCCCGCGCCGTAACGGACGGGCCGTCCGACGCGCGCACCAGCCGCACCACGGCGTCCACCCACTCCGGGTGGGCGTTGAGGGACGGCACCAGCGTCAGCGACTCGCCGCCCGCCTCCACGAACTGCTCCTTCGCGCGGAGGCCAATCTCCTCCAGCGTCTCCAGGCAGTCCGCCACGAAGGCCGGGCACATCACCGCCAGCCGCTTCACGCCCTTCGCCGCCAGCTCCGGCAGCACCAGGTCCGTGTAGGGCTTCACCCACGGCGTGCGCCCCAGCCGCGACTGGAAGGACACCGTGTAGCCGCCCTCCGGCAGCGCCAGCCGCTGGGCCAGCATCCGCGCCGTCGCGAAGCACTGCGCGCGGTAGCAGTGCCGGTTCGCGTCCGTGATGGCGTCGCAGCACCCGGCGGACGCCAGGCAGTGCTGCCCCGTCGGGTCGCTCTTGCGCATGTGCCGCTCCGGCAGCCCGTGGAAGCTGAACAGCACGTGGTCCGCGCGCGTGTCGGCAATCACCGGCCGGGCCACCGCCGCGAACGCGTCCAGGAAGCCCGCGTCGTCCCAGAAGGCCGGCACCGCGCGCACGTTGGGGACGTCCCAGCCCTCCGCCAGCACCTCATAGGTGCGCGCCAGCGACGACGCCGAGGACGACGCCGCCTCATGCGGGTACAGCGGCAGCACCGTGAACTCCGACACGCCCTTCGCCCTCAGCCGCGCGATGGCGTCCGGCAGCGACGGGTTGCCGTAGCGCATGGCCAGCTCCACCTCGTAGTCGCCCCCCAGCTGCTCCCGCACCCGCGCCTCCAGCGCGCGGCTGTACACGAGCAGCGGCGAGCCCTCCTTCGTCCACACCTTGCGGTACGCCTCCGCGCTCTTGGCGGGGCGAAAAGGGAGGATGAAGAGGTTCAGCAGGAACCAGCGCCCCACCGGGTGGACGTCGATGACGCGCGGGTCGTTGAGGAACTCGCGCAGGTAGCGGCGCACCGGGCCGGACTCAGGCGCGTCCGGCGTCCCCAGGTTGACGAGCAGCAGTCCCCGCTTCGTGGTCGGCACAGGCATGCGCGATGTCTCCGGAGGCGCCTGTCAGTGCAGCGCGTGCGGCAGCGTGAGCGCGAACTCCGCGATGCGCGCCTCGAAGCGCGTGCCGTCCGGGCGCTCCATCTCATACGCGCCGCGCATGGTGCCAAACGGCGTGCGCAGCATCGCCCAGCTCGTGTACTCGAACCGTTCGCCCGGCTTGAGGTGCGGCTGACGGCCGACCACGCCCTCGCCCTTCACCTCGTCCACGTGCCCCTGTGCGTCGGTGATGACCCAATGCCGCGCGCGCAACTGCGCCGGGGCCGAGCCTTCGTTGAAGAGCTCCACCTTGTACATGAAGGCGAACTGCCCGGACTCAGGCGTGCTGCGCTCCGGCCAGTAGGTCGGCTCCACGGTGACGCGGATGCCATCGGTGGTGACGGTGGACATGGCGGGAGACTTGGCAGCGACTCCCGCCTGATGCAAGCGAAACGCAGGAGCCCCGTCAGCCGCGCTCCTGCTCCCGGGCCTTGTCCGCTTCCGCCACCGCAGCGGGCTTCTCCCCTTCCGGCGGCTTGGGGAACACCAGCGACGCCAGGATGGCCACCAGCAGGCACCCGCCAATCACCGCCAGCGAGATGCCGATGGGAATCTTGTACCAGTGCTCGATGAGCATCTTCACGCCCACGAAGGCCAGGATGACGCCCAGCGCGGCCTTCAGCAGGTGGAACTTCTCCATCAGGCTGGAGACGACGAAGAAGAGCGAGCGCAGGCCCAGGATGGCGCAGACGTTGGACGTGTAGATGATGAACGGGTCCTTGCTGATGCCCAGCACCGCCGGGATGGAGTCCACGGCGAAGAGCAGGTCCGTGGCCTCCACCACCATCAGCACGATGAACAGCGGCGTCACCTTGCGGCGGCCGTCCTCGTGGACGAAGAAGCGGCTGCCGTCCCCCTGGCGCGCCACCGGCAAGAGGCGCCGGGACATCTTCACGATGAAGCCCGCCTCCGGGTCCACGTCCCCGTCGTCCTTGGCCCAGAGCATCTTGGAGGCCGTGTAGACGAGGAACGCGCCGAACAGGAAGATGAGCCACTCGAAGCGGGCCACCAGCGCCGTGCCCGCGATGATGAGCCCCGCGCGCATCACGAACGCGCCCAGGATGCCCCAGAAGAGCACCCGGTGCTGGTGCTGCGGCGGCACCCGGAAGTAGCCGAACACCATCAGGAAGACGAAGAGGTTGTCGACCGACAGCGCGTACTCCACGACGTACGCCGTCAGCCACTCCAGCGCCGGGCCCTCGCCGCCGTAGCGCCAGATGCCCCCGCAGAACGCGAGGCTGATGCTCACCCACACGAGCGTCCACAGCGTCGCCTCCTTCGGCGACACCGCGTGCTCCTTGCGGTGGAACAGCCCCAGGTCCAGGGCCAGCATCGCCAGGACGAAGACGTTGAAGGCCACCCAGGGCCAGAGTGTGTGGGTCATCACGCCCGCTGCCTACTCCGGGACGGGCCCGGCGGCTACTCCCATTCCGTCGCCGGCCGCCGCAAGACGACCAGGGAACGCCCCACCGCCTGGACCTTGCCGCCCGCCGGGGTGTGCGTGCGCAGGGACTCCCCCGTGGCCGCGGTGTCCACCACCAGCTCCCAGTCCGCGCCCCACTCCAGCGCGGGCAGCATGAAGGTGATGGGCTCGTGGTGCGCGTTGAGCAGCACCAGCAACGTGTCCCCGACGATGCGGTGGCCCTCGTCGTCCGGCGTGGCGATGGCGTCCCCGCCCAGCAGGAAGGCCAGGGAGCGCACATAGGGCTTCTCCCAGTCCTCGCGCTTCATCTCCTTGCCGTCCGGCCGGAACCACGCCAGGTCCTTCAGCTCGCTGTCCCAGATGTGGGCCCCGCGGAAGAAGCGGCGCTTGGACAACACCGCCTGCTCGCGCCGCAGCTTGATGATGCGGGAGGTGAAGTCCAACAGCTGGCGCTGCTTCTCGTTGAGCTCCCAGTTCACCCACGACAGCTCGTTGTCCTGGCAGTAGGCGTTGTTGTTGCCCTTCTGGGTGCGGCCCATCTCGTCGCCCGCGACCAGCATGGGCACGCCCTGCGACAGGAAGAGGGACGCCAGGAAGTTGCGCTTCTGCTGTTCCCGCAGCGCGTTCACCTTGGGGTCGTTCGTCTCCCCCTCCACGCCGCAGTTCCAGGCGTGGTTGTCATTGGCGCCGTCGCGGTTCTCCTCGCCGTTGGCCTCGTTGTGCTTCTGGCTGTACGTCACCAGGTCGTGCAGCGTGAAGCCGTCGTGTGCGGTGACGAAGTTCACGCTCGCCGTGGGCTTGCGGCCGGACAGCGCGAACAGGTCCGAGCTGCCCGTCAGGCGGGAACCAATCTCCGCCGCCTGCCGGTCGTCGCCCTTCCAGTAGCGGCGGATGGTGTCGCGGTACTTGCCGTTCCACTCGCTCCACAGCACCGGGAAGTTGCCCACCTGGTAGCCGTAGTCCCCCACGTCCCAGGGCTCCGCGATGAGCTTCACGCGGCTCAGGACGGGGTCCTGGTGGAGGATTTGAAAGAAGGCCGCGCGGGTGTCGTAGCCGTGCCGGTCCCGCCCCAGCGTCGTCGCCAGGTCGAAGCGAAAGCCGTCCACGTGCATCACCTCCACCCAGTAGCGCAGCGAGTCCGCGATGAGCTTCAGCGCGTACGGGTGCGTGGCGTTCCACGAGTTGCCGCACCCGGTGAAGTCCATGAAGTAGCGCGGGTCCTTCTCGCTGAGCCGGTAGTACGCGCCGGCGTCCAGCCCCTTGAAGGACAGCGTAGGCCCCAGGTGATTGCCCTCGCAGGTGTGGTTGTAGACCACGTCGAGGATGACCTCGATGCCCGCGCGGTGCAGCAGCTTCACCATCCCCTTGAACTCAGACACCTGTTCGCCCAGCGAACCCGACGCGCTGTAGCGCGCGTCCGGAGCGAAGAAGCCCAGCGTGTTGTAGCCCCAGTAGTTGGAGCGCCCCTTCTGCGTGAGGAAGGGCTCGTCCACGAAGGCGTGGATGGGGAGCAGCTCCACGGACGTCACGCCCACGCGCTTCAGGTGCTCGATGGTGGCCGGGTGCGCCAGGCCCGCGTACGTGCCGCGCAGGTGCTCCGGCACGCGCGGGTGGAGCTTCGTGAGCCCCTTCACGTGCGCTTCGTAGAGGACCGTCTTGTGCCAGGGGACCTCGGGCCGCTTGTCGTCCTCCCAGTCGAACCCGTCCGACAGGATGACCGCCTTGGGCACGCCCCAGGCGTCGTCCTGCGTGTCCATGACGAGGTCCTCGTCCTTGCCCCCGTGCACGTACCCGTGGATGGGCGCCTTCGGGTCCACCTTGCCGTGCAGCGCCTTGGCGTAGGGGTCCACCAGCAGCTTGTGCGGGTTGAAGCGCAGGCCCTTCTTGGGTTCATACGGCCCGTGAACCCGCAGGCCATAGAGGCAGCCCGCGTGCACGCCCGGCATGTACCCGTGCCGGACGTGGTTCGTGGTCTCCAGCAGCGGGAAGCGGCGCGTCTCCTTCGTGGGGTCGGCGGGGTCGAAGAGACAGACCTCCACCTTCTTCGCGTGCTCACTGAACACGGCGAAGTTCACGCCCTTCCCGTCGTACGTGGCGCCCAGGGGGAACGGCTTCCCTGGAAGCACCTCGGCCCTTCTCATCCAGTGCTCCTCTCCAGCAGCACCACCGGGAACTCCGCGAAGAGCGGCCCCAGGGCCAGCCCCACGCCTCCCGGCCCCTGCTGGGGACGGACGGGGCGCCCGGTGAAGACATTGCGGAACATCATGCCCGCATATGCCTCCGGAAGGTCCAGGAACGTACCGTCGTACACTTGCGCCAGCCCCCCGGACTCCAACGCCTCCAGGGTGTAACGCGGCGCGCAGGCAATCAGCACGCTGTCACCGTGCGTGCGGGCGAAGCCCACCGCCGCAGGCGAGCGCGGCCCGGACAGCTCCAGCGCCTCGTAGCCGCCCCCGCGGAAGAGGTCCGCGTACTTCTGGCGCAGCCGCAGCGATTCCGCCAGGACGAAGAGCTTCACCTGCCCGTCGTCCATGTCCTTCGCCAGCCGCGCGCACAGGGCCGGCCGGTCCTTCGCCGCCGCGTCGTCCAGCGCCGCGAGCAGCCGCTCGCGCAGGGCGTAGTCCACCGGCCGGCGGTTGTCCGGATCCACCAGCGACAGGTCCCACAGCTCGCAGCCCTGGTACGTGTCCACCACGCCGGGCGAGGCCAGCTTCAACAGCAGCTGTCCCAGCGCGTTGTGCTGGCCCGCGCGCTCGATGCGGCGCTTGAAGGCCTTCACGTCGTCCAGGAAGGCCGCGCTCTTCGCGGGGTCGAAGCACGCGTCCACGAAGCGCGCCATCGCGTCGTCATAGGCGCCGTCCGGGTTGGTCCACGACGTGCGGACCTTGGCCTCCTTGATGGCCTTGCCCATGTACTCGCGCACGCGGCGGTGGAACTCCTTCAGCTCGGCCTCGGGCACGTGCTCGCCCATGGGCCACGCGCCCACCACCGTCTGGAAGAAGAGGTAGACGTCGTTGGACGACGGCGCGGGGCCGGAAGGCAGGTGGCTGACGAAGGGCTGCGTCAGGTCCGCCCAGGCGCGCGCCCGCTCCCGCCAGACCTCCGGCAGCTCCGTGAGGACGTTGATGCGCGCGCGCACGTCCTCACTGCGCTTGGTGTCGTGGGTGCTGGAGGTGAGCATGCTCGCCGGCCAGTGCTCCGCGCGCTCCTGGTTGCGCTGGTGGAAGGTGGGGGCGCGCATGCCGAAGTGCTCCGGCTCGCCGCCCACCTCGTTGAGGCTCACCAGCCGGTTGTAGATGTAGAAGGTGGTGTCCTCCAGGCCCTTGGCCATGACGGGGCCCGTCACCTGCTGGAGCTTCATCGCGAATCTCAGCATCACCGCCTTCTCGTCGTCCCCCACGTTCTCCGGGTAGCGGCCCAGGAGGATGTCGCGCAGGAAGTCGAAGATGGACGCGTTGGTGTTGGGGTTGCGCTCCTTGGCGCGCTGGAGCGTCCATTCGATGTACTGCACGTCGCGCACGTCCAGCTCCGCGCGCCAGCCGTCCACGTAGGTGCGGTAGACGGGGAACAGCGCGATGAACTCCACCAGCGCGCGCCTCAGGCTGTTGAGCGTGAAGTCGCGCGTGCGGCGGTTCATCTCCGAGATGCGGTTGAGCTCGTGCGCCAGCACGTTGATTTCGCTGGCCATGCTCACGCGCATGATGAGCAGCTTCTTCTGGTACACGAGCTCCGCGAAGTCCTGCGTGCCGCCCGCGAAGCGCTCGTACGTCTCCGTCAGGTGCGCCTCCGCGGCCGGGTGCACGAACAGGCCGCTCACCGCGTTGGCGAAGCGGTAGCCGGTGGTGCCATGCACCGCCCACGCGTCCGGGATGCGCTCACGGCCGCCCTGGATCTTCTCCACCGCCACGAAGAGCGCCTTGCGCAGCGGGCTGTCCGGCGTGTCCATCACCTCGCGCCGCCACTTCGCGCGCAGCAGCGTCTCCACCTCCGGCCAGCGCGACGCGTCGCCTTGCTTTTCTTCCGCGCTGAACCGGGCCCGCGCGCGCTCCAGGAAGAAGCGCTCCTGCAAGTCCAGGAAGTAGGCGGTCGGGTCGAAGAGGCCGTCCGGGTGGTCGATGCGGAGGCCCGTGACGCGCTCGTCGCGCAGCCAGTCGAAGATGAGCTGGTGCGCTTCCTGGAAGACGTCCGGGTCCTCCACGCGGATGGCGGCCAGGCCGTTGATGTCGAAGAAGCGGCGGTAATTGATCTCCTCGCCCGCCACGCGCCAGTGCGCCAGCCGGTAGCTGCACTCCTGCAACAGCGCGTCCAGCATGTCGAAGGAGCGCACGTTGCCGGGCGTGCCGTTGAACACCCGGACGTTCTCCTCCACGTACGCCGCCAGCTCCGGGCTGTCCGCCACCACCACGCCCAGCCGCCGCTTGATGACCTCCTTCTCGCGGTGCCGCTCCATCACCTTCGCCGGGTTCACCTCCGTGCGCGGCGGCAGGTGGTCCAGGGCCGTCAGGATGGAGAGCAGCTCCACCAGGTGCGTCGACTCCGCGCCCAGCTGCTTCTCCAGCCGCTCCAGGCCGTGCTTGAGGATGCTCGCGTACTGGCGCGGCGCCACCGGCAGCCGGTGGTCGTAGTAGTGCAGGTAGAAGGCGCCGGACTCGTAGGACAGCTTCAGCTCGCCGCGCTCCAGCACGATGCCGTACTGGTCGCCCAGGATGGGCAGCAGCACCTTGTCCGCCAGCTCGTCCTTCACCGGCCGCCAGTCCACGTCGAAGAACTTCGCGTAGATGGAGGACGGGCCGTTCTCCAGCACGTCCAGCCACAGCCGGTTGTCGCGCTCGATGCCCATGTGGTTGGGCACCACGTCCAGCACCTGCCCCAGGCCGTGCTCGCGCAGGGCGTCACAGAGGGCCGCGTGGTCCTCCGCCGTGCCCACCTCCGGGTTGAGCCGTTGGTGGTCCACGCAGTCGTAGCCGTGGGTGCTGCCGGGCGTGGCCTTGAGGTAGGGCGACGCGTAGAAGTCGCTCACGCCCAGCCGGGCGAGGTACGGCACCAGCGCCTTCGCCTGTTGGAAGGTGAAGTCCTTGTGCAGCTGCATCCGGTAGGTGGACAGCGGCGTGACGCGGCGCGATCGCAGCTCGCGCCGCACCTGCTCGAAGAGCGCTTCCGCCCGCGCCTCCACCGTCGTGTGCGTGCCATCCGCGTCCGCCTGCTTCGCGGAGCGCTCCCCTGCCTCGGAACCGTCGTGGAACATGGGGCCCAGAGGTAGGCCCGACGCGGCGCGTCCGCCAGCAGGCAGATGCGCCTTCGCCCCCTTTTCAACGCTCCTGGCGAGCGCCTGGACGGCAGGGAAAAAGCGGAGGGCCCGTCCCGCGCGATGCGTGACGAGCCCCCAGGGTCCTTCGGGCGACCGGCGACGGCCCCGACGGGCCCTGCACCGTTCAGCTCAGGTGCTTGTTCACCAGCGCGGTCATCTCGAACATGGTGACGTTCTTCTTGCCGCCGAAGATGGGCTTCAGCTTGTCGTCGGCGTTGATCTGGCGCTTGTTCTTCGCGTCCTGGAGGTTGTTCTTCTTGATGTAGTCCCAGATCTTGCTGACCACAGCAGTGCGGGGCAGCGGCTTGTTACCGACGACCGCCGCCAGCTCGGGAGAAGGCGTCATCTCCTTCATGAACGCGGCGTTCGGCTTGCGGCCCGCGGCCTTCTTCGCGGCAGGGGCCTTCTTGGCGGCGGGAGCAGCGGTCTTCTTCGCAGCGGCTTTCTTGGCGGCCATTCGTCTTGTGTCTCCTCCCCTCCGAAGGGGACGTTGCACGGCGTGCTTGCATCTTCAAGCTAGAGCCGATGGCGCGTAGTAGCACGGCCTAGAGCGAAAAACAGCGTCCATCGCGCGCTTTTTCCCTCTGGGGCTCCTCGAAGCGATGGATTCGGAGCCTAGAACTCGGCCCCGCAGCGCATTCTTCCCTCGGGAACGGAACCCTCGCGACGCGCCCGGAGCCCTAGAAACCGGCTCCGGAGGCCGTTTTCCCTCGGGGATTGTGCCTCGCGACGCGTCCGGAGGCGGAAAGTCGGCATCCGGAGCACGCTCCTCCTCTAGGAAGAAGGGGCCCATTTCGGCGGTGGACGGGATGTGGCTTTTCGGATGAAACAGCACCCATGAATGCCCTCATCACTGGCGCCGGCGGCTTTTTGGGGACCTGGCTCGCGCGGGCGCTGGCCGCTCGCGGCGACCGTGTTTCATGCCTGTTGCGCCCCACCACGGACACCCGCGAGCTGGAGAAGGCCCTGGAGGGCCACCCCTGGACGCGGGTGGTGGGCGACGTGACGGACCCCGGTTCGCTGGCCCCCGCGGTGAAGGGCGTGGACGTCGTCTTCCACCTGGCCGGCATCCGCCGCGCAGCGCAGCGCGACGAGTTCATGCGCGTCAACGCGGAGGGCACCCGCCTCATCTGTGAGGCCATGGCGGCGCTTCCAACGCCCCGTCCCCGGCTGGTGATGTGCGGCTCCCTGGCCTCCCACGGCCCCTCCACCCCGGAGCGGCCCCATGTGGAGGAGGACGCCTTCCATCCGCATGAGTGGTACGGCGAGAGCAAGGCGGAGGGTGAGCGCATCGCGTTCTCCTTCCAGGACCGGCTGCCCGTGACGGTGATCCGCCCGCCGCGCATCCTGGGGCCCGGGGACCGGGAAAACCTGACCTTCTTCAAGCTGGGCAAGAAGGGCATCCGGCTGGAGCTGGCCGGAGGCCCCCGTCCCCTGTCCCTGGTGGACGTGGAGGACGTGGTGGACCTGCTGCTGGTCCTGGCCCAGAAGCCGGAGGCCCTGGGCGAGGCGTTCTTCTGCGCGGGCCCGGAGCGGCTGACCCTGGAGGAGATGCAGGACCTGGGGGCCCGGGCGCTGGGGTTCCAGACGCGCACCTGGCGCCTGTCTCCCTCGGTGCTGACGGCCCTGGCCACGGCGGCGGACGGAGTGACGCGCCTGACGGGCCGGAAGCTCCCCCTCAACCGGAAGCTGGCGCGGCAGCTCCTGGCCCCGGCCTGGACGTGCTCGGGGGCCAAGGCCGAACGCCTGCTGGGCTTCCGTCCGCGCCGTGGGCTGGCGGAGTCCATCACTCGCAGTGGTGAATGGTATCGCGCGCAGGGCTGGTTATAGACCCATGCCCCCAAAGGGCCGGCAGGCCACGCTGGTCCGTCCGCTTTCGTTGACCGCACCCCCCCCAGGATGGGAGGAAGCCCGACCGCCCATGCCCCCCAAAGTGCCCGCCAAAGCCGCCTTCTTCGACGTCGACGGGACGCTGGTCCGGACGAACATCGTCCACGTCTACGCCTATTACGCGACGAACCGGGGCTCGCTCCGGGGCATCGCGGGCCGCACCCTGGGGACCGCCCTGGGGCTTCCGGTGTTCGGCATCCTGGATGCCGTCAACCGCAAGGCCTTCAACGAGTTCTTCTACCGCTACTACTCGGGCCTCAGCGAGGACCGGCTGGTCACCATCGCGGAGGACATGTTCGAGGACGTCCTCAAGCCGGCGCTGTATGAGCAGACGCAGGACCTCATCGACGAGGCGCGTCGTGCTGGCTGCCGCATCGTGTTGGTGACCGGAGCGCTGGACTTCACCATGCGCCCCCTGGCCCGGCACCTGGGCTGCGACGACGTCATCGCCAACAAGATGCAGTTCGTGGGCGGCAAGGCCACCGGCAAGGTGATTCCGCCCATCATCGAAGGCGCCAACAAGGCCAACGCCATCCGCGCCTACTGCGAGCGCGAGGGCCTGGCCCTCAACCAGTGCCACGGCTACTCGGACAGCGCCTCCGACTACGCCATGCTCGCCGTGGTGGGACGGCCCACCGCGGTGAACCCGGACCTGCGGCTGCGCTCGCTCGCGCGCGCGTACAACTGGCCCATCCTGGACCTGAAGTAACCCCCCACCCCTTTCCGCC
>NZ_RAWK01000301.1 GCF_003612165.1 Corallococcus aberystwythensis | reverse complement strand
ACCTAGCCCCCGCCTCCCTGGCTGGTCACCGGCCGGCCCCGGGGGAGGGGGCCCCGAGGAGAAACCCCCGGCCCGGACGGGCATCCTTGAGAATGGGCGGGGCCGTCGGTATAAGCCCCGACCCACCTACAACGCTGGACCTCCCTCCCATCCTGGGCGGGGGCAAGGCGCACTGGAGAGAAGCCATGAAGCCCGACATGCACCCGGTCTACCCGCCCTCCCGCATCACCTGCGCGTGCGGCAACATCGTCGAGACCAAGTCCACCCGCGGCTCGTTCAGCGTGGAAGTCTGCTCGAACTGCCACCCGTTCTTCACCGGCAAGTACAAGCTGCTGGACACGGCCGGCCGCATCGACCGCTTCAAGAAGAAGTACGCGAACAACGCGCCGGCCGCCAAGAAGGGCGTCAAGGCCGCCGAGGCCGCCGAGCCCGAGAAGGCGTAGTCCTTCCGCTCCACAGCATCCGCAGCACCCCACGGGCAGGGTCGTGGAGGGCCTCGAAAGACAGAGGCACTCCCGCCCTGCTCGCGGTGTTTCAAGTCCCCGCGCTCGTCAAATTTTCACGCGCCCTTTGGCTGCTACAGCCAATTACAGGCCAGAAATTCGACGTAGCAGCCAACTGACCGCACAGTCCGCCGCGTCCCAGAGACGTCTGTCCCAAAGACGGAGGCGTGATGTTCGCGGAAGCTGCTGCCCCTGCCCTGAAGATTGTCCGACGCTCCCAGAACGACAGCGTCTTCGCGAAGCGCGGGGAGGCCTACACGCTGCTGCAGGGCGACAGCCTGGAGCTGATGGCCCAGCTGCCCGAGCAGTCCTTCGACCTCATCTTCGCGGACCCGCCGTACTTCCTCTCCAACGGCGGCACCACCTGCAAGAACGGCAAGCGCGTCTCCGTGGCCAAGGGCCAGTGGGACGTCTCCCGCGGGGTGGAGGAGGACCACGCCTTCACCACGAAGTGGCTCGCCGCCTGCCAGCGCCTGCTGCGCCCCACCGGCACGCTGTGGGTGAGCGGCACGCAGCACGTCATCTTCAACGCCGGCTTCGCCATGCAGAAGCTGGGCTACAAGCTGCTCAACACCGTCACCTGGTACAAGCCCAACGCGAGCCCCAACCTGGCGTGCCGCTACTTCACGCACTCCACGGAGCTGCTCATCTGGGCCTCGCCGTCCTCCGGCGGCAAGCTGAAGCACGTCTTCAACTACCAGCGCATGAAGGCGGAGAACGGCGGCAAGCAGATGCGCGACGTGTGGAACCTGCCGCGCAACGGTGACGAGGAGCTCACCGCCGACGGCGCCGGCCGCATGTGGACGCAGACGGCCCCGCGCGGCGAGGAGAAGGCCTTTGGCAGCCACCCCACCCAGAAGCCGGTGGCCCTGCTGGAGCGCATCCTGGAGGCGAGCTGCCCGGAGAACTCGCTCATCCTGGACCCCTTCAACGGCAGCGGCACCACCGGCGTGGCCGCCCTGAAGCACGGCCACCGCTACGTGGGCATCGACATGAACCCGGAGTACCTGGCCCTGTCCAAGAAGCGCCTGGACGCGACCCTCAAGTAGTCCGCTGACTCACGCGCGGGCGAGGATGAGCTCCACTCCCTGCCGCGCGATGGGGTGGTACCTCGCCCCGTGCTTCTCGAACGCCGCGCGCGCCACCTTGCGGTGGTCGCGCGACGAGGCGAGCACGCTGTAGAGCGGCTTCAAGTACTTCATCCGGCCCACCTCGCCGAGGAACTCCTCGGCCCGGCCGAGCGGCGCGTCGAAGCCCGCGCGCAGCGCCGCCACCAGCCACGCCACCAGCACCTCCGAGTTGCGGCTCCCGGTGAGCGCGTACTTCGCGTCCAGCTCCCGGAAGACGTCCTTGGACGTGTCCACCGGCATGCTCTCCAGGAAGAGCTGCCACTCGGTGGGCGTCCAGTCCTTCGTGTCCGCCTGCGAAGGCACCTTCCCGCGCAGCCTCTCCAGTGCCTCCAGCCGCGCGGAGGTGGGGCGGGGCGCGCTCTCTGGCACGCCGGGCCGGTTCAGGTACGCGTCCGCGTCCACCTTCGCCAGCGCTCCGGGCAGCTCGCCTTCCGTGAAGCGGACGAACTCCTCCGTGGTGAGCGCCTGGAAGCGGTACTTCGCCAGGTAGCGGCGCAGGAAGCCGTCGAAGGTGGGGCGGCCCACCGCGTCCTCCAGCGCGCGCAGCAGCAGGTAGCCCTTCTCGTAGGGAATCTGGGAGAAGGCCTCGTCCGGGTCCACGCCGGACAGGTGCGTGCGCAGCGCGGTGAGCTGCGGGTGCGCGCGGAAGTGGTGCAGCGCTTCATCCAGCGAACGGCGCCCCAGGGCCGCGTGCAGCGCCGCGACCTCCGGCCCCGCCAGCGCCTCCAGGATGCGGCGCTCCGCGAAGACGGTGAAGCCTTCGTTCAGCCAGAAGTGCTCCGCGGACGCGTTCGTCACCAGGTTGCCCGTCCACGAGTGCGCCAGCTCATGCGCCACCACGTTCACCAGGCTCTTGTCCCCCGCGATGAGCGTGGGCGTGAGGAACGTCAGGCGCGGGTTCTCCATGCCGCCGTAGGGGAACGACGGCGGCATCAGCAAGAGGTCGAAGCGCTCCCAGTCGTACGGCCCGAAGAGGGACTCCGCGGCCTTGAGCATGTCGTCCACGCCCGCGAACTCGTCCGCCGCGTCCTCCAGCGCCTCCGGCTCCGCCCACACCCGCGAGCGCGGCCCTAGTTCCTTGGACGTGAGGCTGCCCACCGCGAACGCCAGCAGGTACGGGGGCACCGGCTGCGGCATCTCGTAGTGCTCCTCCGCCTCCACGCCGTGCTCCTCGCGCGCCACGAAGGACGCGGCCATCACGGACTTGAGCCCCTTGGGCACGCGCAGGGACGCGCGGTAGCGGATGCGGATGCGCGGCGTGTCCTGCAGCGGCACCACGCTGCGCGCGTGGATGGCCTGGCACTGGCTGAAGAGGAACGGCTGCTGCCCGCCCGCCGTCTGCGACGGCGTCAGCCACTGCAGCGCGCTCGCCTCCGGAGACGTCCGGTAGCGCACCGTCAGCTGCTTCACGCCCTCCGGCAGTTCAATGCGCAGCCGGCTGCCCAGGATGGGTTCAGGAGGGGAGAGGATGTAGGGCAAGGGGCGACCCTGGTCATCCACCACGCCCCGGATGTCCAGGTCGCGGGTGTCCAGGTCGAGGGGTCCCGCTGACGCCTCCTTCAGGGTCAGCGTGGCCTCCGCGTGCAGGCGGCGCGTCCGGAAATCGACGCGGGCCTTCCAGTCCAGCGTTTCCGTCTCAGGCTGCGTGCTGTCGTTGTACGAGTGCGGGTCGAGGCGAGCCATGGGGCCCGACTTGTAGTCGGGGAGTCGACCTCCTGGCGAGCACACCCGACGGCAATGCCGGTTGACTTCCGGGTCAATCGCCTACATTTGTGCAGTCCCCTACTTCCTTTCAAGGGAGCGAATTTCCGATGACGACCCGGATCCGAAAAGTGGCGGTGCTTGGCGCTGGCGTGATGGGCAGCGGCATCGCCGCGCATCTGGCCAACTCCGGCGTGCGCGCCCTGCTGCTGGACATCGTTCCGCCCAAGGCTGGCCCGGGCGAGGACACCGCTTCCAAGGCGTTCCGCAACAAGTTCGCGCAGGGCGCCATCGCCAACCTGCGCAAGGCGAAGCCCAGCCCCATCGTGTCCGAGCAGGTGCTCGCGGCCATCGAAGTGGGCAACCTGGAGGACGACCTTCAGCGGCTGGGTGAGTGCGACTGGATCATCGAGGTCGTGAAGGAGGACCTGTCCGTCAAGCAGGCCCTGTTCGCGAAGGTGGAGAAGCACGCCCGCAAGGACGCCATCATCTCCTCCAACACGTCCGGCCTCTCCATCGTGGGCATGACGGAAGGGCGCGGCGCGGAGTTCAAGAAGAACTTCCTCGTCACGCACTTCTTCAACCCCGTGCGCTACATGAAGTTGCTGGAGCTGGTCGCCGGCCAGGAGACGAGCCCGGAGGTCGTGAAGACCGTCCACAAGTTCGGCGAAGAGGTCCTGGGCAAGGGCATCGTCTACGGCAAGGACACGACCAACTTCATCGCGAACCGCATTGGCGTGTACGGGATGATGCGGACCATCTCCGAGATGCAGAAGACGGAGATGTCCATCGAAGAGGTGGACAAGATCTTTGGCCCGGCCATGGGTCGCCCCAAGTCCGCCGTGTTCCGCACCGCGGACATCGTGGGCCTGGACACGTTCACCCACGTGGCGAAGAACTGTTACGACACGCTGACCCACGACGAGGAGCGCAACGTCTTCGCCGCCCCGGACTTCCTCCAGAAGATGGTGGAGAAGGGGATGCTGGGCGACAAGACGGGCGGCGGCTTCTACAAGAAGGACCGCGCCGCGGGTGGCAAGGACATCCTCGCGCTGGACCTGAAGACGCTGGAGTACCGGCCGCAGGCGAAGGTGCGCTTCGACTCGCTGGGCGCCGCGAAGGACATCGAGAACGTCAAGGAGCGCGTGGCGTCCGTGATGAACGCGGACGACAAGGCCGGCAAGTTCGCCGAGCGCGTCACCCTGGACGTGCTGGCGTACTCCAGCCGCCGCATCCCGGAGATCGCCGACGACCTGGTCAACGTGGACCGCGGCGTGCGCTGGGGCTTCGGCTGGGACCTGGGGCCCTTCGAGGTCTGGGACGCCTACGGTGTCCAGAAGGGCGTGGAGCGCATGAAGGCGCTGGGCCTCAAGCCCGCCGCCTGGGTGGAGGAGATGCTGGCCAAGGGCCGCACGTCCTTCTACGGCGTGCAGGACGGCCGCGACACCTACTGGGACATCCCCAGCAAGTCCGTGAAGCCGGTGCAGGAGAACGCGCGCACGTCCCGCGTGGAGTACCTGAAGCGCGGCAACAAGAAGATCACCGGCAACGACAGCGCGTCGCTGTGGGACATGGGCGACGGCGTCACGCTGCTGGAGTTCCACTCCAAGATGAACTCCATCGACGATGACATCATCGCGATGATGAACACCGCGCTGGATGAGACGGAGAAGAACTTCAAGGGCCTCGTCATCGGCAATGACGGCTCCAACTTCTCCGCTGGCGCGAACATCATGGCCATGCTGATGGCGGCCAAGAGCGAGGACTTCGACTCCATCCGCAAGATGGCGTCCGCGTTCCAGCAGGCCAACCAGCGCATGCGCTACAGCCCCGTGCCCGTCGTGACGGCGCCCTTCAACCTCACGCTGGGCGGCGGCGCGGAGGTCACCATGGGTGGCAACGCGGTGCAGGCCAGCGCGGAGCTGTACATGGGCCTCGTGGAAGTGGGCGTGGGCCTCATCCCGGGCGGCGGCGGCACCATGATGCTGCTGCGCAACGTGTTCGGCGGCTACGCGGCGGACAAGGACTTCGACTCGCTGCCCTTCCTCAAGAAGGTGTTCCTCGCCATCGGCACCGCGAAGGTGGCGACGAGCGCGGAAGAGGCGCGCGAGTTCGGCTTCCTGTCGCAGCAGGACGGCATCACGGGCAACCGTGACTTCCTGCTGTCGGACGCGAAGTCGCGCGTGCTGGGGCTGGCGAACGGCGGCTTCCGCCCGCCGCGTCCCACGCGCTTCCGGCTGCCGGGCCCCAACGGCGCGGCCACCATCGACATGATGCTGTACGACATGCAGCTCAACAATCAGATCAGCGCCCACGACCGGAAGATCGCCCAGAAGCTGGCGCGCGTGCTGTCCGGTGGTGACACCAGCCCGTCCGTGCTGGTGACGGAAGACAAGCTGCTGGAGCTGGAGATGGAAGCGTTCCTGAGCCTCATCGGCGAGGAGAAGACCCAGGACCGCATGATGTTCATGCTCGAGAAGGGCAAGCCGCTGCGCAACTAGCGCGGGGCGTTTACTCAATGGGTTTCCAGACACGAATTCCGAAGCACGCCCGGATGCTGTCCGGGCAGGGAGACACCTGACATGTCCGGTCGAGTCGTGATTGCCAGCGCGGTGCGCACCCCCTTCACCCGCGCCCACAAGGGAGAGTTCAAGGACACGCGTCCGGATACGCTCGCGGCCCTTGCCATCAAGGAGGCCGTCGCCCAGGTCCCCGGCCTGAAGGCCTCGGACGTGGAGGACGTCATCCTGGGCTGTGCGATGCCGGAGGCGGAGCAGGGCATGAACGTGGCCCGCAACGCGAGCCTGCTCGCCGGGCTGCCGGACACCGTTCCGGGCATGACCATCAACCGCTTCTGTTCCTCGGGCGTGCAGTCCGTGGCGCAGGCGGCGCAGGGCATCAAGTCCGGGATGATGCAGGTGGCCATCGCCGGTGGCACCGAGTCCATGACCATGGTGCCCATGGGTGGCAACAAGGTCTCCGCCAACCCGGAGATCATGGAGAAGATCCCGGAGGTCTACACCTCCATGGGCGCCACCGCGGAGAACATCGCGTCGCGCTACAGCGTCACGCGTGAGGACGCGGACAAGTTCGCGGCGGAGTCCCAGCGCCGCGCGGCCACCGCTCGCGAGCAGGGGAAGTTCAAGGAGGAGATCTTCCCCGTCACCACGACGATGTTCGACGAGGACGGCACGAAGAAGGAAGTCACCGTCTCCGTGGACACCATCCTGCGCCCGGAGACGACGGTGGAGGGCCTGGCCAAGCTGCGCCCGGCCTTCAACGCCAAGGGCGTGGTGACGGCGGGCAACGCGTCGCCGCTGACGGACGGCGCGGCGGCCGCGGTGGTGATGAGCGAGGAGAAGGCGAAGGAGCTCAACGTCAAGCCGCTGGGCTACTTCGTGGACTACGTGGTCGCCGGCGTGCCGCCGGAGGTCATGGGCATCGGCCCCGTGCCGGCCATCCGCAAGCTGCTGGAGCGCAACAAGCTGAAGATTGAAGACATCAGCGTGTTCGAGCTCAACGAGGCCTTCGCCGCTCAGGCGCTGCACTGCATCCGCGAGCTGGGCATCCCGCTGGACAAGGTGAACCCGAACGGCGGCGCCATCGCCCTGGGCCACCCGCTGGGCGTGTCCGGCGCGCGCATGGTGGCCACCATCCTGCGTGAGCTGAAGCGCCGCGACGGCCGCTACGGCGTGGTGAGCATGTGCATCGGCGGCGGCATGGGTGCCGCGGCGCTGGTGGAGCTGGCGAAGTAATCCGCTTCCGCTTCGCGCCCCCTGTGACTGGAAGGGGGCGCGGAGGGGACTGTCAGGAGGCCGGGGCGTCCGGGTCGTTCACCGGGACGCCCGCCAGGCGCAGCACCCGCAGCGCGTTGGTGGTGTCCACCACCCCCTGCCGGAGCCGGTAGTCGAACACCATCTTCCCGTCCTCCAGGTGGTCGCGGAAGTGGACGTTCACCACGTGCGAGCCGGGCTCGTCCGCCAGCACCGCCAATGACAAATCATGCGTCGTCACCGCGCCACACGCGCCGGAGGCGAGCAGGAGCCGCAGCACCTCGCGCGAGGCAATCTGGCGCTCGCGGGTGTTGGTGCCCAGTAGGATTTCGTCCAGCAGGAAGAGGGCCTGCCCCTTCGCGGCCGCCGCCGCGTCCAGCACCATCTTCAGCCGCAGCACCTCCGCGTGGAAGTACGACACGCCGCGCTCCAGCGAGTCCTTCACGCGCATGCTGGTGAGCACCTGCACCGGAGACAGCCGGAACGCCGCCGCGCACACCGGCGCGCCCGCCAATGCCAGCACCACGTTGGCGCCCAGCGCGCGCATCAGCGTCGTCTTGCCGCTCATGTTGGAGCCGGTGATGAGCAATGCGTGGCGCGGGCCGGGCAGGGTGACGTCATTGGGCACGGGTGCATCCAACAGCGGGTGCCCCAGCGCCGTGGCTTCGACACTCGGACCCTGGGCCTCCAGCTGGGGCCAGGTGAACGCGGGGCGGTCGTGGGCCAGCCCTCCCAGGCAGCAGAGGGCCTCCAGCTCCGCGAGCCCTTCGAACCACTGGCGCACGTCGCGGCCGTGCGCGGCGCGCCAGTTCTCCAGCGCGAAGAGGGCGTGGATGTCCCAGAGCGTGAGCCAGTGCACCAGGGGGTGGAACTGGTGCCGCTTGAACTCGATGAGCGAGTACAGCCGGCTGAAGCGCCGGAACAGCGCGGACACCGGAGGACCGCTCTGCGCCCGCAGGCCGGACTGGAGCTGCTTCAGGCGCGGGTGCTCGAAGGTCTGTCCCTCCACGCGCTCGAAGAGGGACGCGTAGCGCACGAAGCCGCGCTCGCCGCGCTCCACGCCTTCGTCCATCTGGCGCAGCGTGCGGCGCGTGGCCAGCGCGACGCCCAGCTGCGCGAACAACCCCAGCCACACGAGGCTGTCTGGAATGACGCCCACCGTCCCCAGGATGAAGAGGGTGAGCGTCACCGGGGGCAGCAGGACCGCCAGGGGGCGCGACCAGCGGATGGCGTCCAGCGAGGGGCCGGCCTCCGCCCACTGGATGAAGAGGGCCGGGTCCGCCTTGTCCTTCGCCACCACGCGGGCGTCCACGCAGAGCTCCTGGCGGAAGTCCACGCGGGGGGCCAGCTCCTTCGCGGCGCCCTGCCGGGTCACCACCGCTTCCGCGGTCGCGGGAGCGGACAACCATGACGCCAGCCGCTCCTCGCCCGCGCGCGTCGCCGCCTCGTTGATGAGCTGGAAGAGGCTGCCCTGGCCAAAGACATCCAGGTCCGTCGCGTACAGGTGGTTGGGGGAGAGGAACCGCTCACCCGTGTCGGTGAAGGCGTGCCAGCTGCCCTCCAGCCGCGCCAGGCCCCGCTCGTTGAGCAGGACGAAGTGGCGCGCGCGCTGCTCCTTGAGGAACACCTGGTGGTGCAGCACGGCCAGCAGGCCATAGACGGCGAGCGCTCCCGCCGCGGCCCACCACCAGGGCTTGGGCAGCCGGCCCATCAGCGTCAGCGCCGCGATGACGAGCGCCGCCACGAAGGCCACGGTGCGCAGGTTGGCGTACCTCGCGCTGACGCGGTCCAGCGCCGTCAGGTCCGCCTGGGCGGCCGCGCGGCGGTCGGTGTACGTGCGATGGGGGCTCGGGGACTCAGTAGGGACGGGCACGATGGCCGAGCATGCTGTGCGGCCCCCCGGCGGAGGGCAAGCGCGCAACGCGCTCCGGCACACTCTGGTTGCCACGTGACGTTGACTTCCCGTGGGCCCCCGGGATTTGAATGCGGCGTGTGAGGGGCGGTCGGGCCGGCCGTGCCTCGCGGAGGGGGTTCAACCCCATGTCGTTCCCCAAGGTCGTGCTGGGCGGAGGGCTCCTCGTGGGCCTGCTCGCCGCGCCTCCCGCCGAGGCCCGCTTCGGCAAGAAGTCGGATTCCAACGAAACGTCGAAGCCCGTCCACAAGGCGTCCGCCATTGGCGCCAGGGACGACGACGATTCGAAGAAGGACGACGAGAACAAGAACCGTTCAGCGAAGAGGACGACGGTGTCGTCCACGGACGACAGCTTCGAGTTCAGCGACAGCAGCGCGTCCGACGATGCCGCGGCCCTCATCCTGGGTGCTGTCTTCGAGCTGCTGTTCCGGGGCATGGGCGAGGCCATCGCCAGCACAGGCACCCACCATGGCCACGACATCGACGCTGCCGACGCGCAGCCCCAGCGCAACTCCCTGCGGCACGCCGTGCCGTTCTCCTTCCGCGCGGGCGTGCTCGCGTCCCCCGTCGAGGGGGGCATGGGCGTGGACTTCGACGTCGGCTGGGATGTCCGCCGCTTCGGAGTGGACCTGCGGCTGTCCCGGCTGATGGGCACCGGGGCCGGTGCTACGTCCCGTGACACCCGCACCCTGGGGGAGATGCACGTGACGTACTCCCCCTTCGTCCGGGAGGACCTGCGCATGCGCGCGGAAGCGGGCGTCTCCATCGTGGATCTGCCCGGCCGCGTCTACGTGGGCCCCAGCCTGGGCATGTCCATGGAGGCGTGCATCCTGGGGCCCCTGGACGTGGAGGCGCGCTTCCAGGTGACGCCCTTTCCCTACCGGCAGATGGACGTTCGCGCGGGCCTGGCGCTGCACCTGGGCAGTCTCATGCTGCGGGGCGGGGCGCGCAGCCTCTACCTGGACTCCGAGGTGCGCCCCCCGGGGCAGAACCGGAGCTTCGCCCCCGAGTTCGGCATGGGCTTCACGTTCTGAACGCCATGCCTTGAAAACACCACGGGCCCGGCCGCGGATGCACTCGCGGTCAGGCCCGTTGGACGTCACGGTCCCTCAAGAGGGACGGCGTGGGGTCTTACTTCTCCTTGGAGGCCAGCTTGCGCAGGGCCTTCTGGTCACGCACGCAGAGGATGCGGCCGACGTTGCCGAGCACGCCCTCGCGCTTCATCTCGTTGATGAGCGTGGACACGAAGGAGCGCGAGGCGCCCACCAGGTCCGCCAGGTCCTGCTGGGTGATGCCGCGCAGGTCCGTCTCGCCGCCGTGCGGGCAGCGCTCACCGTGCGCCTCCACCAGCGTGAGCAGGGTGTCCGCCAGACGGGCCGGCACTTCCTTGAAGGTCAGGCCCAGCACGCGCTTGCGCAGCGAGCGCACGCGGTCCGCGTAGGCGCGCACCACGTCCACCGCCAGGGCCGGACGGGCCTCCAGCTGGGCGCGGAAGTCACGGCCCTCGATGCTCCACACCTCGGCCTCGCCCGCCGCCACGGCCATCTCCTCGATGGGCGTGCCCTCGGGGCGGAACAGCTCGCCGAACAGGTCGCCCGGGCGCAGGATGGACACCACGGAGCGGGTGCTGTTCTTGCCAATGCGCATCAGGCGCACGCGGCCGGACTTCAGCAGGTACACGCGGTCCGACGTGTCGCCGGGGCGGTAGATGGTCGAGTTGTGCGGGAAGGACTCGACCTTGAAGTAGCCCTTGAAGTCGATGGCTTCCTGGCCAGGGACCAGCTTGTTCGCGGTCACCATCATGCCGGAGGACGTCGCCTGCAGCGGCGCCACGACGTTGGAACCGATGGGGCCGAGGGGGCGGTTGAAGCCGTGCATGGGAGTCTCCTGGAAAGACGGAAGGGGATTCGGAAGGTTGGTCGCTGCTGCTGCTGCGGACGGACCTTGCCCTTTCCAAGAGGCGTGCCACGGGCACTTGAAGTATTCCCAGGGGAACAGTTTGAGGAATGCCGGGTACTTAGCGCTACAGCCCGGTCTGGCCCCCCGAAGTGTGTCCGAAACCTGAAACAGAACGTTCAAACAGTCTGATCAGTTTGAACGAAACGTTAAAGGGGCACACGGGTTTGTCCGGGCTGGGACACTGTCAGGAAGCATCCTTCACCGGATAAGGGTGCACCTGTGGACCATGACCCTGTGCAAGACCGAACTTTTGAAGCTTTCGTTCAAGGGTCGGACGGCTGATGCCCAGGATCTGACACGTGCGTCCCTTGTGGCCCTTGGTGACGGCCATGGCCCGGGCAATGAGCTGCCGCTCGGCCTCTTCCAGGGTGGGGATGAGGCTCACGTCGTCCACGGCGGGGGGCGCGAACATGGCGCCCGCGGCGCCGGGGCCGCGCTGGGGGTCCAGGG
>NZ_RAWK01000300.1 GCF_003612165.1 Corallococcus aberystwythensis | reverse complement strand
GGCCGGAACCGACCCTCTGCCCGCCTACCGCTTGGGGCCGAAGCGGGGGCTGCTCACCATGCCGCTGAGCCGGCCGCCGCGCCAACCCGGGTTGTCCCGGTCCTGCGGCAGCATGTTCACCGCGAGCGCCAGGGGGCCCAGCCGCTGCTGGAAGGCCTGCTCGAACTTCAGCCGCACGTCGAGCGCCAGCTCGCTGTACTCCAGCCGCCGGCCCAGCTTCACCGTGCCGGTGCCCGCGCCCTCCAGGTCCTCGCTCTTGAGGTTCAGGTCACGCACCGTGCCCAGGCCCTTGTCGAACTGGAGGTCGCCCTTCAGCTCGCCCAGCACCACGCGCGGCAGCGCCATGGGCATCGCGGGGCCGCCACCCATGGGGATGGCCGCATTGCCGCCCTTGATGGTGAGCCCCTGGGTGTCCAACGCCACCGTGCCGGACGCCTGGGACCAGTCCACCGGCTGGCCGCGCATCATCGTCCCCGGCGCCTGGAGCGCGAGCTTCGCGTTGAGGGTGCCCTCCATGTCCACGCCCGTGTACTTCGGCAGGTTGCCGCCGCTGGCCTGCACGCCGTCCACGTCCACGTTCAGGGTCGTGCCGCTCAGGCCGCCCACGTGGACGTTCACCGTGCCGCCCATGCCCTTCATCTTCACCACCACGCCGGGCGGGAAGAGGGAGGGGCGCAGCGCCACGCTGTCGAACAGGAGCGCCTCGCCCAGCTCATCCTTGCCCAGCCCGCCGGACTCACCGCGGGCGAGCGCCGCGACGGACTCCGCGCCCAGCGGCGTGGGCGGCTTGCTCACGTGCACGTTGGTGGCGGTGACGCCGGACAGGCCCGGACGCAGGCTGCCAATGCGCACCGCGAGCCCCTGGGCCGCGGCCTCCGTGACGAGGCGCGAGCGGACCGCGTCGTACGGGAAGGTGATCATCAGGCAGAGGATGAACGCCACCACCGCGAAGGCGGCGTAGCCCAGCACCAGCTTCCAGCGGGCGGTCTTGGTTTCAGTGGCCATGGGCTATTGCTTCATCCGGTAGGTGGCGACGGTCGTCCACGCCGTCAGGGTGTCCGTGGCGGGGCGGGGCTCCACGCGCAGGTACTTCACCTTCACGATGCCCGGGCCCGTCTCCACCGTGCGCAGGAAGTCCGTCAGCTTGCGCAGGTCCACGTCCGTGAAGGTCAGCTCCACGGAGCTTTCGATGATCTTCCCGTCCCCCACGCCCACGTCGCCCTTGGGCGTCATGTTGGGGACGGTGAGGCCCGCGGCGGTGGCCTTGTCTTCAATGTACGTGATGAGCCGCACGTTGCTCTGGGTGAGCTGCTGCTCCACGTTCTGCCGCTCCGCCTGCGCCTGGCCGTAGCTCGTCGCCAGCGCCTGCACCTCCTGCAGCTTCGCCAGCTTGTCCTGCGTGCGCCGGCGGTAGCCCTGCGCGCTGTTGGCGAAGCTGAAGAGGGTGACGAAGAGCACGAACACCAGCACCGCGGAGCCGGCCAGCGCCACCAGCTTGCGCTCGCGGTCGGAGAGCCGCTCGAACCACGTCAGGAGGGGCGCGAAGAGTTCTCGAAGCTTTCCCATGTCAGGTCTCTCCCGCCGGCTTCTCGCCGGGGCACTGCACCTGCACGTCCAGGCGGAAGGTCACCTTCTGCCCGTCACGCGTCTTCTCCACCTTGCCCTCCTTCACGTCCTTGAAGCAGCGGTGGCCCTTCAAGGCGGCGGAGAGCGTGTCGATCTGCTTGGAGCTGTCCGTCTCCCCCTGGAGCATGATGCGGTCCAGGTCCACCTGGATGCGGTCGAACTTCACCGGCACCTCCGGCGGCACGCGCTGGGTCACTTCCGCCAGCAGGTTCACCGCGGACATCGCGGGCAGCGCCGCGGCGGGGCTCTCCACGCCCTTGAGCATGTTGAGCGCGCGGTCGTAGTTCGTCTCGCAGGTGCCCAGGATGCGCTGGGTCGTCTTGCAGAGCACCGCGTCCACCTCCGCCTCGCGCCGCGCCAGCACCGTGTTGCGCACGACGCCGAAGGCGATGAGCAACAGCAGCAGCGTCACCGCGAAGGAGGCCAAGAGGCCCATCCGGTCCTTCACGTAGTCGTAGCCGCCCTTGAAGGCGAACTCACCCCGGCGCAGGTTGAAGCGCGGCGCCCTCACCCCGGCCGCGTTGCCGCGCATGGCCAGCGCGTACGCCTGCGCCGCGGACGGCGTCTCCTTGGGGCCCACCATCGCGGCCGCGTCCGCCGGCAGCGCCAGCACGCGCACCGGCAGGTTCAGGTCCTTGGACAGCTGCTCGGCCAGGCCCGGCATCCGCGCGGTGCCGCCGCACAGCACCACCGCGGCGACCTGCCGGCGGGTGCGCGCGGCGAAGGCCTTGAAGGACGGACGCAGCTCACGCAGCACCGGCTGCAGGCCGCGCACGAACGCGTTCGCGGCGCGCTCGCCGTCCGGGCCCTGCGCGGCGCTGGCCATCGCGCCATGCGCTTCCTTCCACGCGTGGGCCTCCGGCAGCGTCGTCTGGAACTCCGCGGCCAGGGCCCGCGTCAGGTCTCGCCCGCCGCCCGCGAAGGTGCGCGCGAACTCCACGCCCTTGCCCGGCTGGCCAATGGCCACCGACGTGCGCTCATGCCCGATGTCCACCACCGCCACCGGGCCCCCCTCACTCGCGCCCTCGAAGAGGCCGGGCATCTGGGTGAAGAGGTTCTGGTACGCGAGCGCCGGGTGGGTGATGACGCGCGGGTCCAGGTTCAGGCCGCCCAGGAGCGCCAGCAGCGACTGGAGCTCCTCCTTCTTCACCACGCCCACCAGCAGGTCCGCGGCCTTGTCCTTGCCGCCGGTGTCCTTCTGTCCGACCACCTGGTAGTCGTAGACGACCTCCGAGATGTCGAACGGCAGCTGGCTGCCCACCTCGAAGGGGAGCGTCGCCTCCACGCGCTTGCTGTCAGAGAAGGGCAGGCTCACCGCGTGCGTGGTGAGGGACGGGCCGGGCAGGGCGATGACGACCTGATCCACGTGCCCATCCGGCATCTTCCCGAGCAGCTCCTCCACCGCGGCGCGCAGCGTCTCCGCGCGCTCGCCTTCCTGCGCGCGGCGCACCTCCGCGTAGGCCTGGGTGGTGCTGCTTTTCGCTCCGGAGGTGAGCACCACCCCCTTCACGGAGTGGCTGCCCAGGTCCAGGCCAAGAATGCGGGCCATGCTATTCCTCTCTGTAATACACGAGCTTGCCCAGCCCGTCGTCCAGGCGGATGACCGCGGTGAGCGTCTTCTGGACGCTGCCCGCTTCTCCCACGGACTTGATGGTGAACGTCTTGCTCTTGTCGCCCAGGTAGCGGTTCTGCTGGACGTTGCCCTTGATGAGCGGATTGACCGCGATGCCCGCCTGCTCCACCACGCCCAGGAAGTCCGCCACCGACATGCCGAAGAAGCTGAACATGCGCGCGGCGCGGATGCGGCTGATGAGCTCGTTGAGGAACACGGGGTCCGTCAGGCGCGGATCCGGCCGGTTGGGGTCCGCCGCGGACATGATGGCCAGGCCCAGCATGATGGGGTCGTCGGTGTTGATGTTCGGCTTGGAGTTGACGTTCGGGTACACCGTGAGCCGGTCGCGGAAGGCCGCCATGAAGCGGTCGTTGACGCCATGCACGCGGTACAGCTCGTCCAGGCTGTCGAAGCGGGCGTTCTTGACGTCATAGCGCGGTTCGTAGCGGCTGTACGGGGAACCCTCGTCCGCGAAGCCGTTGACGAAGGGGGTGTTGGTGTCCCGGACGTTGAGGGTGGACTGGGTGGTGTCCTCGTCCGCCCAGTCCTTCAGCGCGATGACGGTGTCCAGGGGCGTGGAGCGGACGTGGTTGGCGTCGTCCTGCTGCCAGAGGAACTCGAAGCGCTTGTCGGAGAACATGTCCAGCATGCGCGCGGCGGTGGCCTGCATCTCCGCGCCGCCGGTGGCGTTGAGGCGCGTGACGTTGAGCTTCTCCTCTTCGTCGCTGATGGTCGCGAGGAAGCAGCCCTCGAAGCCGCCGAAGGAGCGCCGCTGCATCTGCGCCGCCATCTGCGTGGCCGCGCCTCCGCCCTCGGCCCCCTCCTCGCCCTCCATCTGGAAGTTGGGGTCCACCTGCACGGGGTCCGTCTCCACGGGGCGGCCGTCCTCGCCCTCCGCGCCGTCGCTCTTCACCAGCCCCTTGAGCATGTGGCAGTCCACCCGGGCCAGCTTCCAGAGCTGGATGTTGAGCGACTGCGGCTGGAACGCCGCCGCGCCCCCCGCGCCGCCCGCGCCCGGGGCGCCGCCGCCCATCATGCCGGTCAGCGAGCTCAGGAGGCTCGCGGGGTTGGGGATGGGCGTCGCGTCCACCTGCTTCTGGAAGCGCAGGAGCAGCCGCCCCAGCGACAGGCCGGAGCGGGCCATGTAGTAGGCGCGCACTTCGTCACGCTGGTTGGCGGCCAGCTGCAGGTCCACGCGGGTGTTGTAGGCGAACTCCGTCGCCACCACCGTGAGCAGCGTGATGGACACGAGCGCGATGATGAGCGCCACGCCGCGCGAGCGCCGGTGCTTGCGCTGCGCGGGCGAGGGGGGCGCCGCCGGAGGGACGGCCGTCCGCGCCTTGCCGCGCCGGCGGAACGCCTGCTGGAAGTAGGGGAAGGCCATCAGTTGAACCTCTCCAGGGTCGTGTTGAGCACGATGCGCGTCTGCGTGGTGTAGCGCGCCTCCTTGCCCGACTCATCCAGGGCGATGACGGTGATGCGCACGCGCGTGGGCAGGATGTCCTTCTTCTCCGTGCGCCGCGTGTCCCATTCGTCATCCCACTCCTTCTTCTCTGAATCCCAGTAGGCGAACTCCACGCCCTTGACGCCCTCGAAGAGGACGTCCGTGGTGCCGCCCCGGTCCATGCGGTCCCCCACGTTGGGGTTCACCCGCCGCTTCAGGTCCTGCCGCTGCCGTGCGCCGCGCTCGGTGGAGTTCTCCACGAAGTACTCCACCACCGCCTGGTCGGACTCCTTCACGTCCGTGTACAGGCGCTGGTGCGCGAACGTCGTGAAGGTCAGCTTTTCGCGCTCGCCAATGAAGTTGGTGGGCCGGTCGTTCTGGTCGCGGAAGCGGCGCGCGTCGTACCGGTCGCTCACGAACGCGGAGCCGACTTCCCGGGCCATGCGGTTGAGCGACACGCGCACCATGCGGTAGCGCTCCGCCTCGCCCTCCACGACCTCCTTGGCGTTGATGCCCGTCTGGAAGGCCATGGCGACGACGGTGCCCATGAGGGCGGTGATGCCCACCGCCACCATGACCTCCATGAGGGTGAAGCCACGCATGCGCCGCTTCATCGGATGCCTCCTCGTCCCGGCAGGCCTGACGGCAGGCCCCGCCCGCCGAAGATGCCGCCCGGCGCGCGCGGGTTGATGCCGGTGTTGCCCGTGCCGCCGCCCTGCGGGCCGCCCGCGCCGTTGAGCTGGTTGAGCTGGGCCGCCCGGTTGACCAGCGGCTCACGCGTGTTCGGGTCCAGCATCTGGTTGTTGGGGCCGGGGATGGGGTTGTCCACCACCTGGCCCGTGCGCGGGTTCACCCACTGGTTCTCCGCGCCCGCCGTGGTGCCCGCGTTGGGCGTGAAGCCGCCGTTGCGGTCGCCGCCGGGCCCCAGGGACACGACGTGCGTCACCACGTCCACGCTCTCCACCTGGGTGCCCTCCTTCCAGTACACCGTGAGGTGCACCTCACGGACGGACTTGGTGAGCTGGTCCACCATCTGCGTGAACATGGGCTGCGCCATGCTCATGGCGGACGCGCCCATGGGGCTGGCCGAGGTGGTGCCGCCCGGAGGCGTGCTGCCGCCCTTGCTGTCGCCGCCGCCGCCGCCAAAGAGGCTGGCCAGGCCGCCCATCGGGTCGCCGGAGTCGCCGCCGCCCATGGGCAGGTTGAAGATGGCGCCAATGAGCTGGTCCGGCGTCACGCCGTCCGTCTTGGGCGCGATGACGCGGGCGCGCCACTTGAACTGGGGCCAGCCCTCGTCGGAGAAGTCGCCGGACTGCTCGTCGTCGTCCTGTTCGAAGCCGTCGTCGTAGAGCTTCTGCTCCAGGTCCGTCATCTTCGAGCGGGCCAGCAGCGCCGCCACGGTGAGCCGCTTGGTGTAGACGTGGTTGGCCACCGCGCCGGAGTTGAGGTCGAAGATGGCCATCAGCGCGACGCTGAGGATGGCCATGGCCACCATCGTCTCCAGCAGGGTGAAGCCCGAGCGCCTTCGCGTGGGGATTGTCATGAGCGGGGCACCTCCAGGGCCTCGGGTGCGATGAACACCTTGCCCGTCAGGGGTGACACGTCCAGCGTCCAGGCGTTGTCACCCTGACGCAGGAACACCATGGCCTTCTCCGTGTAGCCCTGCGGGAAGAAGTAGAGATAGGCCACGCCGCTCTCCACCGGTTCGCGCTGCTGCCGCGTCCACACCGACACCGCCACGCCCGCCGGAAGCTGCTTGGGGGAGATCTCCTCCGCGGTGTACGCGGAGAACGTGGACTGGGACTCGATGCGGTTCTTCTCCTCTTCCATCAGCTCCTGCGCGGACGGCTGGGAGCCCTCGGAGCGCGTGTAGTTCTTGCGCGAGTCGCCGCCGTTGTTGCCCTCGCGCGCGGTGCGCTCACGGTCGCGCGCCTCGTCCCGCAGCGCCGAGTCCCGGTCGCGCGAGGTGGTCACTCCGCCCGCGGCGCATTCCGCGTGGTAGCGCGTGGCCTCCTCGCGCTTCGGGTCGGGGATTTCGAACACCAGCCGGCACGTCTTGCCGCTGAGCGCCGCCGAGTCGTAGAGCGAGCGGATGACGCCCGCGAGCTCCGTGGCGCTGCCCTTCGCCTTCGCGCCGGTGATGGCGCCGATGCCGACGGTCACCGCGGCGAACATCACCGCCGCGATGGCCAGCGCGATGGAGATTTCAATCAGCGTGAGGCCGCGCGGGGCGCGACGGCGGCGGGCGGGAAGTGGGGACATGGCGGGCTTCAAGGCTGCACCTCCTGTGCCACGATGCCGCCGCTGAAGAGGTCCGCGGCCTCGCCGGTGCCGCCGGGCTTGCCGTCGGAGCCCAGCGACAGCACGGCGCCCGTCTTGCCCTCCATGCGGTAGACGTATGGGTGGCCCCACGGGTCGATGGGCGTCGCGTCCAGCACCCTGGAGTCGATGAGCGGCGCGAAGCCCTGGGCCTGCGTGGGGAAGAAGCCCATCAGCCGGTGGTGGGCCTTGAAGAGGCCCTCCAGGCGGCGGATCTGCTCGCGCGCCTGACGCTGCGTCGGGGTGAGGGAGTTGTCCTCGGTGGCCCACACCAGCGCGAACGCGAGCAGGGTGGCACCCAGGAAGACGCCCAGGAGCAGCAGCCGGCCCAGGCGCGGCGAGCGGGCGCGGGCCTGCCCGCCGGAAACGGGTCGCGCCTCGCGCGCGGACGTCGGAGAGGAAGTGTGCTCGGGGGTCATCACGGGCATTCCTACGACAACACGCGGGAGGCGCGGCTTTGCTTCAGGAAACGCCCCTTACTGCCGGGCGTTCTGTTCCTTGGAGGAGATGTCGGCATCGGAGCCTTCGCCGCCCGGGTTGCCGTCAGCGCCGTAGCTGGTGATGACCGGCTTGCCGCCCTCGTTCATGTACACGTACTCACGGCCCCAGGGGTCCATGGGCATGCGCTCCAGGTTGTTGGTGTCCACCAGCGCCTTGAGGCCCGTGGCGGTGTCCGGGTAGGAGCCCTTCTTCGTGTAGTAGAGCTTCATCGCGCTCTGGATGTTGCGGATGTCCAGCTTCGCGGTGTCCTGCTTGGCCTCTTCCAGCTTCGGGATGACGGCCACGCCCACCGCCGCAGCGATGAGCCCGAGGATGGTGATGACCACCATGATCTCGATGAGGGTCATGCCGCGGTTCTTGCGGCGCTGCTGCTTCCTGGCGTTCGTCGTCGTCGTCATGATTTCACTCACCTTCGGGTGACTTTCTGGCAGGCCACCGCGCCATGGGTGTGTCGGGATGTCAGAAGCGCTTTGCGTCAGGGAGGCGTGCCCGGGCTTGCGGCCGCGGGCGGGTCCCGGTGGGCGTAGAGGGTGGCCCCCACCGTCGCCAGCGTGGCAGCCAGGGCCAACAGGCCCATCAGCGTGGCGCGCTGGATCCACCGGTCGAGCGTGTCGTTCATCGTGCGCCCCTGCTCCTAATGGATGGCCGTGTTCACCTGCAGAATCGGCATCAGGATGCTGAGTGCGACGAATGCAATCATCACGCCCATCACCACGATGAGCATGGGCTCCAGGAGGCTGGTGAGCGCGCCGATGCGCACGTTCACCTGCGTCTCATAGGAGTCCGCCACCGACAGCAGCATGTCCTCCAGCTGCCCTGATTTCTCACCGATGGCGACCATGTGGTACACGAGCGGCGGGAACTGGCCGGACCGCTTGAGGGGCGCGGCGATGCTTTCGCCCTCGCGGATGGATTCGCGGGCGTTCTCCACCGCGTCCGCCAGCACCGAGTTCGTCATCACCGCCTTGACGATGTCCAGCGCGGCCAGCATGGGCACGCCGCTCTTGAGCAGCGTGGACAGCGTGCGCGCGAAGCGGGAGATGGCCAGCAGGCGCACGAGGCTGCCGAAGATGGGGGCCTTGAGCGTGAAGCGGTCCCACTTGGGCTTGCCCTTGGGGCTCTTCGTCCAGCGCATGAAGTAGATGAAGCCCGCCACCATGGACGGAATCACCAGGAACCACCACGCCTGCATGAAGTTGGACGCGGCGATGAGGATGCGCGTGTTCAGGGGCAGGGTGGCCTTCATCGTTTCGAAGATCTTCGTGACCTTCGGGACGACGAACACCATCAGCAGCACCAGGATGCCGCCGCCCACCAGCATCATGATGGCGGGGTAGAGCATGGTGCCGATGATCTTCTGCTGCAGCTTGGCCTGGTTCTCCGTGAAGTCCGCCAGGCGCAGCAGCACGGTGTCCAGCGCGCCGGAGGCCTCACCCGCGCGCACCATGTTGATGTAGATGCTGGGGAAGATCTTCGGGTGCTGGCCGAACGCGTCCGCCAGGGAGGAGCCTTCGTTCACGCGCTGCTTGATGTCGGAGAGGGCGCGCTTGAGGCGCTCCTTCTCCGCCTGGTCCACCAGGGCGTTGAGCGAGTCCACGATGGTGACGCCCGCGCCCAGCAGCGTGGCCAGCTGACGGGTGAGGATGGCGACGTCCTCGGTGCTGACCCGGCCGCCGGCCAGCTTGCGCAGGTCCACGTCGCGCGCCACGAGCGACGCGTTGGCGCCCTTGGACACGCCCGCGCGGCTGCCCTCCGCCTGCCCGAGCACGTCGGTCAGGAAGATGCCATCCGCGCGCAGCTTGGAGCGCAGCGTCTTGGGCGAGTCCGCCTCCAGCAAGCCCTTCTTCTGCTTGCCGCGGGAATCGAGGCCTCTGTATTCGAAGACGGGCATGGCGGACTAGATGTCCTCCTGCGTGATGCTCAGGACTTCAGCGATGGTCGTCTCGCCCAGGGCGATCTTCCGCACGCCGTCTTCCAGGAGCGTGATCATGCCCTTGGCGAGCGCGGACTTCTTGATGGTGGACGCGTCCACGTTCTTGAGCACCAGCTGGCGCACGTCGTCGTCCACGAAGAGGAACTCGTAGATGCCGGAGCGGCCGCGGTAGCCGTTGCGGTTGCAGGACGGGCAGCCCACCGCGCGGTAGATGCGGTCCGTGCCGAAGCGCTCCTTGAAGCTCTTGACCGTGAAGCCCAGCTCCTGCAGCTCCGCGTCCGTGGGCGTGTAGGCCTCGCGGCAGTCCGGGCACACCCGGCGCACGAGGCGCTGGGCGAGGATGCCGGTGAGCGACGACGCCACGAGGAAGGGCTGCACGCCCATGTCCACGAGTCGCGTCACGGCGCCGGCCGCGTCGTTGGTGTGCACCGTGGAGAGCACCAGGTGGCCCGTGAGGGACGCCTGGATGGCGATCTCCGCCGTCTCCTTGTCTCGGATTTCACCGACCATGATGACGTCGGGGTCCTGGCGGAGGAAGGAGCGCAGGCCTTGCGCGAACGTGAGGCCAATCTTCGGGGCGATGGCCATCTGGCCAATGCCCTTGAGCTGGTACTCGACCGGGTCCTCGACGGTGAGGATGTTGAGGTCGGGCGTGTTGATCTTGGAGAGCGCGCCGTAGAGCGTGGTCGTCTTGCCGGAGCCCGTGGGGCCCGTCACCAGGACGATGCCGTGCGAGCGCTTGATGACGGATTGCATGTTGCCCAGCACCTGCTGGCTCATGCCGATCTCCGCCAGGTCCAGCAGCGTCGCCGTCTTGTCGAGCAGACGCATGACGATGCGCTCGCCAAAGGACGTGGGCGTGGTGGACAGACGGATGTCGATGTCGCGGCCCGCGAGCTTGATGCGGATGCGGCCGTCCTGCGGCAGGCGCTTCTCCGCGATGTTGAGCTGCCCCATCACCTTCACGCGCGCGATGATGGAGTTCTGGTAGCGCTTGGGCGGCTTGATGACCTCCTGGAGCACGCCGTCGATGCGGAAGCGCACCAGGAGCTCGCGCTCCATGGGTTCGATGTGGATGTCGCTCGCGCGCTCCTTGGCGGCGCGGAAGAGCACGGAGTTCACCAGGCGGATGACCGGGGCCTCGTCGTCCGCGTCCAGCAGGTCCTTGGGCTCTTCCAGCTCATGCGCCAGCGAGTCCAGGTCCTCCGTGGTTTCCATCTCGTCCACGAGCGCTTCGGCCTCGTTGACGGAGCGGTCGTACACGCTGTTGATGGCGTCCACGATGGTGGAGGCGAGCGCGATGCGGGGCTGGATGGCCTGGCCCAGGAGCAGGCGCGCGTGGTCCAACGCCGTCGTGTCCAGCGGATCCGCCACCGCGAGCACCACCTCGTCACCCTCCAGGGCGAGCGGGAGCAGCTGCGTCTGGCGGGCGAAGTTGATGGGGATGCGCTTGACCAGCTCCGCGTCCACCTCCTCCACGAAGATGCGCTGGAGGTAGGGCAGGTCCAGCTGGTGGCCCAGGGCGCGCGCGACGTCCTCCTCGCTGATGGCCTTCATGCCCACCAGGACTTCGCCCAGCCGCCCGCCCTTCTCCTGCTGGGTGGCGAGCGCCTCCTGGATCTTCTCCGGGGTGAGGGCGGGCACGAGCGCGCGGAGGATCTCCCCGATGGGCCGGCCACAGAGGTAGGCCTGCCCGTGGGCGACGACCTGGGTGGCGTCGTTGCGGCCGCCGGACACGTCGGGCGTCGCGGTGGAGCCTTGGGCGGTGGTGGTGTCGGCGGTCAGGTCCATGGGTCTTACTCCCCGTCTCCCGGCTGGATGCGCAGCCGCTCGGTGTCCGCGTCCGGAGTGGGCGCGATCACCTCGGGCTGTGGCGCGGGGACTGATCTCTCCGAACCCTCCGGAGGCGCCTCTAAATTTCGCGGCGCCTGGTCGCCCTCGGGGGAGGGCGCGGCACCTTCCTGCGGAGGCGGCGCTTCCCCGCCCGGTCGCGCGGGGGACGGGGAGG
>NZ_RAWK01000002.1 GCF_003612165.1 Corallococcus aberystwythensis | reverse complement strand
GCCAGCACCCGCGCGCCCGAAGATGTCGTTGAAGAGGTCCCCCAGATCCACGCCCTCGGTGCTGAAGGGGATGCCACCGCCCCCGCTGCCCCCGGCGGCCTGGGCGGCGCGGTACTGGCGGTAGGCCGCGGCCTTCTTCTCATCGAAGCCGATCTTCTCCGCGTCCTCGCCGAACTCGTCGTAGAGCGCGCGCTTCTTGGCGTCGCCCAGCACCTCGAAGGCGGTGTTGATGCGCTTGAACTTCTCCTCCGCACCCTTGTCGCCAGGGTTGACGTCGGGGTGGTGCTGGCGCGCCAGCTTCCGGAAGGCCTTCTTGAGGTCGTCCGCCGAGGCCGTCCGTGGCACGCCCAGAATCTGGTAGTAGTCGTCAGCCATAGGTCTTGAGGGTGGTGCAGTACCCGACAAGAGAGAACGTAACCAGCGGTGTGGTGAGCGCCAGCACGGGATGTCCGGACAGCACCGTGATGGTTACAGTCGCCGCACGATGAGGAAGCCCATGCCAGCGCCGCGCGCCCGCCGGAAGGCTCCCCTGTGGCTGGCGTGCGGGCTGCTCCCTGCTGCTCTGGGGACGGCCCTGGGGTCTGGAGCGACCGCCCACGCCACCCCACCGCCGCCTGCTCCTGCCGTGGAGGAGGGCAGGGTGGTGGACCGGGTCGTGGCGGTCATCGAGGGCCAGGTGCTCACCCAGAGCGAGCTGGAGATGGAGGCCCGGGTGGCGCTGATCCAGCGAGGGGCCGTGCAGGCCGCCGCCCAGCCGCTGGACGAGCAGACGCTCCGGGGGGCCCTGGAGCTGTCCATCAACCAGCGCCTCCAGGTCCTGAGCGCGGACCGCCTGCAGGCCTTTCCGGCGGAACCGGCGGAAGTAGGGGCCCGGCTGGACGCCTTCCGCGCGCGGCTGGGCGGGGAGGAGGCCCTTCAGCGCTTCCTCTCCCGGCATGACGTGGATCGGGATGCCCTGGAGGCCGTGCTGGCACGGGGCCTGCGGGCGGAGCGAATCCTCGACAGTCGGGTCCGGTTGAAGGCACAGGTGAGCGAGGCGGAGGTCCGTCACCACTATGACGCGCACCGGGACCTGTATCCCGGTGAGTTCGACCAGGCGGCGCGCACGGCCATCCGCGAGGAGCTGGTGCGGGCGCGTTACGGAGAGCTGGCGGCCCAGGCCCTGGCTGAAGTACGCAAGTCGGCGCAGGTGCGGCGGGTGGCGCCCTTCGCACGGGAGGCACGGCGATGAGACGGCTGCGGGAGGACGGGACGCCCGAGAAGGGGAAGGGCTTCCTCATCCGGCAGATGACCGTGGACGACATGCCGGCGGTGATGGCGCTGGAGAAGGCGTCCTTCAAGAACCCCTGGTCCACGGAGTTGCTCGGGCGCGAGCTCCAGCACGACTGGTCCACCATCCTCCTCGTGGAGGAGCCGAGGCCCGAGGGCGGCGTGGAACTGCTGGGTCTGGCCATCTTCTGGATCGTCCACGACGAGGTCCACGTCCTCAACGTCGCCACCGCGCCCGTGCACCGGCGCCGGGGCGTCGCGCGCGTCGTGATGGAGGAGGTCCTGCGCCGGGGCGTGGCGCGCCGCTGCTCCCTGGCCACGCTGGAGGTGCGCCGGGGCAACGAGTCCGCCCTCAACCTCTACCGCTCGCTGGGCTTCCGGCCGGTCGGCATCCGCCCGAACTACTACGTGGACGAGGGCGAGGACGCGATCGTGATGGTCCTCGACTTCTAGGGGCGGAAGAGAGTAGAGCGTCCGGCCGTCGTCGCAGTCCCAGGTTTTTCGGGTGTGAGGGGAATGCACCCGGGTCCTCTGGCCGGTTCTGGGCCAGGGGCAAGCCATGCTTGACACCCGGGGGGCCCTCCCTATACTCGCGGGCCTTTTGTGTAGCCTGTAGGTAGATATGCTCCGCTCCGTGTAGCCGGAAGCGGGGTCCCCACGAAGAAGAGGTTTCAGTGCCGACCATCAGCCAGCTCGTCCGCAAGGGCCGCGAGAAGCTCAATATCAAGGGCAAGAGCCCTGCCCTGAAGGAGTGCCCCCAGAAGCGCGGTGTGTGCACGCGCGTCTACACCACGACCCCGAAGAAGCCGAACTCGGCCCTCCGCAAGGTGGCCCGCGTGCGTCTCACCAACGGCATCGAGGTCACCTCCTACATCCCCGGCGTGGGTCACAACCTCCAGGAGCACTCGGTGGTCATGATCCGCGGTGGCCGTGTGAAGGACCTCCCGGGCGTTCGCTACCACATCATCCGCGGCACGCTGGACTCCGTGGGCGTTGCCGGTCGCAAGCAGAGCCGTTCGAAGTACGGCGCCAAGCGCCCCAGCTGATCCGGTTCCCCCGCGCGTCGTTAGCGCGGAACACCTTCGCGGTATCTGAAGCAGTGTTGGACGCTGGCCCCACACCCTGGGGAGTGTCCCTGGAAGTTCCAAGCAGTCGTTCTTGAAGCCCCTGAACAAGGCTTCCCTCGGATTGAGGGGAGTGGGGCGTAAGGGAAGAGATGCCTCGTCGTCGCGTAGTCGCCAAGCGGAAGATTCTCCCGGATCCGAAGTTCCAGGACCGGCTCGTCACCAAGTTCGTCAACGACCTGATGCGCAAGGGGAAGAAGTCCATCGCGGAGGGCGTGTGCTACGGCGCCTTCGCCCTCATGGAGGAGCGCGCGAAGGAAGATCCCCTCAAGACGTTCAAGAAGGCCCTGGACAACGTCAAGCCCGTCCTCGAGGTGAAGAGCCGCCGCGTCGGTGGCGCCACCTACCAGGTGCCCGTGGAAGTCCGTCAGGACCGCCGCGTCGCGCTGGGCATGCGCTGGATCATCTCCTACGCCAAGGCGCGTGGTGAGAAGACCATGCAGGAGAAGCTGGCCGGCGAGATCATGGACGCCGCCAACAACCGCGGTAACGCGGTGAAGAAGCGTGAAGACACGCACAAGATGGCGGAAGCCAACAAGGCCTTCGCTCACTACCGCTGGTAGGTCCCGAAAGGGGCTTCGCGGTTGCCGCCCGGATGCGCTGCCAGCGTCCGGGCGGTTTTGTTTGTCAGCCCTGGCAGCAGTCCAAGAGACGTCCGGAAGGAACCGAGTCATGGCCCGTGAGTTCCCCCTCGAGCGCTACCGCAACATTGGCATCATGGCGCACATCGATGCCGGCAAGACGACCACCACCGAGCGGATCCTGTTCTACACAGGCGCCATCCACAAGATGGGCGAGGTGCACGAAGGCACCACCACCACGGACTGGATGGTCCAGGAGCGCGAGCGCGGCATCACCATCACCTCCGCGGCCATCAGCGCCTTCTGGGAGCGGACGGGCCAGCGCTACCGCGTGAACATCATCGACACGCCGGGCCACGTGGACTTCACCATCGAGGTGGAGCGCTCGCTGCGCGTGCTCGACGGCGCCATCGCCGTGTTCGACGCGGTGAACGGTGTGGAGCCGCAGTCGGAGACGGTGTGGCGTCAGGCGGACCGGTACAAGGTCCCGCGCATCTGCTTCATCAACAAGATGGACCGCGTCGGCGCGGACTTCGAGATGTCCGTCGGCACCATCAAGGAGAAGCTGGGCGCGCGTCCCGTGCGCATGCAGCTGCCGCTGGGCAGCGAGGACAAGCTCAAGGGCGTCATCGACCTCGTCCGCATGAAGGCGCTGGTGTTCCAGGACGCGGAGCAGGGCAGCCGCTTCGACATCGTGGACATCCCGGAGGACTACCAGGAGGCGGCCGCCACCGCGCGCGGAGAGCTGCTGGAGGCTGCGGCGGAGCAGGACGACGCGCTCACGGAGAAGTTCCTCAACGGCGACGAGCTGACCGAGGAGGAGGTGCGCGGCGCCATCCGCAAGGGGTGTGTCGGGCTGAAGCTGTTCCCGGTGTTCTGCGGCTCGGCGTTCCGCCACAAGGGCGTGCAGCCGCTGCTGGACGCGGTGGTGGACTACCTGCCCAGCCCGCTGGACATCCCGCCGGTGCACGGCAAGACGCCCAAGGGTGAGGACGCCATCCGCGAGACGCGCGACGACGCACCCTTCAGCGCGCTGGCGTTCAAGATCATGAACGACCCGTCCTTCTCCTCGCAGACGCTGACGTTCCTGCGCGTCTACTCCGGGAAGCTGGAGGCGGGCTCGGCGGTGTGGAACTCCGTGAAGGGCAAGCGCGAGCGCGTCAGCCGGCTCGTGCAGATGCGCGCGGACAAGAAGGACGAACTCACGGAGTGCTACGCCGGCGACATCTGCGCGGTGGTGGGCCTGAAGCTGGCGAGCACGGGCGACACGCTCTGTGACGACAAGCAGCAGGTCATCCTGGAGCGGATGGAGTTCCCCGAGCCGGTCATCGACATCGCCATCGAGCCGAAGTCCACCGCGGACCAGGACAAGATCATCCAGGCCCTCCAGCGGCTGGCCATGGAGGACCCGTCCTTCCGCGTGCGCTCCAACGAGGAGACGGGCCAGACGCTCATCGCCGGCATGGGCGAGTTGCACCTGGAAATCATCGTCGACCGCCTCCTGCGTGAGTTCAAGGTCGACGCGAACATCGGCAAGCCGCAGGTGGCCTACCGCGAGACGGTGACGGGGACGAAGGAGGCGGAGGGCAAGTACATCCGCCAGGCAGGCGGCAAGGGGCAGTACGGCCACATCAACCTGCGCGTGTCCCCGAACGAGCCCGGCAAGGGCTTCGAATTCGTCAACAGCATCACCGGCGGCGCCGTGTCCAAGGAGTTCGTGGACGCCGCGCGCGACGGCGCGAAGGAGGCCATGCAGAACGGCCCCGTGGCGGGCTACCCCATGGTGGACGTGAAGGTGGAGGCCTACGACGGCTCCATGCACGACGTGGACTCGTCGGAGATGGCGTTCAAGATCGCCGGCTCCATGGCCTTCAAGGACGCGGTCCGCGCGGCGAACCCGGTCCTGCTGGAGCCCATCATGGCCACCGAGGTCGTCACCCCGGAGGCCGCCATGGGCGACGTCATCGGTGACCTGAACGGTCGGCGCGGGAAGATTCTCGGCATGACGCCCCGGCCTGGCGGCGTGCAGGCCATCCAGGCGGAGGTGCCCCTGGCTGCCATGTTCGGGTACTCAACCGACCTGCGCAGCAAGAGCCAGGGAAGGGCGACCTACACCATGCAGTTCAAGCACTACGCACCGGCACCCAAGTCAGCGCTCAACCCGAGCTACTGACCTCCCGCCCGCAGGGGGAGCCGCCGGGCGAATTCTGTTGACGTTCCAGCGGCTTTGAAGCACACGCAGCACCCCTGGGAAGTTCTCTCGAAGTCCTATACCGCCGGGGTTGCACTGGCGGCGTCGTGAGGAGCGGTTCATGTCCAAGGAAAAGTTCGATCGCAGCCTGCCCCACGTGAACATCGGAACGATTGGGCACGTGGACCACGGCAAGACGTCGCTGACGGCGGCCATCACGAAGGTGCTGGCGAAGACGGGCGGCGCCACGTTCCTGGCGTACGACCAGATTGACAAGGCGCCGGAAGAGCGTGAGCGCGGCATCACCATCTCCACGGCGCACGTGGAGTACAAGACGAAGAACCGCCACTACGCGCACGTCGACTGCCCGGGGCACGCCGACTACGTGAAGAACATGATTACGGGCGCGGCGCAGATGGACGGCGCCATCCTGGTGGTGTCGGCGGCGGACGGCCCGATGCCCCAGACGCGCGAGCACATCCTGCTGGCGCGCCAGGTGGGCGTGCCCTACATCGTGGTCTTCCTGAACAAGGTGGACCTGCTGGATGACCCGGAGCTGCGCGAGTTGGTGGAGATGGAGGTGCGTGACCTCCTGAAGAAGTACGAGTTCCCCGGCGACAGCATCCCCATCGTCCCCGGCTCCGCGGTGAAGGCGCTAGAGGGTGACACCAGCGACATCGGCGAGCCGGCCATCCTGAAGCTGATGGAGGCGGTGGACGCGTACATCCCGACGCCGCAGCGCGCGACGGACAAGCCCTTCCTGATGCCGGTGGAAGACGTCTTCTCCATCGCCGGCCGTGGCACGGTGGCCACGGGCCGCGTGGAGCGCGGCATCATCAAGGTCGGCGAGGAAGTGGAAGTCGTCGGCCTGCGCGCGACGCAGAAGACGGTGGTGACGGGCGTGGAGATGTTCCGCAAGCTGCTGGACGAGGGCCGGGCGGGCGACAACATCGGCGCGCTGGTGCGTGGCCTCAAGCGCGAGGACATGGAGCGCGGCCAGGTGCTGGCGAAGCCGGGCAGCATCACGCCGCACACGAAGTTCAAGGCGCAGATTTACGTGCTGTCGAAGGAAGAGGGCGGCCGCCACACCCCGTTCTTCAAGGGGTACCGTCCGCAGTTCTACTTCCGCACCACGGACGTGACGGGCACGGTGAAGCTGCCGGACAACGTCGAGATGGTCATGCCGGGCGACAACATCGCCATCGAGGTGGAGCTCATCACCCCGGTCGCGATGGAGAAGGAGCTCCGGTTCGCTGTTCGTGAAGGCGGCCGCACGGTGGGCGCGGGCGTCGTGGCGGAAATCATCGCGTAGCACTCAGCCCACCAGCTCTCCGGAAGGCCTCTTGGGGGCAGTTCTGGGGAGCCGGTGGAAATCCAGTTGCAACCCATGGGGTGCGGTGGTACACACCGCGCCCCTTCGTTCCGAAGAAACGGTTCTCTGAAATCCAGGCGTTGACGGGCGTACCGCCTCACGGTTCCCAGAGGTCGTTCAAAGAGGTTCTTGCGAATGGCGACACAGAAGATCCGCATCCGGCTGAAGGCGTACGACTCGAAGCTCCTGGACCAGAGTGCTGGGGAGATTGTCGAGACGGCCAAGCGCACGGGCGCCAAGGTGGCCGGTCCGATCCCCCTGCCGACGCGCATCAACAAGTTCACCGTGTTGCGTTCGCCGCACGTGGACAAGAAGAGCCGCGAGCAGTTCGAGATCCGCACGCACAAGCGCCTGCTCGATATCCTCGAGCCGACCCAGCAGACGCTGGACGCGCTGATGAAGCTGGATCTGTCTGCCGGCGTTGACGTCGAGATCAAGTCCTAGGAAGCGGGATGGCGTCGGAGTGGTTTCACTCTGACCCCCGAGGAAAGTGCCATGGCGAAGTTTGACGTAGTCGACCTGGATTTGAAGAAGGTGTCGGAGATCGAGCTCTCCGACGAGATCTTCGGCGCCGAGCCGAACACCCACCTGTTCTATGAGGTGGCGAAGATGCAGCAGATCAACCGGCGCCGCGGCACGGTCGGGGTGAAGAACACCTCGCTCGTCAGCGGCGGCGGCAAGAAGCCCTGGAAGCAGAAGGGCACCGGCCGCGCCCGTCAGGGCTCGATCCGCGCTTCCCACTGGGTGGGCGGCGGCAAGGCGATGGCCCCCAAGGCCCGCGACTACTTCTACCGGCCGCCCCGCAAGGTCCGCCGCGGTGCCCTGCGCGCCGTGTTGTCCCTGCGCGCCCGGGAGAAGCAGCTCATCATCCTGGACGGCTTCAAGCTGGACGCCCCGAAGTCGAAGCAGGCCTTCGAGGTGCTCACGCGCCGCATGAAGCTCCAGAACGCGCTGGTCATCGACGAGCGTGGCAACACCAACCTGCACCGCAGCGTGCGCAACCTGGCGAAGTTCGACGTGCTGCCGCCCGAGGGTCTCAACCTCGAGTCCGTGCTCAGGCACTCGCACATCGTCCTGACTTCCGCCGCCGCGAAGGCGCTCGAGGGGTCCCTGTCATGAACCTGAACGACGTCATCAAGGGCCCGCTCATCACGGAGAAGCTGGACAAGGCCCGGGAGAAGTTCCGCCAGTACTCGTTCATCGTGGACCGCAAGGCCACGAAGCACGACGTGTCCCGCGCGGTCCAGTCCCTGTTCAAGGTCACGGTGGAGGGTGTTCGCACCAACATCGTGCGTGGCAAGACGAAGCGGGTGGGCAAGAGCATCGGCCAGCGCCCCAACTTCAAGAAGGCGGTCGTCACCCTCAAGGAAGGTGACAAGATCGAACTCTTCGAAGGGGGAGCGGTCTGACGCCACTGGCGTACAGATCCGCCTGAGAGGAACACACCATGGGCATCAAGAAGTACAAGCCGACAAGCGCCGCCCGCCGTCTGATGACGGTGTCCGACTTCGCGGACATCACCAAGGACTCGCCGGAGAAGGCCCTCACCGAGCCGCTCAAGCGCTCCGGTGGCCGCAACGTCCACGGCCACATCACCCGTCGTCACCAGGGTGGCGGTCACAAGCGTCGCTACCGCACAATCGACTTCAAGCGTCGTGACAAGGACGGCGTGCCGGCCAAGGTGGTGGCGGTCGAGTACGACCCGAACCGCACGGCCAACATCGCCCTCCTGCACTACGCGGACGGCGACAAGCGCTACATCCTGGCCCCCGTGGGCCTGAGCGTGGGCGACACTGTGTTCGCCGGCGCCACCGCCGACATCCGGCCGGGCAACAGCCTGCCGCTGCAGAACATCCCGGTGGGTACGGTCATCCACAACGTGGAGCTGAAGCCGGGCCGTGGCGCCCAGGTCATCCGCTCCGCGGGCACCTCCGGCCAGCTGATGGCGAAGGAGGAGCGCTACGCTCAGGTCCGTATGCCCTCGGGCGCCGTGCGCAAGGTGCTCATCGAGTGCCGTGCCACCGTGGGCCAGGTGGGCAACATCGAGCACGAAATCATCCGCATCGGTAAGGCGGGTAAGAGCCGTTGGCTGGGCATCCGTCCCACCGTCCGCGGTCTGGCCATGAACCCTGTCGACCACCCGCACGGTGGTGGTGAGGGTAAGTCCGGCCAGGGTAACCCGCACCCGGTGTCGCCGTGGGGCAAGAAGACCAAGGGCCTCACCACGCGCACCAACAAGCGCACCGACAAGTTCATCGTGAGTGGCCGCCGCCAGGGCGCGCGCAGCCAGTAAGAGGATTTGAAACATGGCTCGTTCGATCAAGAAGGGTCCGTTCGTTGACGATCACCTCCTCAAGAAGATCGAGGGGATGATCGCCGCGAACAAGAAGGCGGTCGTCAAGACCTGGTCCCGGCGCTCCACGATTCTCCCTGAGTTCGTGGGTCACACCTTCGCCGTGCACAACGGCAAGAAGTTCATTCCGGTGTTCGTGACGGAGAACATGGTGGGCCACAAGCTCGGCGAGTTCGCTCCTACGCGCACCTTCGGCGGGCACTCGGCGGAGAAGAAGGTCGCCAAGGCCCCGGGCAAGTAGCCCGTTCGCACGCCTGAGAGCCTGAGGAGATGACCATGGAGTCGACTGCACATCTGCGTCACCTGCGCATGAGCCCGCGCAAGCTGTCCCTCGTAGCGGCGCTCATCCGGGGCAAGCCTGTCGAGGCCGCCCTGAACATCCTGAAGTTCACCCCGCGCGCTGCTGCGCGGCCGGTGGAGAAGCTCATCAAGAGCGCCGTCGCCAACGCGACGGACCTGTCCAAGGGGCAGGTCGACGTGGATACCCTCTACGTCAAGACCATCTCCGTGGACCAGGCCGCCACCCAGCGCCGGTTCATGCCGCGCGCCATGGGCCGCGCGACGCCCATCCAGAAGAAGTCTGCCCACGTCCACGTCGTGCTGGCCGAGGCCAAGAAGTAGGACCCGTCGGGCCCCGCCCGGACGCACCAAGGAGATTCAGTTTGGGACAGAAAGTACATCCGATCGGGTTCCGGCTCGGCGTCATCAAGACCTGGGACTCCAAGTGGTTCGAGCACAAGAACTACGCCCAGTGGCTCCACGAGGACATCCGCATCCGCGAGTTCGTGAAGAAGTCGCTGAACCACGCGGGCGTGTCCAAGGTGGAGATTGAGCGCGCCGCCAACAAGGTGAAGGTCAACGTCCACACCGCGCGCCCGGGCATCGTCATCGGCAAGCGCGGCGCTGGCATCGAGACCGTCAAGAAGGACCTGCAGCAGTTCACCAAGAACGAGGTCTTCCTGAACATCGTCGAGGTCCGCAAGGCCGAGACCGACGCGCAGCTCGTGGCGGAGAACATCGCCACGCAGCTCGAGCGCCGCATCGCCTTCCGCCGCGCCATGAAGAAGGCGCTGCAGACCGCGATGAAGTTCGGGGCCAAGGGCATCCGCGTGGCCTGCTCGGGCCGCCTGGGTGGTGCCGAGATGGCCCGCTACGAGTGGTACCGCGAGGGCCGCGTGCCCCTGCACACCCTCCGCGCGGACATCGACTTCGGCTTCGCCGAGGCCAAGACGACCTACGGCAAGATTGGCTGCAAGGTCTGGATCTGCAAGGGCGAGGTCCTCCCCGGCAAGGGCGGCCAGGCCCCCATGCCCACCAACCGGTAAGACGCCCCAGTGGGGCGGGTTTAAGAGACCCGCCCTGCACGGAAGGCACGAAGGACATCGACCATGCTTCAGCCTGCTCGAACCAAATACCGCAAGATGCAGAAGGGCCGCATGTTCGGCTCGGCCCACCGCGGCAGCGACCTCACCTACGGTGAGTTCGGCCTGGTGAGCCTCCAGCCGGGTTGGATCACCTCGCGCCAGATCGAGGCGGCCCGTATCGCGATGACCCGCCACGTGAAGCGCGGCGGTAAGATCTGGATCCGGATCTTCCCGGACAAGCCCATCACGAAGAAGCCCGCCGAAACCCGTATGGGTACCGGTAAGGGTGGCGTGGAGTACTACGTCGCGGTCGTCAAGCCGGGACGCGTCCTCTATGAGATGGAGGGCATGACGCAGGAGATCGCCACCGGTGCGCTGAAGCTGGCGCAGGCGAAGCTGCCGGTGCTCACCAAGATCGTGCGCCGCAGCGAGCTTTCGCTGTAGTCACGCACCGCCGGGGCGGGTGCTCCACCTGATGACAGGGGAGGGCGCCCGCATCCCGCGCCGAGGAGACCAAGATGGCGACTGCCAAGGAACTGAAGGACCTGTCGACCGACGACCTGCAGAACCGCGCGAAGGAACTGCGCGACACGCTGGTCCAGGATCGGCTCAAGCGTCGGACCGGCTCGCTGGACAGCCCTGCCGAGGGCGTGCAGCACCGCCGTGATCTGGCCCGCATCCTCACCGTCCTGGGCGAGAAGGCCCGGGCCGCGAAGGCGGGGTAGTAGTAGCAGTGCATCCGCGGGCATCCGGGCTCACCCGGATGTTCGTGGCCATCCGGGCAGAGGGCCCGGGTGCATGACAGACAGTGAGAACCAACATGGCTGAAGCGACCGAAACGCCCGCTGCCGAGACCTCCACCCGGGGTCGTCCCAAGACCCGCGTGGGCATCGTCACCTCCAACAAGATGCAGAAGACGGTGGTCGTCACCGTCCAGCGTCGTGCTCCCCATCCGAAGTACGGGAAGATCATGAGCCTGCGCGAGAAGTACAAGGCGCACGTCGAGGATCACGACTACCCGAAGAAGGTCACCATCAACGAGGGTGACCGGGTGCGCATCGCCGAGACCAAGCCCGCTTCGAAGGACAAGCGTTGGCGCGTGGTCGAGGTGTTGGAGAAGAGCAAGAACGTCTAGGTAGGCCACACCGCGTCCGTGCGTCATGAAGCGCGTGGACGGGTTCGAGCAAGAGGAGACTTCACATGATTCAGATGCAGAGTGTGCTCGATGTGGCCGACAACTCGGGCGCCAAGAAGGTGTTTTGCATCAAGGTTCTCGGCGGCTCCAAGCGCAAGTACGCCTCTATCGGCGACGTGATTGTCGTGTCGATCCGCGAGGCCCTGCCCAACTCCAAGGTGAAGAAGGGTGACGTGGCCAAGGCCGTCATCGTCCGCACCCGTCGCGAGGTGGGTCGTGCGGATGGCAGCTACATCAAGTTCGACGGCAACTCGGCGGTCCTCATCAACAAGGACCTGGAGCCCATCGGGACGCGCATCTTTGGGCCGGTCGCCCGTGAGCTGCGTGCCCGCAAGTTCATGAAGATCATCTCGCTGGCGCCCGAGGTCCTCTAAGAGGACGCAGGCCTGACGGCGAACAGCCAGAGTGAGGAAGCCATGCAGAAGCTGAAAGTCGGTGACACCATCCAGGTCATCTCCGGGTCTGAGCGCTCGGAGAAGACGCCGGCGACCAAGCGCGGCAAGGTGCTGAAGGTTGACCGGGAGGCGGGCCGCGTGACGGTCGAGGGCCTGCGCCTGGTCAAGCGCCACATGCGCAAGACGCCGCAGAGCCCCGAGGGCGGCATCATCGAGAAGCCGGGTACCATCGCGCTCTCGAACGTCCAGGTGGTCTGCGCCAAGTGTGACAAGCCGACGCGCGTCGGCATCCGCAAGGAGGGAGAGTCCTCCAAGCGGTTCTGCAAGCAGTGTGACGCCCTGATTGACTAGGGGTCGGTGTTCGGGCATGTATGCGCGCCCCTTGCCCCACCTCGTGGTGGAGCAAGCGGGCGTGCACGTCCAGAGAGCTGAAATGGTTGAGCTCTCCGGGTGTTTCCACGTTCTAGACGCAGGACTGATCGGACGCGCTGGGTCCATGACGGCGCCCCGAAGCAGGGGAATGAAAGATGGCTGACGAGAAGAAGGCCGACTCGAAGGAAAAGAAGAGCAAGAAGCGCGGCAAGGAAGAAGCCAAGAAGGTCGGCTTCGCCGCGAACATCGAGGAGGGCCTAAAGGCCCGCTCGGCGCGGCTCAAGGACCGCTTCCGTTCGGAAGGCGTGCCCGCGCTGATGAAGGAACTGGGGCTCAAGAACCCCATGGAAGTGCCGCGGCTGGAGAAGATCGTCGTCAACATGGGTCTGGGCGAGGCGCTCGCCAACAACAAGATCCTGGAGTCGGCGGTGGACCAGCTGGCCGCCATCACGGGTCAGAAGCCGGTCGTGACGCGTGCGCGCAAGTCCATCGCGAACTTCAAGCTGCGCCAGGGCCAGGCCATCGGTGCCGCCGTCACGCTGCGCGGCGACCGCATGTTCGAGTTCATGGATCGCCTCATCACCGTCGCGCTGCCGCGCGTGCGTGACTTCAAGGGCGTGTCCCCGAAGGCCTTCGACGGGAAGGGTAACTACACGCTCGGCGTCCGCGAGCAGATCATCTTCCCGGAAATCAATTACGATCAGATCGAGAAGGTGAAGGGGCTCAACATCAGCTTCGTCACCACCGCCCCGAACGACGAGCAGGGACTGGCGCTGATGCGTCACTTCGGCATGCCGTTCCGTCAGTAGGACCGAGCCCAGGACTCCCATCGATCATGGCCAAGCTCTCCAAGATTGCCCAGGCGAAGCGCAAGCTGAAGTTCCCCGTGCGTCAGTACAACCGCTGCCCGCTCTGCGGTCGTCCTCGCGCCTTCCTGCGCAAGTTCAAGATGTGCCGTATCTGCCTGCGTCACCGCGCCCTGCGTGGTGAGATCACCGGCGTCACCAAGTCGTCCTGGTAGACGTTGGACCCCGGTGGCCGCCCCTGTCCTGAAGAGGGCAGGGCGGTACCCGGTTGAAGTAGAAGGGAAGTGGCGGTCGTCGCGAACCCCCGGGATGGGCCCGGCAGGCGCGGTGGCCGCGAGCGCGGTGTGTCCCTAGGGGGACCGCTGCTTTGCTTGAAGGTGCTTCATGCCGGTCAATGATCCCGTCGGCGACATGCTGACCCGCCTGCGCAATGCCTCACGTGCGCGGCACGACAAGGTTCTCATTCCCCACTCGAAGCTCAAGGTGGAGATCGTCAAGGTCCTCAAGGACGAGGGCTACATCGGGGATTTCACGATCCACGAGGTCGCACCGCAGAGCGAGATCACCGTCCAGCTGAAGTACGGCCCGGACCGCAGTCCGGCCATCACCGGCATTCGCCGCGTGTCGAAGCCCGGCCTGCGCCGCTACGTCGCGGTGCGCGACATCCAGCCGGTGCTCGGCGGCATGGGCATCTCCATCCTCTCCACCTCGCGCGGCATCCTGGTGGACACCGAGGCCCGGAAGCAGAAGGTCGGCGGCGAGCTGCTCTGCACGGTCTACTAGCCAGGAGCCTGGGTGAGGCGCTCCGCGAGGAGCGCGCCCCGGGCGACGACAGCACGAGGCAATCATGAGTCGGATTGGAAAACTGGCGATCAAGCTTGGCGACAAGACGAAGGTCAACGTCGCCAACCAGCAGGTCAACTTTGACGGCCCCAAGGGCAAGCTGTCCGTCAAGCTCCCCGCCAAGGTGAAGGTGGAGGTGAAGGACGGCCAGGTGACGGTGCAGCGTGAGGATGACTCGCGCGAAGCCCGTAGCCTGCACGGCCTCACGCGGACCATCCTCGCCAACGCGGCGAAGGGTGTGTCCACGGGCTTCGAGCGGCGCCTGGACATCCGCGGCGTTGGCTTCCGCGCGGAAGTGAAGGGCAAGGCCATCCACTTCTCGCTCGGCTACTCCCACCCGGTGGTGTTCAACCTGCCGGAGGGCGTGACGGCGGAAGTCGACAAGGTCTCCCGCACCGAGGACAGCCTTCCCACGGTGGGGCTCACGCTCCGCTCGGCGGACAAGGAAGCCCTGGGCGCCACGGCGGTCAACATCCGCTCGCTGCGTCCGCCGGAGCCCTACAAGGGCAAGGGCATCAAGTACTCCGAGGAGCGCATCCGTCGTAAGGAGGGCAAGACCGGTACGACCTAGTCGTCGCCGCGTCTTCGCCGAGCATTCAACCCCGCCGGGCCTTGAAGCCTGGCGGAATCATCCGGTGGCGGAAGGCCGCATCGCCGCCGGACGGAAAAGGAAGCAGCCATGTCCAAGACTGTCGAGCAGCGCCTCAAGAGGAAGAACCGCATCCGCAAGAAGCTCTCGGGTACCACCGAGCGCCCGCGGCTTACGGTGTACAAGAGCCTCAAGCACATCTACGCGCAGGTGGTGGACGACTCCACCGGCCGCACGCTGGCGTATGCGTCGTCCCTGTCCAAGGAGCTGAAGGGCAAGGACGAAGGCGACAAGAAGGCCGACGCGAAGCGCGTGGGCTCCCTCATCGCGGAGAAGTGCAAGGCCGCCAACGTCGATGCGGTGGTGTTCGACCGCAACGGCTTCCCCTACCATGGGCGCATCGCTGCCGTGGCCGACGCCGCGCGCGAAGCCGGCCTGAAGTTCTAGGTACCAGAAAGGAATTCCTCAAGTGGCAACTCCGATCAATCCGAACGATCTGGACCTGACCGACCGCGTGGTGAACATCAACCGCGTGGCCAAGGTGGTGAAGGGTGGCCGCCGTTTCTCGTTCGCCGCGCTCGTCGTGGTGGGCGATGGCAACGGGCACGTGGGCGTGGGCCTGGGCAAGGCCAACGAAGTCCCCGAGGCCATCCGCAAGGGCGGCGAGAACGCGAAGAAGAACCTGTTTCGCGTTCCGCGCATGGGCCACACCATCCCGCACGAGATCCTGGGGCACTTCGGTGCCGGCTGGGTGCTCCTGAAGCCGGCCTCCGAAGGTACGGGCGTCATCGCCGGTGGCGCGGTGCGTGCGGTGCTGGAGGCGGCGGGCATCCGCAACATCCTGACCAAGAGCCAGGGTTCGCGGAATCCGCACAACGTGCTGAAGGCCACGGTGGCGGGCCTGAAGCTGCTGCGCAGCGCCGAGCAGGTCGCGCGGCTGCGTGGCAAGGACGTCGAGACCCAGAAGCTCGCGGGCGAGGCGAGGGGCTAGTCATGGCGCTCAAGGTTAAGCTGACGAAGAGCTTCTCGGGTTCTTCCGAGGACATGCTGGCCACCATCAAGGGCCTCGGTCTGAAGAAGTTCGGCGACGAGCGGCTGTTGAAGGACACCCCGGCGGTGCGCGGCATGGTGTTCAAGGTGAAGCACCTGGTCTCCCTGGAGACGGTCAGCCAGGAGGCTCCGGCGCCCAAGCGCCGCAAGCCCCGGAAGATTGTCGCCCGGGACCGCGCCCTGGAGCGCCTGGCCGCCAAGGCCAAGGCCTGAGAACTGAGGATCCATCATGAGCATCCTGACCAATCTGAAGCGCCCTGAGGGCTCCTGGCACCGCAAGAAGCGCGTGGGCCGTGGCCAGGGTAGCGGCCTGGGCAAGACGGCCGGCCGCGGCGGCAAGGGCCAGAAGGCCCGTTCCGGCAACATGCGGTTCGAGGGCTTCGAAGGCGGCCAGAGCCCGTTGCAGCGCCGTCTGCCGAAGTTCGGCTTCAACCCGCCCAACCGCACCACCTACGCGGTGGTGAACCTGGGCGACCTGGAGCACGTGTTTGATGCGGGCGCCACGGTGGACGAGGCCGCGTTGAAGGAAGCGGGCCTTGTCAAGGGCCGTTATGACGGCGTGAAGGTCCTGGCCCACGGCGAGCTCGCCAAGAAGCTCACGGTCCGCGTGAACAAGGTGTCCGCGGCGGCCCGCGAGAACATCGAGAAGGCGGGGGGCTCCGTGGAAGAGCTCCCGCTGGTGGCGCACAAGCCGGAGTCGGCCGCCAAGGCCCACGCCGGTAAGGGCGTCAAGGCTCCTCGCCAGCCCCGGACGTAGGCGTGACCGGCGCGCATCACGGTGATGTGGTGCGCGCCCCCAGCCTTGTGTAGGCTTCCGCGCCCCTTTCCGGAACCGGAGAGGGGCGTTTGTTGTTGCTGGCAGAACCTCTTGAAGAGGATGGCATTACCGTGGCCTTGAACGCCTTCGCCAACGTCTTCCGCATCGCGGAGCTGCGCAGCCGGCTTGCGTACACGCTCGTGCTGCTGTCCGTCTACCGCATCGGCATCTTCATCAACACGCCGGGCGTAGACCGCTCCGCGATGAACGCGTTCATGGACGCCCAGAAACAATCGGGCGGCCTGGTGTCGCTGTTCAACCTCTTCTCCGGCGGCGCGCTGGAGCAGATGTCCATCTTCGGTCTGGGCATCATGCCGTACGTGAGCGCCTCCATCATCATCCAGCTCCTGGCTGTGGTGGTGCCCAGCCTGGAGCGCCTGCAGAAGGAAGGCGCCGCGGGCCGCCAGAAGATCAACCAGTACACGCGCTACGGCAGCATCGCGCTGTCCATCGTGCAGGGCGTGGGCATCTCGCGGTGGCTGGCCTCGCTGGGCCGCTCCGACGCGGGGCAGGGTGGCTTCAACCAGGTGGTGGTGCCCAACGACAACCTGTGGTTCACCTTCATGACAGTGGTGAGCCTCACTGCCGGCACGGCCTTCATCATGTGGCTCGGCGAGCGCATCACCGAGCGCGGCATCGGCAACGGCATCTCGCTCATCATCTTCGCGGGCATCGTGGCGCGCGTGCTTCCCGGCGCGAAGACGCTGCTGGACCTGACGACGCAGGAAGTGGTGAACGTGGCCGCGGTGCTCGGCCTGCTCTTCTTCATGCTCCTCATCATCGGCGTCGTGGTCTACGTGGAGCGAGGCATGCGGCGCGTGCCCATCCAGTACGCCAAGCGCATGGCGGGCCGGCGCATGTTCGCGGGCCAGGCCACGTATTTCCCCATGAAGGTGAACGCCTCGGGCGTGATTCCCCCCATCTTCGCCGGCGCGGTGCTGTCCTTCCCGGCGACGCTGGGCGCGTGGTTCCCGTTCCTGCAGGGCTTCCAGCGCAGCATCGAGGGCAACCTCTGGGTCTACAACGGCCTCTTCGTGCTGCTGGTGGTGTTCTTCTCGTACTTCTACACGGCGCTGACCTTCCGGCCGGATGACGTGGCGGACAACATCAAGAAGCAGGGTGGCTACATCCCCGGCATCCGCCCGGGCCGCCAGACGGCGGAGTTCATCGAGCGTACGCTCAATCGGCTCACGTTCGGTGGCGCCATCTACCTGGCCATCATCTGCGTGATTCCGTCCGTGATCAGCAGCGTGCTGGGTGTGCAGTTCACCTTCGGCGGTACGGCGCTCCTCATCGTGGTGGGCGTGGCGCTGGACACGGTGCAGCAGATCGAGGGCCACCTCATCAGCCGCAACTACGAAGGCTTCGCGGGTCCGCGCGGTCCGCGCATCCGCGGTCGGGTCCGCGTGGCGGCCTGACAGCGGTCGGTTGTGTTCCGGGCGCCTCTCCCCAATGGTGGGGAGGGGCGCCTCGTCGTTCAAGGGTGGACGCAGGTGCAAAGGAGCGACATGAACCTCATCCTCTTGGGGCCGCCGAACGCCGGGAAGGGAACCCAGGCGAAGAAGCTCTATGCGGACTTCCAGATCCCGCAGATCTCCACCGGCGACATCCTGCGCAAGGCCGTGAAGGATGGCACGCCGCTGGGCAAGGTGGCCGGGCCGCTGATGGCCGCAGGACAGTACGTCCCGGACGATGTCGTCATCGGCATCGTGGAGGAGCGGCTGAAGGAGCCGGACGTGGCCAAGGGCTTCGTGCTGGACGGCTTCCCGCGCACTCCTGGTCAGGCGGACGCGCTGGACAGGATGCTGGAGCGGCTTGGCAAGCAGCTGAACGCCGTGGTTTCGCTCGAGGTCCCGCATTCGACGCTGGTCGAGCGCGGCTCCGGCCGGCGTGTGTGCCCCAACGACGGCTCCGTCTTCCACGTCACCCAGAGCCCTCCGAAGCGCGCCGGCTTGTGCGACAAGTGCAGCACGGAACTCGTGCAGCGCCCGGATGACACGCCAGAGGTCATCGAAAAGCGCCTGCAGAAGTACGACGCGGAGACGTCCCCCTTGAAGAACTTCTACGCGAACAAGGGGCTGCTCAAGAGTGTGGACGGTGTCGGGTCTCCGGAGGGCATCTACGAGGAGATCAAGAAGGCCGCCGGCCGTCCTGCCTGAATCCGGGCCAGGCAGAAGGGCGAGGGCAGAGCCGGTCTGGACTGCCATCCCACCGGTCGCGGGTTCCCGACAGAGCATGGGTCGGTAGGGAAAGAGGCGCGTGAACCCGTTGGAAATCAAGAACCCGGACGAGATTGCCCTGATGCGGGAAGCGGGACGGATCGTCTGCGAAATCCTGGACGAGCTGGAGAAGGCCGTCGCCCCTGGAGTCTCTACATGGGACCTGGACGCTCTGGCCGAGAAGCTCATCGCCCAGAAGGGCGCCAGGCCAGCGTTCAAGGGCTACCACGGCTTCCCGGGTGTGCTTTGTGCATCCGTGAATCAGGAGGTGGTTCACGGCATCCCCAACCGGAAGCGCCGTTTGGCGGCCGGGGACCTGATGAAGTTGGATTTCGGGGTCGTCTACCGGGGCTTCTTCGGAGACTCGGCGCGTACGGTGCCGGTGGGGAAGGTGACGCCGGAGGCCCAGGCCCTGGTGGACGCCACCCGGCAGTGCTTGGAGAAGGCCATCCAGGTGATGCGGCCGGGTAACCGGATTGGCGACATTGGCCACGCGGTGCAGAGCCACGTGGAAGCGCGGGGATTCTCCGTGGTCCGGGACTTCGTCGGGCATGGCATCGGTCGGAAGTTGCACGAGCCGCCCCAGGTTCCCAACTTCGGGCAGGCGGGGGCGGGGATGAAGCTGCGGGCGGGCATGGTCCTGGCGGTGGAACCGATGGTGAACCAGGGAACGCCCGACGTGGAGGTCCTGGAGGACGAGTGGACGGCCGTCACCGTGGACGGCAAGTTGTCCGCCCACTTCGAGCACACCATCCTGATCTCGGAGCGGGGGCCGGAAGTGCTCACCCGGCGCTCATGAAAGGCCCCGGACACGGGGTGAAATAGAGTGATGTCAGTAGGTGTTGATAGAGGTCCAGATTTCAGATCGCGCGGCGCTTGCTACTTACGGACCAAAGTGTTATCCCGCCGCGCTTCCAGAAGGTTCGTGGTCCGGGAAGAAGGTTGACGCTTGCCGAAGGATGATTCCATCGAAGTCGAGGGGACCGTTATGGAACCCCTACCGAACGCGATGTTCCGCGTGGTGCTGGACAACGGCCACAAGGTGCTCGCGCACATCTCGGGCAAGATGCGGATGCACTTCATCCGTATCCTCCCGGGCGACAAGGTGAAGGTCGAGTTGTCGCCGTATGACCTGACCCGTGGACGGATCACGTACCGGGCCAAGTAATCCGCGCCGGCCGCTTGTGCGGACCGGCTGTTGTGCTTTTCTCCGCTGCTGAAGGAAGGAAGTTCGCTCCATGAAGGTTCGGGCGTCCGTCAAGAAGATCTGCGACAAGTGCAAGGTTGTCCGCCGCAAGGGTATCGTGCGCGTCATCTGCGCCTCCAACCCCCGGCACAAGCAGCGCCAGGGCTGAGAGTCCCCAGGGACTCTTAAGCCTCAGACCAACTCCAAAACGAAGGAAGACCGAAGATGGCTCGTATCGCCGGCATCGATCTGCCGCCCAACAAGCGCGCGGTGATCTCGCTCCAGTACATCTACGGGATCGGTAACAAGACCGCGCACGACATCATCGAGGCGGCGGGCATCGATCTCACCACCCGGACCAAGGACCTCACCGAGGACCAGGCTCGAAAGATCCGTGAGATCATCGAGGCCAACTACAAGGTCGAGGGTGACCTCCGGCGCGAGGTGACCATGAACATCAAGCGGCTGATGGACCTGGGTTGCTACCGGGGTCTGCGTCACCGCAAGGGTCTTCCGGTCCGCGGCCAGCGCACCCACACCAACGCGCGCACCCGCAAGGGCCCGAAGCGCGGCATCGTTCGCGCGAAGCCGGCCGCTCCGGCCCGCTAAACCCTCTGGCGCCCGCAGCCTCACCCCGTGTGAGGCGCGGGCGTTGATCACCTACTCCCAGGAGCAGCGATTCACATGGCTGACGAGATCAATACCGCCGCCGCGCCGGCCGGTGCCGAGGGTGGCGAGACCCCTGCGGCGAAGAAGAGCAAGCGCAAGGGCAAGAAGAACATCCTCAACGGCGTGGTCCACATCCAGTCCACGTTCAACAACACCATCATCACGATCACGGACGTGTCCGGGAACGTGATCTCCTGGTCGTCGGCCGGGGCGCGTGGCTTCAAGGGCAGCCGCAAGTCCACGCCGTTCGCGGCGCAGGTGGCCGCTGGCGACGCCGCGGCGAAGGCGATGGAGCACGGCCTGAAGACCGTGACGGTGTTCGTGAAGGGCCCGGGCGCGGGCCGTGAGTCGGCGCTGCGCGCGCTGGCCGCCGCCGGCCTGAAGATCAGCCTCATCCGCGACGTGACGCCCATCCCGCACAACGGCTGCCGTCAGCCCAAGCGCCGCCGCGTCTAATCACCGCTTCGGGCCGGGGCTCGCGTTCCGCGCGGGCCCGGCTCCAGACCATCTGCAAGGAGAGTTTCCGTGGCTCGTTATACCGCGAGCGCCTGCCGTATCTGCCGGCGCGAGAACCTGAAGATGTACCTCAAGGGCGACCGTTGCTACACGGACAAGTGCGCCATCGAGCGCCGCCCCTATCCCCCCGGTCAGCACGGCCAGGGCCGCGTGAAGTTCTCCGGCTACGGCGTGCAGCTGCGCGAGAAGCAGAAGGTCAAGCGCATGTACGGCCTGCTCGAGAACCAGTTCCGCGGGTACTACCACCGCGCGTCCGCGGCCAAGGGCAAGACGGGTGAGAACCTGCTGCAGCAGCTGGAACTCCGCCTGGACAACGTGGTGTTCCGCATGGGCTTCGCGGACACGCGCAACGAGGCGCGCCAGCTGGTGCGTCACGGTCACTTCCAGGTCAACGGCCGCCGGGTGAACATCCCGTCGTTCTCCGTGAAGCCGGGCAGCGCCGTGGAAGTGGTGGAGAAGAGCCGCAAGGTGCTCCGCATCTCCGAGGCGCTGGAGACGGTGGACCGCCGTGGCGTTCCCCAGTGGATCGACCTGGACAAGAAGGCGTTCAAGGGCACGGTCAAGACGGTCCCGAACCGCGAGGACCTGACCATGCCCATCCAGGAGCAGCTCATCGTCGAGTTGTACTCGAAGTAGTCCTGGGTGCCGGGCCCGCTGTACCGGGCCCCCCCGCAGTGGACGCCCTGGCCGACGAGGCCGGGGCGTTGTTGCTTTGTCGCCTGGAAGGCGCGTCCTGCGCGCACCGGGCGAGGTTGTTACGCAGTCCCCCCGCGTGCCCGTCCTCCCGCCACCCTGGCGGGGATGTGGGTGATGGCGCACGACAAGAGGAGCAGTCCCCATGGCCGATACGTTTGTTGCGAAGAACTGGCGCGACCTCATCAAGCCGCGCCGCATGGAAGTGGACCAGGACTCGCTGAGCCCCACGTACGGCAAGTTCGTGGCGGAGCCGCTGGAGCGCGGTTTCGGGACGACGCTGGGCAACTCGCTGCGGCGGGTGCTGCTGTCGTCGCTGCAGGGCGCGGCCATCACCTCCGTGAAGATTGAGGGCGTGGACCACGAGTTCACGACCATCCCCGAGGTGGCCGAGGACGTCACGGACGTCGTGTTGAACCTGAAGGAGGTCCTCCTCCGGATGCACACGAACGAGACGAAGACGCTGCGCATCGAGGTGGAAGGCCCCAAGGAAGTGAAGGCGGGCGACCTCATCGCGGACCAGGACGTGGAGATCCTCAACCCGGGTCACCACATCTGCACCGTGTCCGAGGGTGGCAAGGTGCGCATGGAGCTGTCGTGCCGCCGGGGCCGGGGCTACGTGCCTGCGTCCACCAACAAGGTGGCGGGCGCGCCCATCGGGACCATCCCCATCGACTCGCTCTTCTCGCCCATCCGCAAGGTGAACTACCAGGTCACCAACGCGCGCGTCGGTCAGGTCACGGACTTCGACAAGCTGTCGCTCGAGGTCTGGACGGACGGCTCCGTGGTTCCCCAGGATGCGGTGGCGTACGCGGCGAAGATCATCAAGGAGCAGCTCACGGTGTTCGTGAACTTCGACGAGACCGAGGAGCCGGTCGTCGCCGAGGCGCCGAAGGAAGAGGCGAAGCTCAACGAGAACCTGTTCCGCTCGGTGGACGAGCTGGAGCTGTCGGTGCGTTCGGCCAACTGCCTGCAGCAGGCGAACATCAAGTCCATCGGTGACCTGGTCCAGCGCACCGAGGCGGAGATGCTCAAGACGAAGAACTTCGGCCGCAAGTCTCTGAAGGAGATCAAGGAGATCCTCGCGGAGATGGGCCTGTCCCTGGGCATGAAGCTGGAGAACTGGCCGCCGAAGAACGCGCCGGCTCCCGCAGCCCCCAAGGCCTGAGCGTTTTCGTTTCCCTGAAGCACCTGCCCCGCCTCCCACCGACACGGCTTCACGGTGGCGTGGGGCAGGGGGCCCTGGTACACAGGGCCCGATTCAACGGCGTCCCCCGTGTCGGGGCCGTCCTTCCCACCCGGTACCTGATACGGCCGGAGTGGTGGGGCTCTCCAGAAGAGGCCCCGGAGCACGCGCATGCGCCATAAGGTCGGACAAAGGAAGCTGCACCGCACCACGAGCCACCGTCTCGCGATGCTGAACAACATGGTCACGTCGCTGCTGGAGCACGGGGCCATCCGCACCACCGTTCCCAAGGCGAAGGAAGTCCGTCCGCTGGCCGAGCGCATCATCACGCTCGCCAAGCGCGGTGGCCTGTCCAACGTGCGTCTTGCCGCCCGCACCGTGAAGGACCGCACGGTCCTCCAGAAGGTGTTCAGCGAGTACAAGGAGCGTTACGCCTCCCGTCCGGGTGGCTACACCCGCATCGTGCGCCTGGGCTTCCGCCGGGGCGACGCCGCGGAGATGGCCCTCATCGAGCTGGTGGACCGTCCCGCGAAGGCCCCGGCCGCCGCTGAGACGACCGAGGCTCCCGCCGAGGCGCAGACCGAGGGTTGAGCCGTTCCCCGCGCCCGGGCCTCACGTGAGTGAGGCCTGGCCGGGATGAAGAAGCACCGAGGGCGCCTTCCTGCTTCAGGAGGGCGCCCTTCGTGTTTTCCGGAAGCTGGGGACTTCTCGCGGCGGCTATTTCTTCGGCGCGCGAAGGCGGTTCCATTCCTCCTGGAGGGAGGGCGTGAGGTCGGCGTTGTCATCCGCGCTCTTCATCGTCAGCGCCTGGAAGCGGAGGTCCGCGGGCGCGGAACCGCCGTTCTTCCCCAGCAGCTGCTTGGGCGTGATGGTGACGAAGTTGCCGGGCTGCACTTCCGCCACCACCGCCTTGTACTCGTTGTTCACGGTGATGATGACGTCGCGCCAGACGTCCTGGCTCTCGTTCCAGATGGTGACGGAGGGCCGGTCCAGCTTGTCGCTGAGCACCAGGCGCGCGTCCATGTCACCCGTGTCCATGGAGCTTCCCGGACACGCGATGCCCAGGCTGGCGACGGACAGGACGAGCCACCCCGCGACGATGCCGGCCTTGTACTTGAAGAAGCGGTCGCTCGCGCGGAAGTCCGCGAACTGCTCCTTCAGGATGGAGAAGCCGTTGAGGAGGACGTTGGACGTCTCCGCGGCGACGCGCTTGCCCAGGGGGCCTTCCGCCTTGGGCTTCTCCAGCGGGGCCGCGCGGGCGGCGCTCACGGCGCGCATTCCGGGGCTGGTGGCCGCCCGGGGCTGGGTGCCGGGATTGGACGGCATCCGAGGCGGCGGGGTGCTGGGAGGGGCGGGTTTGCGCGCGTCGCTCATCGGAGGCGGAGTGTAGAGGGCAGGGTGCGCCGGTGGCTACTGGCCCTTGAGCACTTGCAGGGCCTTGCTGGCCACCGCGTTGTCGGGCTGGGTCTCCAGCACCTTGCCCAGCCAGCGCTCCGCTTCGCTCACGGCCTTCTGGCGCTCTTCGGGGCGGCGGGCCTTCTGGGCCTCGTCGGTGTAGAGCAGGCCCAGGCGCAGGGCGAACTCGGTGTTCTCCGGGTCCTTGTCCGCCACGTACTTGAGCTCGCGCTGGGCGGCCGCGTAGTCACCTTCCAGCTGGTACACGAGCGACAGCTTGCCGCGCGCGGGCGCGGAGTCCGGCGTCAGCGTCACCACCACCTGGAAGGCCTCCTTGGCGGGGGCCAGGTCGCGGGATTCCAGGCGCAGGTCACCCAGGCGGAACCAGGCCAGTTCCAGGAGCGGGTTGAGCGTCACGGCCTTCTCGAAGGCGGCGCGGGCCGCGTCCGTGCGCTGGCGCGACAGGTACAGCTCCCCCAGGTAGAGCTGGTTCTTGCCGTCCTGGGGGGCGCGCTCGATGGCCTGCTTGAACTCGTCCACGGCGCGCCCGGCGTCATCCAGTCGTTGGTAGGCCAACCCCAGCAGGGCGTGCACCACGGCCAGGTCCGGGTAGTCGTGGAGGATCTCCTCGAAGGCGATGAGGGCGTGCTGGGGCGCGTCCATTTCGTGCAGGAAGCGCATGCCCTCCTCGAGCTTCGCCTCCGCCGCCTTGGGGAAGTTCTGGAATGGATCCGCCAGCTGGTTCATCAGCGCCCGCGCGGTGGCGACCTCCGAGGGGGTGGGGTTGCCACGCACGACGGTGCCCAGGGCCTCCACGGCGCCCGCAGCGTCCCCCGTGCGGGCCAGGGCCTTGGCCAGGGGCAGCTTCCAGCCCGCGCGCTCCGGGGCCAGCTCCACGGCCTTGCGCAGCGGCCCCAGCGCGGCGGCGTACTGTTCCGACTCGAGGCGCGCGACGCCGAGGCGGTAGTGGAACTCCGCGGTGGTGGGGGACAGCGCGATGGCGCGCTCGAAGGCGGCCACGGTGGGGGCGCCCGCGTCCCGAGCCCGCGAGAAGAGCGTCAGGCCCAGCATGTACTGGTCCACCGCGCGCTCGTTCTTCGCGATGGCCTGGCGCAACTCCTCCGCCCAGGCATCCGCGCGGCCTGCCTTCACCTGGGCCTCGGTGAGGGCACGGGCCACGTTCACGTCATCCGGTGTGCGCGCGTGCAGCTCCTTCAGGAGCTTCAAGGCTTCTTCCGGCTGGTTCCCGTCCAGGTATGCGCGCGCCTGGGCCTGGGGCGACAGCGCGGGCGCCTGGGCCTGGCCGTGGCCGCAGCCGGTGGCGAGCAGGCTCAGGCCCAGGAGGGCGGCGGGCCAGCGGAGCGTGCGGAGGCGGTTCGGGGTCGGGTGCACGGGGAGCTCAGGAGGCCTTGGAGGTGACGGTGGAGACGCGCTGGGCGACGCCCTCGCGGTTCGGCGCGGCGACGGCCGTGTCGGGGTCACCGCCCTTGCCACCCATGGAGAGGCTGTCGGCGATGATCTGCGCGCGCACGGCGCGGGCCAGGCCCTCGCGGTCGTTGTCCGCGAAGCCGGTGGTGTCGATGGGGCGGCCAATCTTCACTCGCACGGGGCCCGGCGTGATGTTCCACGAGTTCTTGGGCATGACGTTGTCGGTGCCCTCGATGGTGACGGGGCAGATGGGCACGCGGGCCTTGAGCGCGAGCGCGAAGGGGCCCTTCTTGAAGGGCAGGATGCTGCCATCCGTGGAGCGGGTGCCTTCCGGGTACAGGAAGATGCTGGTGCCCGCGCGGATCTTCCGGGCGGCTTTTTCAAGCGACGCGATGGCGGACGCACGGTCTCCGCGGTTGATGAAGATGTGGCCCGCGATCCAGAGGTACCAGCCGATGAACGGCACGAAGCGCAGCTGCGACTTGGCGACAAAACGGAAGTCTACCGGCACAGCCGCGAAGTGGGCCGGGATGTCGAGCGTGGACAGGTGGTTGCCGACGTAGATGGTGGGCCGCTTCGGGTCGACGTTCTCCCCGCCAATGACCTCCAGCTTCGCGCCCCCGGCCCACAGGAGCACGGGCGACCAGATCCTCCGGGCGACCACCACCGAGCGCGACGGGTTGAGCGTCACGAGCATCGCGAGGCAGGCGAGGAAGAAACAGACAAACGACCACACCGTAACCACCAGGATGCACCACAGCTTGCGCAGCATGCGTCGCCTTTCCTCCTACCGGGGGGCTTGAGCTCCGGAAGGGCCCCGGGGGTGCCGCTCACCGGTCGGGCAGCCAGGCGGCTCGGCGCGGGCGCCGGCACGGGCTCCTGGGCGTGCGAAACGGGGCGGGGGCATGCACTTTATCTACCATGGCTCCCCCCGCCATTGTTTCTGGTGAATGCCGCTCGCCGGGGTTACAAGCAAGGGTGGCGTGGCCAGGAAAAAGTTCATCGCCATCGCGGGCAACATCGGGGCCGGAAAGACGGAGCTCACGTCCTTCCTGTGCCGGAAGTACGGCCTCACGCCGTCCTTCGAGCCCAATGACCAGAACCCCTATCTCGCGGATTTCTACAAGGACATGAAGACGTGGGCGTTCCGCTCGCAGCTCTTCTTCCTGACGCACAAGTTCCGTCTGCACCGGGAACTGGAGCGCACACCCGGCACCGTGCTCCAGGACCGGACGCTCTATGAGGACGCGGAAATCTTCGCCAAGAACCTCCACCGGCAGCGGCTCATCGACAAGCGGGACTGGGGGACGTACTGGGAGCTGTACCAGACCATCTCCCAGTCGCTCCGGCCGCCGGATTTGATGATCTACCTGCGCTGCCCGGTGGTGACGTTGAAGGAGCGCATCCGCCTGCGCGGGCGCGCCATGGAGAAGGACATCCCGACCGCGTACTTGAAGCGCCTCAACGCCCTCTACGAGGAGTGGTTCGGGGGCTACTCGCTGTCGCCGGTGCTGGTGCTGGGGACGGACAAGCTGGACTACCTCACCGACCTGGTGGACCGCGTGGACCTCTTTCGACAGATAGAGAAGCACCTGTGAAGGAGGTCTACGTCCTGGCCACCGAGCAGCCCGTGCCCCCCACCCTGGACGCGCTGCGCGCGGCGTTCGCCACGGACGAGGTGGAGTTCGTGCCGCACGAGGGCGACTGGGGCTTCACCGTGCGGGCGGACGGTTCGGAGGTGAAGGTGGTGCTCAAGCCCCTGAGCGACGGTCGCCCTCGCGTCCCCCAGGAGCTGTTCAGCGGCAGCCCGGAGGCCTTCGCGCGCGTGGAGAAGGCGCAGGCCTGCTACGCGTTCCTCCTGGAGCCGGGCGGCGCGCAGCCCACGCTGCCCGTCTTCGAGGCGCTGTGGACCGTGCGCACGCTGATGGAGCAGGCGCCGGGCGTGCTCGTGGACCTGACGGCGTTCAAGCTGCACGAGCCCGAGGACGTGGTGGAGATCACGGAGCTGGACTTCGACATCCGCGACCACGTGCACCTGCACGCCATCGAGCTGGCGGAAGGGGACACGCCGCTGTGGGTGCACTCGCACGGGATGGAGAAGTTCGGCGCGCGCGACGTGGAGATCTTCCACCTGGGCGAGGGCGACCTGCTGGCCGCGGAGAGCTTCCTCCACGAGCTGTGCACGGACCTGGCGTTCGCGCAGGGGCCGGCGCTGCGCGCGGAGGTGTCCACCAGCGAGGGCCAGAGCTTCACCCTGGTGCCCTCCGAGGAGGCCCGCGCGAACCTGCTGGGCGTGCCGCTGGATGCCTTCGATGGCCACGAGGGGCTGTTCCTCACGGTGGTGTCGCCGCTGGGCCGCCACAACACGGCGGAGCTCCTGTCCACGTACCGGGAGCGCTTCGCGAAGGAGCCGGCGGAGCAGACCCAGGCCATGCACGAGGAGGCGCAGGCGCTGTTGCCCGCGTTCCTGGCGCGCTTCCAGCGCAAGGGCTTGATGGAACCCCTCACGTTCCTGGTCCGGGCCCCCTTCGAGACGCACCCGGAGGGCGAGGTGGTGGTGGAGAACCTGTGGCTGGAGGCGGTGGCCCGGGACGAGGGCTCCGTCGTGGGCCGGCTGGTGGATGGCGCGGTGCACACGACGGAGTGGCGCAAGGGCGCGCACGTGGAGGTGGAGGAGAAGCAGATCAACGCCCTGGCCATCGCCCGGGAGGGCCGCGCGCTCAACGAGTCCGAGCTGCGGGCCCTCTTGACCGCCGAACGCCCGATGTAGCGCTCCGCGTCCAACCCGACGCGTCTTGCGGGCGCCCCGAGGGGCGCTGCTAGGCTTCCCTTCCGCATGCCGGCACTCCTGCTGCTCACGGGCCCGTCCGCGGGGCGCCGGTACGAAGTCGTCTCCCAGCTGACCCTCGGGCGCAGTCCTTCCTGCGACATCCCGTTGGAAGACGACCAGGTGTCGCGCCGCCACGCGCAGCTGTTCCTGGACACCGTCGCGGGGCAGGTGCGGCTGCGCGACCTGGGGTCCACCAACGGCACGCTGCTCAACGGGCAGCGGCTGGCGCTCCAGGAAGAGGCGGTGCTGCGGCCGGGCGACCGGATGCGCGTGGGCGCCACCATCGCGGTGTACGAGCCGCCGCCGGTGTCCATCGTCGACGAGCCGTCCGGCGTGCACGCCCCGGAGCCGGAGCACGTGCCCATCGAGGAGGTGCTGCCGCACGTGGGCGCGGCCGCGGCGATGTACTCGGCGGGGACGGCGCTGTTGGGGGCCACCAGCGAGGCGATGGTGCTGCGGCGGTTGTCGGAGGAGACGGTGCACGCGCTCAACGCGGACCGTGCCGCGGCGCTCTTGAGCGGGCCGGAGGGGCTTCGCACGGCGGCGGTGTCCGGCGCGGCGTCCGTGGAGGTGCCTCGCGCGCTGGTGCAGGCGGCGCTGGAGCGCAAGGAGTTGGGGCGGACGGACACGGCGCTGTGCTCGCCGCTGGTGGCTTCGGGCGGGATGCCCTTTGGCGTGCTGTACGTGGAGCGCGAGGAGTCGCCGTTCACCGAGGGCGAGGGGCAGTTGCTCGCGTCGCTGGGGCGGCTGGGCGGTGAGGCCTATACGGCGGTGCGCTCGCGCGTCGAGGCGGAGGCGGCGGAGGTGCCCTGGGTGGCGCCGCTGGGGACGTCACGGGCGTTCCGGGGCGTGGTGGAGGAGGCCCGGCGGGCGGCGGGCAGTGCCGCACCCGTGGTGCTGTTCGGCGAGCCGGGCACGGGCAAGGCGCTGCTGGCGCACTTCCTCCACGGGAAGTCTCCGCGCGCGCTGGGGCCCTGGGTGACGGTGGAGTGCCGGCAGTCCCTGGAGGCGGTGGAGGTGGCGCTCTTCGGCCGTGCGGGCGCGCCTGGTCTGCCTCCGGTGACTTCCGCGGTGTTGCGCGCGGATGCGGGCACGCTGCTCCTACGCCACGTGGAGGCGCTTCCCCGGCCTGCGGCGGAGCGGCTGGCGCGGATGCTGGCCCGGCGCGCGGCCCCGGCCCGGCAGGGCGGAGAGGAGCCCGTGGACGTGCGCATCGTCGCGACGAGTGCTTCGCCGGTGTCGCGGCTTGCATCCCGGGGCGAGTTCGACGCGGCGCTGGCGCGGGGGCTCGCGGGCTTCGAGCTGGAGGTGCCACCGCTTCGCGAGCGACGGGGCGACGTGCCGGTCTTGCTGGAGCACTTCGCGCTGCGCGGTGCCCGGCAGGGCGGGCGGGAAGCCCCGGTCCTTGGCCCCGAGGCCCGGCGCCTCCTGGCGGAGTACCCGTGGCCTCAGAACGTGCGCGAGCTGGAGTTGGTGGCGGAGCGGTTGGGGCGCGTGTACGCGGCGGGCCACGTGGGCATTCCGCAGCTGCCTCCGGAGGTGCGCGAGGGCGCGGTGGGGCAGGCGCCTCGCACGTTGCAGGAGCAGGTGGCCCGCCTGGAGCGCGACGCCATCGCGGAGGCGCTTCGCGAGTCCGGCTGGAAGAAGGTCCGCGCTGCGGAGCTCCTGGGCATCAGCCGGCCCACGCTCGACCGGAAGATGGAGGAGTACGGGCTGACGCTGGAGCGGGGGACTCGCGGCTGAGCGGTCAGGCCTTCGTGATGGCAGTGTCCTTGCTGCGGCTGATCAACACGCCGGTGAGGATGAGCGCCGCGCCGAGCGTCTGGAACAGGGTGGGGCGCTCACCGCGAATGGCCCAGGCGGTGAGGGCCGCGACCACGGGGATGCCCGTTCCGTACAGCGTCGTGCGGTTGGTGCCCACCTGCTGCACGCTGCGGAACCACACGAAGTACGCGAGCACCAGCGGCACCAGGGCCGAGTACACGAGCGCCACCCAGCCCGCGGTGCTCACGCTCGATGTATCCATCGCGATGACCTGGGAGGCTCCGGCCAGCACCACGCCCGGTGCTCCCGTGAGCATGGTGATGGCGGTGACGCGCAGCGCGGACACGCCGTTGCCCACCGCGCGCGTGCCCACCGTGTAGATGGCCCAGCACAGCGAGCTGCAGACAATCAGCGCGTCGCCCGTCCACGTCGCCGCGCCCAGGTCCGGGCCTCGCGCTCCAACCACCAGCAGCGTGCCCACCACCGCGAGCGACAGCCCCGCGACCACCGGGCGCCGCAGCCGTTCGACGCCGAGCGCCGCGCCCAGCGCCGCCGTCACCACCGGGCTCACCGCCGTGAGCATTCCGCTGTTGGCCGCCGTGGTCCGCGCCAGGCCTTCGATGAAGAACAGCTGGTACAGCGTGTTGCCCACGAACCCCAGCGCGGTGAGCCGCAGGAAGGTCTTCCACGGCATCGGCTTGTGGCCTTCCACCGCGAACAACACGATTCCCATCGCGAGCGCCGCGAGCCCGAAGCGCAGCGACATGAAGGCCCGGGCCGGCATGCCCTCCAGCGCGTCCTTCACGAGGGTGTAGTTCGTCCCCCAGACGACCACGACGGCGATCATCGCCAGGTCGGAAGCGGAGAGGAGACGGGCAGGTGCTGCGGCCGCGGGCGACGAGGTGCTCACGCGGCGGGGCATAGGGCGCCGTGAGTCCGGATGCAACCGACGGAGCTGCAACGAACCCGCGGCCTGCGCGGCTTCCATGGCCGGCAACCCGTACGCACGGTGCTCCGGCCCCAGAGAAGGCGACGTCGCGCCGACGTTTCCCCACGGCCGTGCTTGTCCGGCCGCCCCGCCCGTGGCGTAAATGCCCGCCCATGGACTTCCGCTATTCGGACGAGGTGCGGCGCGCGAAGGACTCCGGGCTGCCGCTGGTGGCGCTGGAGACGAGCGTCGTCGCGCAGGGCCTGCCGTATCCCGACAACCTGGCCGCCGCTCGCGCGTGCGAGGAGGCCGTGCGCCGCGCTGGCGCCGTGCCCGCGCCCATCGCCCTCGTGGACGGCGAGGTGTGGGTGGGCCTGGAGGACGCCACGCTGCGCCGGCTGGCGGAAGGGAAGGAGAAGCTCCTCAAGGTGGGGTCGCGCGACCTGGCCGTGGCCGTGGCCACCCGCGCCAGTGGGGGCACCACCGTGAGCGCCACGTGTGAGCTGGCCGCGGCGGCGGGCATCCGCGTCTTCTCCACGGGCGGCATCGGCGGCGTGCACCGGGGCGCCTCCGAGCACTGGGACATCTCGCAGGACATCGCGGCGCTGTCGCGCTACCCCGTCGCCGTGGTGTGCGCGGGCGCCAAGTCCGTGTTGGATCTGCCCAAGACGATGGAGCTGCTGGAAACCGCGGGCGTGCCCGTCATCGGCGTGGGCACGAACGAGCTGCCGTCCTTCTACAGCCGTGAGTCCGGCCTCTCCCTGGAGCACCGCGCGGACGACGCGGAGGCGGCCGCGCGCATCGCCCACGCGCGCTTCGACCTGCTGGGGCAGGGCGGGGTGCTCTACACCGTGCCGCCTCCGGCGGAGGCCGCGCTGGCCCGCAACGACGTGGAGCTGCACATCGCGTCGGCGCTGGCGGACGCGGACCGGCAGGGCGTGCGCGGCAAGGCCGTGACGCCGTTCCTCCTGGGCGAGATGGCGAAGCGCACCGGGGGCAAGAGCCTCAAGACGAACCTGGCGCTCCTGGAGAACAACGCGCGCTTCGCGGGGGCGCTGGCCGTGGCCTACGCCCGACTCGCGAAGCGCTGAACGCCGCGCGGGCTGCCTTCAGGCCGTGCGGTGCTGGAACCAGGACACCAGGTCCTCCAGCGCCGCGCGGTCCACGTCGTCGAAGGTGTTCTTGTGCTCGGAGTCGATGTCGAGCACGGCGAGCAGCTCGCGGTTGCGCCCGTACACCGGCACGACGATCTCCGACGCGGAGCGCCCATCGCAGGTGATGTGGCCCGGGAAGGCGTGCACGTCCGCGACCACCACCGACTCACCCTTCGCGGCGGACGTGCCGCACACGCCCTTGCCGAAGGTGATCTCCAGGCACCCGAGCGTCCCCTGGTAGGGGCCCACGCGCAGCAGCTTCCCGGGCGTCACCACCCGGTAGAAGCCCGTCCACAGGTGGCCGAAGGCGTGGTGCAGCAGGCAGCTCATCGTCGCCATCGCGCAGATGTCGTCGTCCACGCCTTCGAGGATGGCGAGCGCGTGCGTCTTCAGTTCCGCGTAGGCCTCGGCTTTGGGCTGACCGCGCAGATCCAGGGTGACTTCGGCCATGATGGGGTCCTCTGTCAGGAATACCTTCCGGCCCCTTCTAACAACCCTCGTGCCCGCTGGCACTGGAGGTCGTGTGGAACCGCTCGTCCTGGATTCGCGAACCCGCCTGCTCGTGCTCACCGGTGCCGGAGTCTCGGCGGAGAGCGGGGTGCCCACGTTCCGGGGCATGAACGGGCTGTGGGAGAACCACCCCGTGGAGGCCGTGGCGTCCCCGCAGGGCTTCGAGGCGAACCCCGCGCTCGTCTGGCGCTTCTATTCGCAGCGCCGGACGGGGGCGGCGGACGTGAAGCCCAACCCGGGCCATGACGTGCTGGTGCGCTGGGAGCAGCACCTGGGCGACCGCTTCCTGCTGGCCACCCAGAACGTGGACGGCTTGCACACGAAGGCGGGCAGCCAGCGCGTGGTGGACATGCACGGGAACCTCTTCCGCACGAAATGCGCGGACTGTGCACGTGAGCCCTTCGCGGACACCTCCGTGCACCCGTCCGGCACGGTGCCGAAGTGCGACGCGTGTGGGGGCCGGCTGCGGCCGGACATCGTCTGGTTCGGGGAGATGCTGAACCCCGAGGACCTGGCGCGCATCGGCGAGTTCATCACGCGCAAGGACGGCACGCGGCTGGTGTTCCTGGCCGCGGGGACGTCCGGCGCGGTGTGGCCGGCGGCGGGCATCGTGGACGAGGTGCGCGCCGTGCGCGGGGACACGTGGCTCGTGAACTACGAGTCCGCCGCGAACACGGAGCGCTTCCACCACTTCGTCCAGGGCCAGAGCGGGCAGGTGCTGCCCACCCTGGCGACGCTCGCCTGAGGCCCGGGGCCCGGCGCTACGGACCCCGGAGGACGGTGAGCCCCTGGTCGGTGAGGACGAGCAGCATGCTCGGCTTCACATTGGGCTCGTAGACCATCTGCAGGACGCGCTGGCCGGACACGTCCCGCACCTGGGCCAGCGTGGTGCCGTCCGCTTCCAGCCGCCAGAGGCCCGCGCCGTTGGTGCCGATGTAGAGCGCGCCGTCGTCCGTCGCCTTGAGTGACTGGATGCGGTTCGTTGGCAGCCCGGCGAGCTTCGACCAGTTGCCCGCGGAGCGGGACTTGGGCGTCAGCGCCCAGACGCCGTACTCCGCGCTGCCCAGGTAGTAGCGGCCCGAGGTGACCTGCTCGAAGGCGCGCCAGTAGTCATCCGTGGCCTGACCGTTGAGCGCCTCGTTGTAGCTCTTGAACTTCCAGGGCGTGGGGCCATCCCAGGTGAGCTCGCGGTCCCAGTCCTCCAGCTTCGGGCTGGGCGCGAGCACGCCGAGCATCTGCTCGTTGGCGACGAGGACATCCCCGTTCTGCCCGATGCCGAGGCCGTGCATGTACGGACACTGCAGCGAGCCCCATTCCGAGCCGTCCTCGTAGAGGTACCAGCCCGGGTGGCGGTGGCTGTTGTAGGTGAGCCCCTGGATGCGCGTCACGCCGTGGTTGGTGGTGATGTAGAGGTCGCCCCGGTCGCGGCCGCGCGTCACGCGAGCGCAGTTGAGGACGGAGCGGTCCTCCTCGTAGTGGAAGTCATTGGTGTTGTGGATGCCCGCCTGCCGATCCTTGTTCGACGCGCCGGTGGTGCGCCACAGGTGCTCCTCCAGCGTGACGCTGCCATCCGGCTGGACGCGGACGGCGTCGAGGTCTCCCTTCTGGTACTCGGCGAAGCGCTCGGGCGAGTAGCCCGCTTCGCCGCTCCACGGGATGTACGTGCGTTGCTCGATGCCCTCGGCACGCTTCATTTCGTTGGCGGTGTAGCCCACGTACGCGCGTCCGGCCTCACCGCCGCAGATGACCGAGGCGCCGGTCGCGAGCGCGGTATCGCCAAACGGTTCACGCGCCTGGCCGACGCCGGTGGTCCACGTCGGAGCTGTATCGCCGGGGCGCAGCACGCCGATGCGGCGGCCGTCGAGGAGCCAGAGGTTCAGCCCTTCATCGACGCCGACGCTCTGGGGTTTGCCGGCGCCGAACGAGCGCGTGTAGTCGAGCACCGCATCCGTGGGCCACGGGCCCGCGTCGGGTGTTTCGCCGGTGCCGCCATCGGGATCGGGATTCGTCCCTGCGTCGGGGATTCTGCCCGCGTCCGGCGTCCCGCCATCTTCGTCAGGAGGGGGCGTGCCGGCGTCCGGAATGGAACCCGGAGGGGGGAGCGAGGGAACTTCGTTTCCATCGGTCGGATCGGTGACCGGATCATCCTGTGGATCAACTGTCGGAGAGTCGTCGCTGCAACCTGCCGACAGCAAAGACATCACCACCAACCCCGCCCCCACCACGCCTGCGCGAATCCCCATCCGTGTGTTCCTCCACGGGGGCTTCTTGGCAAGACCCGGGCCAATGTGTTTCGCCGAGCGTGAGGTTCGACGAAGTCCTATGCGTCGCGGTCCACTCGTTTCCCGACGAAAAGCCGCCGCGTGTCGACTCGCGCGAGGCACCGCGCACCGCTCGCGGAGCAGGCGATGGGGTCGAGGCCCGCCGCATCACAGAACGGGCGCCGTTCCTGAGTTCCCAGGTCAAGCACCGCAAGGGCCGCACCCGCATTCCTGCGTCTCTTTTCACCTGCGTGCTCGTCGACCACCATGACGGCATCCGGTCCGGCCCAGAGCATTGGCAGTTCATACGATGTGTAGAGGCCGTCAACTCCAAGGGGCGCCTGCATTGCCTCCCGCGCCCACGCCCGGAAATCCCCTGGTGACTCCGTTCGAGTGCCGCCCTCAAGCGTCAAGACGGTGGGTACGCCATCGCGCTCGGCGCAGACGCCGAGCACGTCACCCGCGAAGCACAACTTCGCGAAGCCGAACGTCAGGTGTTCGTCGCTCCGAAGCACCTCGCGTACTTCACCTGTGTCGACGTCGATGACGACAACGGCCGCGGGATCCTTCTGTCCGTAGCCCTGGGAGCGTCCGTTGACGAATCCAGGAGTAACGAGTGCGAGCGCGAGTTGCCGATGCGTACCCGCGATGGCCGTACAGAGCCCGGGGAGTTCGAAGACCTCGTGACCTTCGATCGCGACCGCTGAATGTCCCCAGCGCCACCACGCCGTGGCGAGACGCTCCCCTGCGAATGAGCCAACGGCATGTGTCGTCGGCTCATTGAACACGCGTTTGAAGTCCCGGTATGTCGCATCTACATGAGCACGTGTGCCCACAAGGGCACGGGTGAGTTGGGCGACCAGGCGACGTCGTTGGTGGGGACTGCGTTCTTCGAGTTCAGCGATGCCAAGGCCTCGCGCGGTGTGCAGGAGGAACTCGCATCCTCCGTCATCACCGATGGATACCACCTCTGTCTCGAAGCCCACTCGGTGAGTGGGCTCGCTCGGTGTCGCACGTACGCAGAAGAGGGAGCGCGGCACGCCAGGTTCGAGCGACACGGGCACTCCGAGCCAGCGCGCCACCTTCTCTACGAAAGCGGCGCCCACCTCCGAGTTGGCAGCATCAATGCTGCTGTCATTGATCCAGACCCCGTCATCCATCACGTAGCGTGTGCCGAGTGGATGCTCTTCCATCTTGAGCTTCAGTCGGAGCGGAGTCCTTTTTTCAAGTCCTGGGCGCGCGAATGACAACACGCGTGCTGACGGCACCTCTTCGCCCTCAATGAGCTTCAGGGAGATGTCAACCCAGCGCTGTCCAGCGAGTTGCTCGATGACTTCGTTGAACCCATCGGAGGCAGAGCGCTCGAGCGCCGCCCCTACCGCAGGGGAGATGCGCGCGCCTTCAATCGTGGGCTTGAAGCGTTGCTCTTCAATCTCGACGCCATGGAAGAGCAGGCCGTCCAGCGTGTATCCCGACAGCATGACCTTGCCCGTCGGCGCAGCCTGCGCGATCACCATCGCGGTGCTGCCATAAAGAGAGATGTGCAGGGCATCGCACCCGAGCACGCGCGCGATGAGCCCCAGCCTGTGCTCGCCCGAAGTTCCGGGTTCCGCGAGCAGTTCCAAGGGAGCCGTCTTGACGACGGACCAGCCTCCAAGCCCGGTCCCGAACGCGAGGGCCCAACGGTCGGAGGTCGCACCGGTTCCGTACTGCATCCGGTCCCACTTCTCGCGCTTGCGCCGAACGTAGGGCGCCGTCACAAGCCCTTCCGCGAGGCAGAGATCGCGGATGGCATGTCCCAGCGCGTCGAGATCATCCGTCCGGAAGAGCGTCACCTGTCCCCATTCACCCATGGGACGCCGTATATCGGAAGCAGGAGGTGCGAGCGCGGTTTGAAGCCTGCCTCTCGCAACGAGGGTACGCAATACCCCGGAAGGGTGATGGTTTGGCGAGGCCTGCGCGAGTTACCTCCTGCGGTAAGCTTTCCTCGTGACCTCAAGTTCTCGCGCTCAGACTCCACGCTGGTCCATCGAAGGCGACCGGTTATGTATTTCGCTGACCGCCCTTTCGGCGGAGCTGACATCTCGTGTCCAGCTTCGTTGGGAGGGGTGGAGGTCGAAGGGGTGGTGTGATGAACAACGCCTGTGCTTCTCCCGCGAGCAATGGCTTGCATTGGGCCGTCCCGGTGATGCGAGCGCGGACGAGGAAGAGCGCGGATATCTGCGCGAAGAGTGGGCTTCCTTGCAGCATCTGCTGATGGACCTGCTTGGACTTGAGACGCAGTCCATTCGCTGGGACGTCGTGGGCATTCCCGGTGGTGCGAGGGCCCAGTACAAGGTCCGGGTTGATGACGAGCCCGTCTCCGTGACAGGAAATTCTATGCCCTGGGTGATGACCCCCCAGGAGGGGACGCCTCGTCCCCTGACACCCTCAGCTGCCTGGGCGTGCTCCGAAGCGCGTCTCGCGACCCATGCGGCCGCGCAGGAGCAGCTGGCGGTGGTCATCCGGTTGCGTGGCGTACTGGAGGACGTCAGCGGTGTGCTCGGCGGCCGGATCCAATTCAGCCCTTCTGGCTATCTCAAGACCTTCGAGCCGCGTCCGGTGGTCCGGTTGGGACTGCGCTGGGAATCCGATGCCGAGGCCACGGAGCTCGTCTCCTTGCAACCCTTCGCGGTTTTCGAGGATGGGACCCAGGCACCGTTTCCTCTCTCATCGGTGCGACCAGGGGGAATCGCAGGGAACGATAACAGGCGGCCCTTGCTGCTTCCCGAAGGCACCGATGAGGTCCTGGCGCGGACCCGGCCCCTGCAAAGGCGACTGTCGGTCGACGTGACGCGGGAGATGCATGACCCCTCGCTCCTGATTCCGGAGGGACGGAACCTCGATGCCAGCCTGGACCTCTCGCAGTACTCACCCCGGGTCGCGGGGTTCGAAGTCCTGCGAGGGCGACAGCCCGGTGAGGGCCGCGAAGCCACCGGATTGAGCTGGTACGAGCAGTCCACCGCGCAGGAAGGCTTCACGCTGACCCTCCATGTCGATGATGGCCCACTGCGGCTCCAGTTGAGCTCGCGAGAGGAGGCGGTGGAGATCCTCCAGAAGAATGATGCCGCGCTGGCGGAGGTGAGCCCTCGCCCCCTGACCGTCGGGGGACAGCAACTGCTTCCCACCGAAGCCCTGAGCCGCCAGCTCCGGATCGCGCTCAACCTGTCGGAGATCTCCCCGGACGAGGAGGCCCTTGATGAGGCGTCTGCCGGAGCGCTCCGGCCCGGAGGAAGGGTCGGCGCCATCATTCGGGAAGCGGCGAACTCCGCCGAAGACGGGAAGCGCTCACCTGCGCCGCCTCCCGTCCCATGGGATTTATTGCGCGGTGCCTTCCAGCCTGGGGTGACCCTCAAGCCGCACCAGGAAGAAGGCCTGTCCTGGCTGTGGCGACACGCCCAGGTGGGCTCCCCCGGCGTGCTGCTCGCGGACGACATGGGATTGGGCAAGACCTTGCAGGTCGCATGCTTCCTGACCTTGAGGCTGCTCGCGGCGGGTGGAGGGGGGCGGCCCCAGCTCGTGGTTTGTCCGACCATCCTGCTCGACAACTGGAAGCAGGAGCTTGCCCGTTTCTTCCAGGAGGATCTCTGGAGAGAGCCGCTCATCCTGCATGGGGCGGAGCTTCAATCCGTCAAACGCGGCGACGGACTCAACACCGAGTTCCTCGCACAGCAGCGGTTGATCATCACCAACTACGAAACGCTGGGGGCCTACCAGCGCTCCCTGTTGAAAGTGGACTTCGACGTCGTCGTCTTCGACGAGGCGCACAACCTCAAGAACCCGGACACGTTGCGCTCTCGAGCAGCCCGGGCGCTCAAGCGCTCCTTCGCAATCGCGCTCACAGGCACGCCGGTCGAGAACGAATTGTTCGACGTCTGGGCCATCTATGATGCGATCCAGAGCCGTGCGCCCAGAGTCTTCGGCCCGCGGGCTTCCTTCCGAGAGGAACACGGGGACGAACAGGGGGCAGCGACGCTCCGGACCCGGCTGCGATACCCGTCCAACGACAGCACCCTCATGCGCCGCGAGAAGGCGGAGGCGCTCAAGGATCTTCCAGAGAAGCGCTACCATCGGCATGCCGTCGAAATGACGGCGCTTCAGGAGGAGCAGGAGCGGCTCATTGCCCAGCAAGCTTCGAAGCGTGGGGCGTTCTGGGCCCTCGCGGCGCTCCAGAAGCTCTACCAGCACCCCGCATTATTAACGGACGCGCGCGGGATGAACGCGGGGACCACGCTCCGAGAGAGTCCGAAGACCCGGCTCTGCCTGGACCTGCTGGAACAGGTGGAAGGCCGTGCGAGCGGCGGGAGCGCAGAGAAAGCCCTCGTGTTCGTCCTCTCCCTCGCCATGCAGGAACTCCTGTCGGGAATCATCAAGGAGAAATTCCGGCTGTCGTCCGTTCCCATCATCAACGGGGAGCCCGAGAACCGGCGGGTGGCACTGGCGTCCATCCAGACGTTCTCCCAGGCCAGGGGATTCCAGGTTCTTCTCCTGAGCCCCCTCGCCGCGGGCGCAGGGCTCAACATCGTCGCCGCGAACCACGTTATCCATTACGGGCGCTGGTGGAACCCCGCCAAGGAGGACCAGGCCACGGACCGGGCCCATCGCATCGGCCAGGTCCGGCCCGTCCACGTCTACTACCCGCTGCTGCACCGGCAGGGGCGCGCGGACGCGGGGTTTGACATGCGACTTCACGAACTCGTCGAGCGCAAGCGCTCGCTGGCCCGTGATTTCCTCGCGCCCGTTCCGGAAGAGGCGCGGCAATACGCAGGTGTGTTTCAAGAGGGGGAAAGCTGAGCCATGCTCGAACTGTCGGTCCTGCAAGATGGGTCGCTGCGGATTCCGCTGTTGATCATCGTGTCATTGACGCTCGTGTCGCTGGGCTCCGTGGCATGGCGCCGGTGGCGGCTGGCGCAGGCTATCCAGGACGTGGAGGTCCACCTGGTGGATCTGCTGTCTGGCCGGCGTGAGGAGCCGGACGCCCGGGATGAGGGCCGCGCGCTGTGGCGGGCCGTCCGGGAGCAGCTCGTTTTTCCTCCGGGCCGGCAGGAGTTTCCGGGCCCCGTCCTCATGCGCTCATCACCCTCGCGGGAGTTGCGTGAGACCTGCCGCGCCTTGTTCCGGCATTCCGTGGGGCATGGGATTGGGAGGAACCTGACGGGCATCGCCCTGGTCATGACCTTCGGATTGCTGGGCGTCGTGTTGGTGGGGCCGGTCCAGGCGGCCCTGACGAGCACGGGCACGGATGGCGCCTCGCAGGCGGACCTGCTCTCGCAAGCCATTGGCAAGATGGGCGCCAAGTTCTTCATCTCCGCCGCAGGCCTGCTGGGAACGCTCTTCTTCCAAGCGTTTGCCTTCTCCTCCGAGCGACAACTCCTGAAACGGCTGGACGCGATGCGCGCGAGCTTCGAGCGCCACACGCTCACCCTGGACGCGCACGAGATCTCGCTGGCTTCTGCCCGCCGGGATGCACTGGGGGCGTTGAAGACCGAAGTCGTCCAGACCCGCAAGGAACTCTCCGACCGGCTGTCTCACCTGGAAAGCGTCGAGGTGTCGCTCCAGGACATCGGGACCGAGGTCCAGAAGAACTTCGGGACGATGATGAAGGAGCAGGTCGGGGATGTCATCACGAGGCAATTGGGTTCGGTCGAGAAGGCGGTGCGTGAAATCGCGGCGGAATTCCAGAGGTCCATTTCGATGGACTTCACGGCGGCCATGCAAGCTGAGATGGCCAGCATTCGCACGCACCTGGGTGCCATCCAGCAGGCGCTCGCGGGCCAGCAGGAACACGACCTGGGGCGGATCCTCGAACAGCTTCGCGACTCCGTGTCCGGCGGGTTCCATACCCAGTCCCAGGACATGGCGCGCCAGATGGCCGGGCTCGTGGAGGTCCTGCCCCGGTTGGAGCAGCAGTTCGAGGTGATGACGCAGAGCCTGGGGAGTCATGCGCGTCAGTGGGGCAGCGAGAACCAGCGTGCCGTCGAGGCCCTGGGCGAGAAGGTGTCCGAATTGGTCGGAAGCTTCGACGGTGTCAGGAACAAACTGGAGGGCAGCGGCTCCAACATCGTGAGCAGCTTCAAGGACGTGCTCACGGAAATGCGCGAGAGCTCCAGCGAAATGGTGCGCCTCGCGGCGCAGGCCTCGTTGAACATGCAGACCAGCACCGTGCAGCAGTCCGGTGTCCTTCGCGAACAGTTGGAGGAACTCCGCGTCCGGTCCACATCCGACATGGGCCAGTTCCAGGCCCAGTCCCAGGAGTTCTCCAGAGTCATGGGGGAGACTCAGGCAGGGCTGCGCGGCCTGACGAAGCAGATGAGCGACGCGGCGGAGAAGCTGGCTGCCGCGTCCCGGGGCGTAGGCGAGTCCCATCACAAGGCAGGCGCGGTCTCCGTGAAGATGGAGGAGGTCGCTCAGCGGTTGATTGATACGGCCAATGCCTTCCAGCGGCTGTCCCAGGAGCGGTCGAGCGTGGTGAAGCAGGAGGAGACGCTCCTCAACGCCCAGCGCGAGGCCGTGGACAGGGTGGGCCCGATGCTCAATGCGTTGACGAAGAACTACGAGGACTCCGTCACCCGGCAGGCCCAGATCCTGAGCAGTCAGTGGACGGAGGTCATGCATCGGCTCGACTCGGTGGTGGATCGCTCTTCGGGGGAGCTCGTCCAGGGCGTGGACGACCTCACGGAGACGGTGCAGCAGCTCAAGGAGTCCTTGAGGCAGCAGGTGACGCGGCGATGAGCTCCTCGGGCGAAAGCAGTGACCGGTCGCTCGCGGACCTGATGGCGGGCGTCGCGGTGGTCTTCCTGCTGCTGGCCGTCATCTTCATCCTCGAAGCGCGCAAGCAGCGCGAGGAGGCCATCCGGGACAAGGAGGTCGCCATCGGCAAGGTGGACTCGCAGAAGGACGGGGTGCAGGCCTCGCTGGTGGCACTGCGGGAGGACCTCGTGGTCCTGAACTCAGGGCTGGATGGAGGCTTTATCGCGCTGAGCGGTCTGGACGGCGGAGTGAACGCGCTGGAGATCGAATTCAAGAACCTCCAGTTCGGGCTTGGTGAGTGCCGCACGCCCCCTGAGTATGTGGAGCAGTTCCAACGAGGTGCGGTTCCCCTCATCCACCGGGTCTGCGAGGCCGTGGATGCAATGCGTGACGCGGGGGCTGAGCCGTCCATCATCCTCGAAGGTCATACGGACGACCGTCCGTTCCTGGGCACCAGTGGCGAGTGCGGCGTACGCAATGGGATTGCCCGGTTCAGCTTCGAGAACAACGTCCGTGCCAGCGCGTCACGTGCGCAGGAGGTGTTCTTCACGGTGCGAAATCAGCTCCAGGACGCCGGCTACGAGCGTGACTGCCTGGATGCGAACTTCGTTGTCTCGGGACGCGGCCAAACCGCACCCCGGCCCGGAACGGCTGGAAATGAGCCGTCCAACCGACGGCTCGTGCTTCGTGTTCGCGGCGACTTGCGTTTGTAGAGGGGGGAGAGATGGGACTGGACGATTGGCTCGATGAGGTGGGCGAACGGCAGAAGGTTGTCCTGGCCGGTCTCGGGACGTTCCAGCAGCAGGTGGAAGAGGGGATGCGGCAACTCGTCCTCCGGGTCGAGACAGCCCAACAGCGGGCGGATGACCGTGAGCCTGACCGCCTCGTCCGGATGAGACAGACGCTGGACGTCGCGGCGGTCCTCAAGAAGCTGCAGGAGCGGGACTTCTCCAGCCTGACCCGCCGGGAGCAACGCGCGGTGCCGGGCCTGTGGCGTGAGGTGGGGCCGGAGCGCATGGCTTGGTTCCTCGACCAGAGCCCGGACAGCCTGCCCCGGCTGGTGCGGCAGCGGCTTCGCGACTGGAGCTCATCCGAGGACGCTGCTTCACAACGCGTCTGGGCTCGTCTGGTGGGGCAGCGCGCCCTGGAGAAGCGCGCACTACGCTGGGCGCTTCCCATGTCCGTCGAGGACGCATTGGGCGCCAATGGGCCCCTCATGCTGGCGGTGCATTGGCTGTCCCATCCACTCGGTGGCGTGGTCGAGATGCTCAAGAATGCCGGCCTCAAGCCTGGGGCCCCCTACGCGGGGCACGTCATCGCGAGGCATCTCCGGCAGAGGCTCAATGCCCGGAAGGACGTGTCGGAGGGCCTGAAGTTCCTCGTGGATGTGCCCTTGGGGCGGACGTGGTTGCCGCACAACAACATGGATGACGTCGCGGTTTCGGCTCCGCTGGAGTCTCGTGTCGCCGTGGTCTCCGCCGCCTTGGAATGCTGGGCCCATGGTCAGGTCGCGCCTGACGTCCGGGGACGGCTTGAGGAGCGGTTGATCATCCGGGACAGCGTCTTCGGGGACCCCCGGCTGACGACCTTGACCCAGGGCTGGGATTCTGTTCGCAAGGTGGATCAGGCGGCATTCGATACGTTCCTGACCGCGCTCATCCAGCAGGACCTGGAGTTCTTCTTTGAACGTGCGATGCACGAGCAGGACCGGCGGAAGTTCTGGTTGAACTACCTGGGGTCGATCCGCCGGACCACCTGTTGGCTGGACTCCGTGACGTATGACGCCCTGAAGTCGAGGCTCGCGACGCTGCCAGCCGAACAGCAGGCCGCGTTCCGACGCGCTAAACGGCTTCCAAGGGGCGATGTCAGCGCATTCGAGTTGTCGTTCGGAAGGCACGTGGCGGTGGAGTTCTCGAGGACTGGAAACGCCACCTACCTTTACGAGCAAGAGAGAGATTCGACCCAGGTGCTGAGACGGGGGGCGGTTGAAAGTGCACGCGACCTCAAGAGTTTGGGCGCGATCCGGTTGGTCCACGCCACTGGCTGGCAGCTCCGCTTCGAGCAAGCGCTCCTAGAACTGGGAATCGCGAAGGACCGCCCAGTGAAACGCAACGCGCGCTGAGCCGCTGGACCTTGCGATGCTCTCTGTCAGGTGGACCCAGGCCGTCGCGTCAAGGCGGCGCGCCATCTGGCTGCCTTCACCCACGGATCCTCGCCATGTCTCAGGAACGCTTCACGACAAGCCGCGAGGTGTATCACCGGATCCGGTGGGACTCCCGGCTCGATGCCCGCGAATTCGTCGTCGGTTACGACGCGCACCGGGGCGCGATGGAGGAGATGCCCTTCGAGGCGTTCGTCCCCGATGGTGAGATCCCCTGGCACCGCGTCTGGTACTTCAAGCGCGGGCCCCAGGTGGTGTGGGATCGCAAGGAGCGCATCGACCTCCTGAGCAACGCCCGGCCCGCGGAGGAGCCCGCGTCATCTCCGCTCCTCGCGGTGCCGGGCTTCACGCCGCTGCCCGCATGGCGGTTCGACGCACGCACTGGCGCTTGGAGCGAGGCCTCGCTTGCGCCGGGCCCCGCGCTTCACACTCCCGCCGCGCTCACCGTTGCCACCTTCAACGTCCTCTTCGACCTGTACGACGCGGAGTTGCTGGCGACCGAGCGCAGGACCCCGGCGGCACTCGCGCTGCTCCGCGAGACGGACGCGGATGTCATCGCGCTTCAGGAAGTCACTCCGTCGTTCCTCCGGACCCTGCTCGCTGAACCCTGGGTGCGCGAACGCTACTGGCTGTCCGACGGTCCTGGCGCGCATACCGTGGCGACCTATGGTCAGGTGCTGTTGTCGCGCGTGCCGCTTGCCTCCGTGTGGCAGCGCGTCTTCTCCCGGGACAAGCGCCTCATCGCCGCCGAGCTGCGCCTCGCGGAGGGCCCGCTCTGGGTGGCCACGCCGCACCTGACGAGCAACCGCGATGCGTCCGGAGCCTCCGCGCGTGCCGTGCAGGTCGAGGCCCTGCTCGAATGGGCCCGCGTGCTGGGCTCCACGAGCGATGCCGAAGCCCCGGACCTGGTGCTGGCCGGTGACTTCAACTTCGGTGACGGAGCGCCGGAAGCAGCGTCCTTCTCGCGCGCGGGCTTCGTGGACGCGTGGTCCGCGCTGCGGCCTTCGGAAGAGGGGGAGACGTTCAACCCCCTGTTGAACACCCTGGCGGCGCTCACCACCGTCTCGGGGCGGCTCCAGCGGTTGGACCGCGTGCTGGTGGCGTCGCCTTCGGGCCGGCTCGCTCCAGAGTCCGTGGGCCTCTTCGGCGAAGCGCCCCTGGCGGGACCGCCCGCGCCCACGGGGCAGGCCCTCTTCGCATCGGATCATTTCGGACTGCGCTGCGTCCTGCGCCGTGAAACCGTTGCATCCCCCGTGGGGCTCGCCGCGCGAACCTCCACGGCGCTTGTCCACCACACGGCGCTGGTGCTCATTCCTCCCGATGACGTCTGGGGCCCCATCCAGGCCCTGCGTAAAAAGCACGACGCGAAGTTCCAGCGGTGGATGCCTCACATCACGCTGCTGTATCCGTTCGTGCCCGAAGAGGACTTCGAGACGGCGGAGGCGCTCCTCGTGGATGCCCTCCAGGGCGTTGAACCCTTCGACGTGACGCTCTCCACCTTCGGCCACTTCGAGCACCGCGCCAACGCGACGGCGTGGCTTCGTCCTGATGATCAGCCCTCCGGTGCGCTCGCGGCGCTGCACGTGAAGCTCGTGGCGGCCCTGCCCGAATGCGCCACCTCCGCCCATGGCGGCTTCACGCCGCACCTGTCCATGGGGCAGCTCCCGCTCTCGCCGGACATCGCCCGCACGCTCGCCGAGTGGCAGCGGAACTGGCGTCCGTTGAAGTTCCGCGTGGGTGAGCTCTGTCTCATCCGGAGGAAGGGCGACGCGCCCTTCGAGGTCATCCGGCGCATTCCCCTTTCACGGACCCGGGCGGCAATGCCAGAGCGCGAAGACGCGCCGCTGCGGGAGGCCCTGGCTTCCATTGGCGCCAGTGACTCCCAGGCGGGACACGCCGCCAGGACCGCGGCGGTGGAGCAACTGCGCCAGCACTGTGAACGGATTGGCACCACGCTGCATCCCTATGGCTCGTATCTCCTGGGCACGGATGGCGCGGGCAGTGATGTGGACGCCGTCGCCATCGGCCCGGCCAGCCTTTCCCGCGAGGACTTCGCGCGAGCGCTTCTCCACGAACTGGCACCAGGCTCGGCTCGCTACGTGGCGGACGCCGCCATCCCGCTGGTGAAGGTGTCACTCGGGGGCGTGAGCTTCGACCTGGCCTATGCGAGCCGTCCGGAGGGCGTGCCCCCTGGCGATCCCCTGACCCTGGTCGAACAACATGGCTCACAGCTCGACTCCGCGGGGCTCCGCGCCGTGCTGGGACTGGCGGACACGTTGGGCCTGATGGACGCCATCGCCCGTGACGGCGGACGGGCCGAACGGTTCCGTGCCTTGCTGCGAGCGGTGAAGAGCTGGGCCCGGGCGCGGGGCATCTACTCACATGCGTTGGGTTATCTCGGTGGGCTGTCGTGGACGCTGCTCGCTGCGTGGGCCTGCACCCGCGCGACCCCGGACGCCCTGCGGACCGACGCGGCGTTGCTCTCGCACTTCTTCAACACCTTCGCCTCCTGGCCGTGGCCCCAGCCCGTGACGCTCACGCCCGAAACGGCGCGCTACCGGCCCGACGGCAAGCGCGACCTCCTGCCCGTCATCGCCCCCGCGCTCCCCGCGCGAAACACCGCGCGCAACGTGTCGCGGTCCACGTTCCGCGTCATCCGGGAGGAACTGCTCCGTGCCCGCGAGTTCGTGGCCAACGCTCGCGCTTCGGGAACGCCCTCCGCGTGGACGGCGCTCTTCCAGCCGCTGGAGGCCAACGCGGCCCCACCCACCGCGTTGCGCCTGTCCGTCGAAGCGGCCTCCGCTGAAGACCGCGAGGCCGTCGCGGGGTGGATCCTCGGACACGTCACGGCCCTGGTGTATCGCCTGGAAGGCGACCGGCGTCTCTCCGTGCGGCCCCTCCAGCCCCCACAGGCTGGAGGGACGCTGCTCATCGGGCTGGAGGCGCGCGAAACGGCCGCGTTGTCCTGGCAGCCCTCCAGTCCACTGGCCGCGGCGGTGGAGGCGTTCCGCGCGTCCTTCCTGGAATGGACGCGCCGCCCATCCGGCGCGGTGCTCCAGGCCGAGCTCGTCCGTGGCAATGACAGCTCACGGAGTGACACACCCACCCCGTAAAGCCTTTCTCACTTCTGTCCCGCGAGCCACGAGCCCCAGCGCACGATCCGCGTGCCACCCTCTGACTCGTGCTTTCCACCGGCCTCCACGCGCTCGGTGCTGCTGGCGAGCGGCTGGAAGCGCGCCTCGTATGGCAGGCCCGCGAGCCCCGGGGCCCAGGGCTCAGCCGCGTAGGTCTGCATGAAAACGCGCTCGGTGCCTTCCACGTTCTCGCGGCCCTGCTCGATGAGGGCGGGGACGTCGCGGCCCTGCGCGCTGAACGTGCCCCGGGTGCCGGCGGCGGCGGCGGCGGGCGGCCACTCCTCCGAGGCGACCACCTCCCAGGGCAGCCCCATCAGCAGCTCCTCCAGCGGCTCCGGCTCGGCCTGGGAGAAGTCGGAGCAGGGGGCGGCACTGCCTTCGGCGGGGCCCTCGGTGCGCAGGAGGTAGCCGCGCTCCGCGGTGAAGCACACGCGCTGCACGCCCGGCGCGGGCCCCACGTCCACGAACCGCTCGTAGTACGCGCCCGGGCCCAGGGGCCGCTCCATCGCGGGCGCGGGAGCGCTGGCCTCGGCCGAGCCCTCACGGACCTCACGCAGCGTCAGCTGGAAGCCTCCCGGCGTGCGGAAGCCAGCGGACTCCGTGCCCGCTTCAATCAAGCCGCGCGTGAGGTACAGCGGGCCTGGCGCGTTGGCGTACACGCGCGTGCGCAGGGGACCGTCGAAGGAGCGCTGGTCGCTGACGTAGCGCATGGCCTCCCAGCTCCTGCCCGCGCTGGAGGCGACCTCGGCGGTGGCCTTGCCTCCATGCGGCACGTCCAGCGGACGCGTCATGTCCGCGCGCACGGGGAAGAGCAGGTCCTGCGCCAGTCGCGCCTGGGGCAGGGGCTTGCCGGCGTCATCGCTGAAGGCCGCGCGCACCCAGACCCAGGGTTGCTGTACGGCTACCACCTCCAGCGTCAGCTGCCCTTGAAGGGTGCGCGCGGTTCCGCCGCGAGGCCCAGGCCCCTGCGTCGCGTGGAAAGAGTAGGTGACGCGATCTCCCACGCGTGCGCGCGCCCAGGCCTCGGCGGACTGCACGGACGCGGTGTCCTGGGACCGCGTGTCGGACGGTGAAGGGCCGCTCGACTTCGAGCTCTCGCAGCCGGGGAGGAACGACAGGGCCGCACCCAACAGCGCGGCAAGGGGAAGGGAAGGGCGCATGGTCATGGGGACGGGATATCCGGGGAGCGGATTCAACTCCCAGTTTTCACGCGCTCTGCGTGTATTTCACGAATAGTGGGAGTAAATCCGACCCCGGGGAGGGTGACTGATAGGAAGACACCTCTGTCCGAAAATCAGTGAGAACCCGTTTGAGCCGCAAAAGAGCTTGGCTCCCAAGCACTTACGGCTCCGGCTGTCACGTCACGTTACGCTCAGATTCTTGGAAGCTGGAGTATCCGCGCACCATGAAATTCAACAAAACCGAGTTATTCCCTCTGACGTAACGCTGGCCCGGCAGTTGCTCAGTGGCGGGGCAAGCTGTCCGCGGCTGACGGGAAGGTCAGGCGGCAGCGGATCTCCCCCGAACCAGAGGAACGACTCATGTTCAAGAAGGCGGCAGTCCTCGTGGCGAGCTGTGGTGCGTTGGTGTCCGGCTGCGGTACCGACCTGGAGAACGAGAACCAGGAGATCGTCTCCAACCTGATCGAGGCCGGTTTCCCCGCGTCCGACATCATGGAGGCTGACGGTCTGGTGTACGTGGGCCGTGACGCGCACGTGAGCCTGGAGGCGTCCCGCGAGATGCTCCAGACGGGCAAGGAGACCCAGGAGCAGTACCGCACGACGAACACCGTCGGGACGAGCGTGACGAAGATCTGCATCAACCCCACGTCCGGGTTCAACAGCTACAGCCGCCTCAGCGCGGGCCTGGATGCGGCCATCCAGAACTACAACCAGCGCGGTCTGCGCATCACGATGGCGCGCGGCCCCACCACGGGCTGCACCGCGAACATCACCGCGACGACCATGTCCGGCGCGGGCGGCTCCGCGGGCTTCCCGTCGGGCGGCCGTCCCTACGGCACCATCAACATCGGCACGGGCCTGCAGAGCTACAGCGCGGACGTGAACGAGCACGTCATCACGCACGAGCTGGGCCACGCGATCGGCTTCCGTCACTCGGACTACTACAACCGCTCCATCAGCTGCGGTGGCGCCGCCACCAACGAGGGCACCGCCGGCGTGGGCGCCATCCTCATCCCCGGTACGCCGAGCACCGCCACGGTGGGCGGCTCCATCATGAACTCCTGCTTCCGCTCGACGGAGAACGGTGAGTTCACCAGCTCCGACATCACCGCGCTGAACTACTTGTACTAAAGGCTGGCGTTGCGACCCCATGAGTCCTTCATGAGTCCGTGGGGTCGCAACCTCGCGGGCACCTTCCTCCTCCTGGGCCTGATGGCCTGTGGAAAGAAGGAGGTGCCCGCGGTTTCCCATCCGGCAGTCTGTGAGAGTCCTGCGGCGTCGCGGGTGCGCCAGCCTCCGGAGGTGCGCGGCCAGACGCAGTGTGGCCCGACCGCCGACTTCACCCCCATCAACAGCTACCAGGGCGAGTTCGCCGACGTCGCGCAGACGAGCGAAGACGCGGTCGTCCTGATTGACGGGCGCTGTACCGGAACCCTGATTGAAGCGAGCGCGGGCCCCGTGGTGGTGACGGCGGGACACTGTGTCGCTCTTGGGGACCGGCCGCTGCTCGTCTTCAACTTCGAGGACCAGTCCGACGGTGACCCGCTCATCACCGAGGGCACCGTCATCGAGCAATCGCTCGAACCCGACTACGCGCTCATCCAGCTCGACGTGTTGCCCAAGGTGACGCCCGTCCTGCTGACGGCCGTGCCCAGCGAGCGGCTGGCGATCATCCAGCACCCCCGGGGAAAGCCCAAGGTCATCGCCGAAGGCGAGTACCTGGATGCTTGTAATTCATTGGTCTACTACGTGGACCTGGACACCCTGGTCGGAAGCTCCGGCGCGGGTGTGCTCAACCGCCAGGGCCAACTGCTGGGCATCCACACCGACGGTGACTGCGACGAGACCGGCCGCGGCGCCAACCGGGGTTGGACGATGGAAGCGATTGTCGCGGCGTCGCCGTACCTGGTGGACGCAGACATCGTCGCGCGCTGAAGCCAAGGGGAGACGTCCATGTTCAAGAGAGCGGCAGTGCTCGTGGCGAGCTGTGGTGCGGTGCTGTCCGGCTGCGGGACCGACCTGGAGCAGGAGCGCCAGGAGATCGTCTCCAACCTCGTCGAGGCGGGCTTCCAGCGAGGTGACATCACCGTCTCGGATGCGTCCGTCTACGTGGGCGGCGACGCGCAGGTGAGCGTGGAGGCCTCGCGCGAGATGCTCCAGTCCGGTGGGGACAGCGCGGAGCAGTACCGGACGACCAACGTCGTCAACAAGGCCGTGGTGAGGAAGATCTGCCTCAACCCCACGTCCACGTTCAACAGCAACACCCGCCTGAGCCAGGGCCTGGACCTGGCCATCCAGAACTACAACGCCCTGGGGCTCTGCTTCACGATGGTGCGGGGGCCCACCACGGGCTGCAACGCGAACATCACCGCGACGACCGCGGCGGGCACGGTCTACAACGCGGGCTACCCGTCGGGAGGCCTGCCCTACGGGACCATCACCATCGGCACGGGGTGGAACACCGCCCCGCTCGACACGGTGGAGCACATCATCACCCACGAGCTGGGGCACACGCTGGGCATGCGCCACTCGGACTACTACTCCCAGGTCATCAGCTGTGGCACGGGCGGCAGCGAGGGCACGGCGGGCGTGGGGGCCATCCTCATCCCTGGCACGCCCGCCACGTCCTACGTGAACGGGTCCATCTTCAACGCCTGCCTCCCGCCGAACCCCACCGGCGAGTTCACCAGCACGGACATCACCGCGCTGTACTCGCTCTACCGCTGCTGAAGTCCGTGGAAGAGGAGGGCTCTGCTCCGGGCGCCACGCTCGTGCCCGGGGCGAGCCCGAAGCAGCTCAGTCCGTCTGCGCCGCGCGCTTCGGTGTGAGCTGGGCTTCCAGGGTCCGCGCCCAGTGGGCGAGCACCTTGCGGCGCCGGGCGGTGTCGTCGTGGAGCAGGTTCGCGAGCGCCAGGCCGCGCAGGAGGTCCAGCGTCGCGCGCACGGCATCGCGCACGTCGCGGTCGCGCTCATCGAGTCCCAACAGCTCGACGGTGAGCCGGTACACCTCGCGGCCGACGTGCGTTTCGAGCGGCAGCAGGAGGGCCTTCAGCTCCTCGTCGGCCCCGGCCGCCACCCACAAATGCGTCGCGGCCGTGAAGAGCGGGCCGGCGTAGACGTCGTGGAGCAGGTTCAACACGGGCTCGACGCGCCGCCGGCTCTCCGGCAGGCCCGTCACGCGCCGCACCAACTCCTCCACCTGCTGGTGGAAGACGTGCTCCACGGCGGCAGCGACCAGGGCCGCGCGCGTCGGGAAGTGGTGCTGGCACGCGCCGCGTGACACCCCCGCGCGCTCGGCGATGGCGCCCGTCGTCGCCCCCGCCCAGCCCTTCTCCACCAGCACTTCGATGGCGGCCGTCATCAGCTTCTGCCGCGTCACCCGGCTGCGCTCCTGCTCCTGCCGTGTCGTGCCGCTCATGGGTCCACACTGTTGCGGCGGGAAGAAAAAAGCAATCGTGATTGCTTTCTTTGGGGGTGGGGTACAGACTCCCCGCTCCCTGTTACGGAGGTGCGATGGACTCGCGGTCGCTGCGCATCGGCAATGCATCCGGCTTCTACGGCGACCGCCTCTCCGCGTTCCGCGAGATGCTGGAGGGCGGCCCGCTGGACGTCCTCACCGGCGACTACCTGGCGGAGCTGACCATGCTCATCCTGGGCCGGGACCGGCTGAAGAACCCGTCGGGCGGTTACGCGCGGACGTTCCTGCGCCAGCTGGAGGAGACGCTTGGCCTGGCGGTGGAGCGCAAGGTCCGCATCGTCACCAATGCCGGCGGCCTCAATCCGCAGGGACTCGCGAACGACCTGCGCGCGCTCGCCACGAAGCTGGGGCTGACCGTCAACATCGCGCACGTCGAAGGCGATGACCTCGTCGGACGCGCGGACGAGCTGGGCTTTGATCAGCCCCTCACGGCGAACGCGTACCTGGGTGGCTGGGGCATCGCGGCGTGTCTCGACGCGGGCGCGGACATCGTCGTCACGGGGCGCGTGACGGATGCGTCGCTCGTCGTCGGCCCCGCGGCCTCCCACTTCGGCTGGAAGCGCGACGACTGGGACCGCCTCGCGGGCGCCATGGTCGCGGGCCATGTCCTGGAATGCGGAGCCCAGGCGACTGGCGGCAACTTCGCGCGCTTCGGCGAAATCGATGTGCGCCGGCCCGGCTTCCCGCTCGCGGAGGTCTTCGCCGACGGCTCCTGCATCATCACGAAGCATCCGGACACCGGGGGCGCCGTCACCGTCGACACGGTGAAGGCCCAGCTCGTCTATGAAATCGGCGGTGCCCGCTATGCCGGTCCTGACGCCACCGCGCGCTTCGACACCATCGTGGTCGAAGCTGACGGCCCCGACCGGGTGCGCCTGTCTGGCGTGCGTGGCGAGCCGCCTCCTCCGGACGTGAAGGTGTGCCTGAACCGGCTCGGCGGATTCCGCAACGATGCCCAGTTCGTGCTCGTCGGCCTGGACATCGAGGAGAAGGCCGCGCTCGTGCAGGCCCAGCTCGATGCGACGCTCAAGCCCCGGCCCGCCGAGGTCCTCTACACGCTCGCGCGCACCGACCGCCCCGACGCGCTGAGCGAGGAGCAGGCCTCCGCGACGCTGCGAGTCACCGTGAAGGATGCCGACCCGAAGGTCGCCGGCCGTTCCTTCAACGGCGCGGTGGTGGAGCTCGCCCTGTCCAGCTACCCCGGGTTCTTCCTGCCCGCGTTGCCCGGCGATGCTTCACCCTTCGGCGTCTACACGCCGGCCTACGTGGACGCGCGGAAGGTGCCGCACGTCGCGGTGCTTCCGGACGGGCGCCGCATTGACGTGTTGCCGCCGGAGGAGACGCGCGGGCTCGAAGCGGTCCCCGCGCCGTCGCCGCCCGCGCCACTCCTGGCGGGCATCACCCGGCGCGTGCCGCTGGGCCAGGTGGTCCTGGCCCGCAGCGGGGACAAGGGCGGAGACGCGAACATCGGTGTCTGGGTCCGCACCGACGATGCGTGGAGCTGGCTCATGCACACCCTCACGGAGGAGCAGCTGCGCTCGCTGCTCCCGGAGACGCGGGACCTGAAGATCCAGCGCCACGTGTTCCCGAACCTTCGCGCCCTGAACTTCGTCATCGAGGGACTCCTCGGCGAGGGCGTCTCTTCGTCCACCCGCTTCGACCCGCAGGCCAAGGCGCTCGGCGAATGGCTGCGCTCGCGCCACGTCGACGTCCCGGACTCGCTTCTCTAGCGCCTTCGCGCGCTCCCAAGCCCCCCGAGGAAGCCATGCAGCAGACCCAGGAACACCGCGCCATCCGACAGACTGTCCGCAAGTTCGTGGAACAGGAGCTGAACCCGCACGTCGACGCCTGGGAGGCCGCGGAGATCTTCCCGGCACGGGAGGTGTTCCGGAAGCTGGGCGAGCTCGGGCTGCTCGGCATCACGAAGCCCGCGGAGTTCGGCGGACTGGGGCTCGACGCGTCGTTCTCCGTCGCCTTCGCCGAGGAGCTGGGCCACTGCACCTGCGGCGCGCTGCCCATGGCCATCGGCGTCGTCACCGACATGGCGACGCCCGCGCTCGCGCGCTTCGGCAGCGACGCACTGAGGCGGGAGTTCCTGGCCCCCACGCTCACGGGCGAGCGCGTCTGCTCCATCGCGGTGAGCGAGCCGGGCGCCGGTTCCGACGTGGCGAGCGTGACGACCACGGCGCGCCGGGATGGCGACGACTACGTCATCGACGGCAGCAAGATGTGGATCACCAACGGCATGCAGGCGGACTGGGTCTGCCTGCTCGCCAACACGGGTGAGGGGCCCGCGCACGCGAACAAGTCGCTCATCATCGTGCCCATGGACCGCCCCGGCATCACGCGGTCGAAGATCCGCAAGCTCGGCATGTGGGCGTCCGATACGGCGCAGCTCTTCTTCGACGGCGTGCGCGTCCCCACACGCTTCCGCATCGGCGACGAAGGGCGTGGCTTCGCGATGCAGATGCAGCAGTTCCAGGAGGAGCGGCTGTTCGTGTCCGCGAGCACGCTGGTCACCTTCGACCGGCTCATCGCGCAGACGGCGGAGTACACGAAGCAGCGCAAGGCCTTTGGCCAGTCCATCCTGGACAACCAGAGCGTGCACTTCCGGCTGGCCGAATTGCAGACGGAGGTCGAGGCGCTCCGGGCGCTCATCTACCGGACCGTCGGCATGTACATCGAGAACAAGGACGACCCGGAGGTCGTGAAGCTCGCCTCGATGTGCAAGCTCAAGTCGGGGCGGCTCGCCCGTGAGCTCGTCGACGGGTGCCTCCAGTACTGGGGCGGCATGGGCTTCACCTGGGACAACCCCGTCGCCCGCGCCTACCGCGACCTGCGCCTGGGTTCCATCGGTGGCGGCGCCGACGAGGTGATGCTCGGAATCATCAGTAAGGCCATGGGAACGCTGCCCCGCAAAGCGCGCGGCTGAAGGAGAACACGATGGGTTACCGTTCAGTCTTCGCTCCGGATGCCTTCGCGGGCCGCACCATCATCGTCACCGGCGCTGGCAGCGGCATCGGCCGGTGCACCGCGCATGAGCTCGCGTCGTTGGGCGCGCACATCGTCCTGGTGGGCCGCAAGCAGGAGAAGCTCGCGAAGGTCGCCGGGGAGCTTGCCGCCGAGGGCCACGCGTCCACGCAGCACGCCGTGGACATCCGCGACGAGGCCGCCGTGCGCGACATGGTCGCCGCCGTCGTCCAGGAGCGCGGCCGCATCCACGGGCTCGTGAACAACGCGGGCGGGCAGTTCCCGTCACCGCTGTCGGCGATCTCCAAGAAGGGCTTCGAGGCGGTCGTCGCGACGAACCTCACCGGCGGCTTCCTGGTCGCGCGCGAGGTGTTCAACCAGTCCATGACCGACCACGGCGGCGCCATCGTGAACATGCTCGCGGATGCTTGGAACGGCATGCCGGGCATGGGGCACTCGGGCGCGGCGCGCGCCGGCATGTTCAACCTGACGCAGACGGCCGCCGTCGAGTGGGCCTTCGCCGGGGTCCGCGTGAACGCCGTCGCGCCGGGCTGGGTCGCCTCCAGCGGCCTGGACACCTACGAGGACCCCTTCGTCCGCGAGATGATCCCCATGCTGCGCAAGCAGGTCCCCCTGCACCGGCTGGCCACCGAGGCGGAGGTGAGCGGCGCCATCGCGTTCCTCCTCTCCGACGTGGCGGCGTTCATCACCGGCGAGGTCATCCGCATTGACGGGGGCGCGTCCTGCAACACGAAGGCGTTCCCGCTGTCGGAGCACTCGAACTCGAAGCCGTACGAAGGGTTCCACCTGGCCAAGGGGCCCTCCATCCTCGACGGCCCGAAGGAGAAGTGACGTGCCCACGCTCGTCTCCCAAGTCGAACCGGCCTCCGCCGCCTTCACCACGCAGCGACAGGAGATGCTCGCCCGCGTCGCCGAGCTGCGCGCCATCGAGCAGAAGTCGCGCGACACCGAGCAGCTGGCCCGCGAGAAGTTCAAGCAGCGGGGGCAGCTCCTCCCGCGTGAACGTCTGGCGTTGCTGCTCGACCGGGGCTCGCCGTTCCTGGAGCTCTCGACGCTGTGTGGCTACAAGCACCATGACGACAGCGACGGGTCATTGGCCGGTGGAAACACCATCGTCGGCATCGGCTTCGTGGCCGGCGTGCGCTGTCTGGTGTTCGTGAGCAACTCCGCGGTGAAGGGCGGCACCGCGACACCCTGGGGTGTCCAGAAGGCGCTGCGCGCGCAGGAGATTGCCCTGGAGAACCGGCTGCCCGTCGTGTCGCTCGTGGAGAGCGGCGGCGCGAACCTGCTCTACCAGCAGGAGATCTTCATCCCGGGTGGAGAGACGTTCTACAACCAGGCGAAGCTGTCTGCGGCCGGCATCCCCCAGGTCACCGTCGTCCACGGCTCCAGCACGGCGGGCGGCGCGTACATCCCGGGCCTGTCCGACCACGTCGTCATGGTGCGCGGCAAGGCGAAGGTGTTCCTCGCCGGCCCACCGCTGCTGCTCGCGGCCACGGGCGAGGTCGCCACGGACGAGGACCTGGGCGGCGCGGAGATGCACACCACCGTGGCCGGCACCTCGGACCACCTCGCCGAGGACGACGCCGACGGCATCCGCATCGCGCGGGAGATCGTCGCGTCGCTCGGGTGGAATGACGCCCTGCCGCAGCCCGCGCGCCCTGGCTTCGAGCCGCCGCGCTACGCGGTGGATGAGCTGTGTGGCGTCGTGCCCATCGACCACCGGCGGCCCTACGATTGCCGCGAGGTGATTGCCCGGCTCGTGGACGGCTCGGACTTCTCGCCCTTCAAGGACGAGTACGACGCGCTCACCGTCTGCGGCTGGGCACGCATCGAGGGCCGGGCGATTGGCATCATCGGCAACAACGGGCCCATCACGGCGAAGGGCGCGACGAAGGCAGGGCAGTTCATCCAGCTCTGCTGCCAGGCGCGCACGCCCATCGTCTACCTGCAGAACACCACCGGGTACATGGTGGGCACGCAGTCGGAGCAGGGCGGCATCGTGAAGCACGGCGCGAAGATGCTTCAGGCGGTGGCCAACGCGACCGTGCCGCAGATGACCCTCCTGCTGGGCGGAGCCTTCGGCGCGGGCAACTATGGGATGTGCGGCCGTGCGTTCCATCCGCGCTTCATCTTCGCCTGGCCCAACGCGCGCACGGCGGTGATGGGCGGTGAGCAGGCGGCGAAGGTGCTGAGCATCGTCGCCACGGAGAAGGCCCGGCGCGCGGGGCTGCCGCCCGACCAGGAGTTCCTGGACGGGATGGCGAAGCCGCTCATCGAGCAGTTCGACCGTGAGTCGGATGCCTTCCATTGCAGCGCGCGGCTGTTCGACGACGGTGTCATCGACCCCCGGGACACGCGGCGGGTGCTCGGGTTCATCCTGGCCACGTGTGACGAGGCTTCGCGCCGCACGCTGGCGCCCAACTCCTTCGGCGTCGCCCGGCTGTAGCGAGGGGAATCATGAAACGCATCCACAAGGTGCTGGTGGCGAACCGGGGTGAGATCGCCGTGCGCGTGCTGCGCACGTGCCGCCGACTGGGCCTGCGCACGGTCGCGGTTTTCTCCGACGCGGACCGGGAAGCCCCTCACGTGCGGCTCGCTGACGAGGCCATCCATCTGGGGCCGCCGCCCGCGCGGGAGTCCTACCTCTCCATCGAGCGGGTCCTCGCCGCGGCGAAGGCGTCCGGCGCGGATGCCATCCATCCCGGGTACGGCTTCCTCTCCGAGAACGAGGACTTCGCGCGAGCGTGCGCGGAGGCCAACTTCGTGTTCGTCGGGCCTCCCGCGGAAGCCATCGAGCTGATGGGGAACAAGCGGCAGGCGAAGCTGCGCATGCAGGCCGCGGACGTGCCGTGCATCCCCGGCTATGAGGCGGCCCGGCCCGGTGAATCGCTCGAAGACGAGGCCCTGGTCCGCGAGGGCCAGCGCATCGGCTTCCCCCTCATGGTGAAGGCCGCGGCGGGCGGCGGCGGACGTGGCATGCGTCTGGTGCGCGAGCCCGGAGCGCTGCTCGACGCCATCCGCTCCGCGCGCTCGGAGGCGACGAACGCCTTTGGCAGCGGCGAGCTCATCCTCGAGCGTGCCATCGAAGGGGCGCGGCACGTGGAGGTGCAGGTCTTCGCGGACGCGCACGGGAACGCGGTGCACCTGGGTGAGCGCGACTGCTCCGTCCAGCGTCGTCACCAGAAGGTCATCGAGGAGAGCCCGTCTCCGGCCGTCACGCCCGAGCTGCGTGAGCGCATGGGAGCCGTGGCGGTGCAGGCCATCCGCGCCATCGGGTATCGCGGCGCGGGGACCATCGAGTTCCTCCTGGCGCCGAATGGCGACTTCTTCTTCATGGAGATGAACACGCGCCTGCAGGTCGAGCACCCGGTGACGGAGCTCATCACCGGGCTGGACCTGGTCGAATGGCAGCTGCGCGTTGCTGACGGTGAGCCGCTGCCGCGGACGCAGCCGGAGATCACCTTCCAGGGGCATGCCATCGAAGCGCGGCTGTGCGCGGAGGACCCGGCCAAGGGCTTCCTCCCGCAGACAGGCCGGCTCCTCGCGTGGGTGCCGCCGGCGGGGGAGGGCATCCGCGTGGACCACGGCGTGCGTGAGGGCCAGGACATCACGCCGTTCTACGACTCCATGCAGGCGAAGCTCATCGCACACGGGCCGGACCGCGAGACGGCACGCGAGCGATTGGCCGCGGCGCTGCGGGAGCTGACGGTGTTCGGCGTCACGACGAACAGCACCTTCATCCAGCACGTCCTCGGGCATGAGGCGTTCCGCTCCGGCCGGTACGACACGGGCTTCGTGGGCGCGCACACGCCGCCGGAGACGCTGGGGGGGCTCGGGCAGGCGTCCGTGGAGGACCAGGCCATCCTGGCCGCGCTGCTCTTCCACGATGATGCCCTGGCGCTCGCCCGGCGCGGTGGCTTCGACGCGGCGCTCACGGGCTGGAGCAGCTCCTACGCCCTGCCGGTGCCCGTCGCCCTGCATGACGGGACCTCGGAGTTCCGCGCTTCGGTGCGCCCCGTCGCGCCGGAGGCCTACGACGTCCGCATCGGCGACACCTCGGTCTCGCTCTCCTTGCGTGGCCTTGGGGCCGAGCGCGCCGAGGTCGAGGTCGCCGGAAGGCGCCGCGCGGTCCGCTACCGCCGCGCGGGAGGCACGTTGTGGAGCTCGCTCGACGGCATCACGCGCAGCCTGCGCGATGTCTCTTTCAGGGCGCCCTCCGAACGCGAGCGCGCCAGTGACGGCCGCCTTCGCGCGCCCATGGATGGCCGCATCATCCGGGTGAGCACCCAGGTCGGCGCGACCGTGAAGAAGGGCGACGTGCTGGTGGTGCTCGAAGCGATGAAGATGGAGTCGTCCCTCATCGCGCCCACGGATGGTGTGGTCACCGCGGTGAACGTCACGGTCGGGGCGCAGGTGCCGGCACGGCACGTCGTCGCGGTCGTCTCCCCTGAAGCGAAGGAGGCAGCATGAGTGATGCAACGCTCGTCCGGTACGAAGTCTCTCGCGGCGTCGCGACCCTCACACTCGACTCGCCCAAAAACCGCAACGCGTTGTCGCGGGCGCTCGTGACTCAGCTGCTGGAGCGGCTGCGCTCCGTGGGCGCCGACCCGGAGGTTCGCGCGGTCGTCCTCGCGGCCACCGGCCCCGCGTTCTGCGCCGGTGCGGACCTCTCCGAGATGGCGGACGGTGGGGCCGCGAAGGCGCCGGCCGTGCTGCTCGACGTGCTGCGCACGATCGTGACGCTGCCCCAGCCCGTCGTGGCGAAGGTCGCCGGGCAGGTGAGGGCAGGGGGCATCGGCATCGTGGGCGCGTGCGACGTGGCGGTCGTCGCGGAGTCCGTGAAGTTCGCCTTCACGGAGGCGCGCATTGGCGTGACGCCCGCGGTCATCTCCCTCACCACGCTGCCGCACCTGACCAGCCGGGCGGCGAGCCGCTACTTCCTCACCGGGGAGGCGTTCGACGCGGCCGAGGCCGCGCGCATCGGGCTCATCACCACCGCGGTGCCGGACGCGTCCCTGGAGGGCGCCGTGGAGCAGATACTGGAGACCTTCCGGGTGTCGTCACCGCAGGGCCTGCGCGAGACGAAGCAGCTGGTGGCCGCCGGGCTGCGCGCGCGCCTGGATGCCGGGGGCGCGGACATGGTCGCGCTCTCCGGCCGGTTGTTCGCCTCCGAAGAGGCCCAGGAGGGCATGCTCGCCTTCCTGGAGCGCCGTCCCCCCGCGTGGGCCGCGCCGAAATAGGCGAAGGCGGCACCCGGTTCGACCCGACGCCCGAACGGGCGAAAGAGAGCACACGATGTCCGCGACCCAGGAAGCGCAGTCCCCGCGCATCAGCCGAGTCTCCCTCGGAGACATCGTCCACCGGTCCGCGTCGCGCTGGCCGGAGCGGACGGCGCTCGTCGACGGCGACCTCGAGCTGTCCTATGCGGAGCTAGACCGGCGCTCGAACGCGTTCGCGCACTACCTGCTCGCGCAGGGCTTTCCCCGGGGCGCGCGCATCGCGATGGTCTGCGGCAACTCGGCGCAGATGGTCACGGCGTTCATCGGCATCTACAAGGCCGGGCTCGTCTGGGTGCCCATCAACACCGGCCTCTCCGTGGAGGCCGTCCAGTACATCCTCGAGCACGCCGAGGCGACCCACGCCGTCATCGACGCGGAGTTCCTCGCGAAGCCGGGGCTGCGTGCGATGCTTGATGCGCTGGGCACCCGCGTCATCGTCTGCGTACCGGAGGGGCAGGCTGCGCCGGGCGGGGACACGGTCGCGTTCCTGGACACGCTGAAGGGGCAGCACGGCACGCTGCCGGCGGTGGACATCCAGAGCGGCCAGCTCGCGCAGATCATGTACACCAGTGGCACCACCGGCCAGCAGAAGGGCGTCATGCACTCGCACGCGTCGGTGCACGCGGCGCTGAGCGGGAACCTGTTCGAGCTGGGGATGCGGTCGGGGGATTCCACCCTCTGCGTGCTCCCGATGTTCCACTGCGCGCAGCACGCCATCGTGATGACGTTCCTCCTGGCCGGGGCGACCGTCGTCGTGCGGCGCGTCTTCGACCCGGGCGCGATGCTCGCGACCATCGAGCGGCGCGGCATCACCTTCCTGCTGGGCCTGCCGGTGATGTACGGCGCGATGCTGGCGCACCCGGCGCGGCCCGCCACGAAGCTGTCCAGCCTGCGCCTGTGCCTCTACGTGATGGCGCCCATGGCGCGCACGCTGCTCGTGGAGCTCATCGAGCACTTCTGCCCGGGGGGCTTCGCGCTCGCGTCAGGGCAGACGGAGATGTACCCGGCGACGACCATGTTCAAGCAGGAGCAGCAGCTGAAGCGCTTCGGCTCGTACTGGGGGGACTCGGCCGTGACGAACGAGACGGCCATCATGGATGACGACGGCCGACTGCTCGGGCGAGGAGAGGTGGGGGAGATCGTCCATCGCGGGCCGAACGTGATGCTGGGCTACTACAAGGACCCGGAGGCCACCGCGCGGGCGAGCGCCTTTGGCTGGCACCACACCGGGGACCTGGGCATGTTCGACGCCGACGGCCAGCTCCTCTTCGTGGACCGCAAGAAGGACATGATCAAGACGGGCGGAGAGAACGTCCCGTCCATCAAGGTGGAGGAGGTCCTCCTGCGGCATCCCGCCGTCCTCCAGGCCGCGGTGGTGGGCCTGCCGCACTCCCGCTGGACGGAGGCGGTGACAGGCTTCGTCGTGCTCAAGCCCGGTGCCTCCGCGACGGAGGCGGAGATCAACGCCCACTGCCGCCAGCACCTCGGCGGGTTCGAGGTGCCGAAGGCCATCGTCGTGCTCCCGGTCATGCCGCAGACGAGCACCGGCAAGGCCCAGAAGTTCGTGCTCCGGCAGCAGTACGCGCGGCACTACGAGGACGGGAGCGGGAGAGGGTAGCGGGAGCCCCACCTGCTCGGCGGACGGAGGGCGTGGTAAGCGGCGCGGTCTGGAGGAAGTGATGACCGCGATGTTCCCTGAGTCCGCCGCGCCGAAGAAGACCGCCCTGCCCGGAGTCGCACTGGGCTTCGCCATCGCAGGCATGTGCCTGGCCTGCTTGTGGCCGGTGGGGGTGGTGCTGGCCATCCTGGCGATGGTGAAGACCAGCAAGCCGGAGTACGCCGGACGCCGGGGACTTGCCGTGGCATCGCTCATCGCCGCGGGAGTGGGGCCCTTCGTCATCGGCATCTGGGCCGCCATCGCCATCCCCAACTTCATCCGGTTCCAGGCGCGCTCGAAGCAGACGGAGTGCAGGGTCAACCTGAAAGCCATCTTCACCGCGGCGAAGGCTCGGATGGTGGAAGGGGAGCCGATGGGCAGCTTCGAGGCCTTGGGCTTCCAGCCGGAGCCCCGCAATCGCTATGCCTATGTGCTGGTGATGCCGGACTCGGTCATCCCCGTGGGAGCGCCCTTCCCCGCGCTCGACCCGGATGTCCTCCAGGCGGCGCTCGACCGCGCCGGAGTGGAGCCGGGCGTGCAGGGGGAATGTCCCGACTGCACGCTGACGGCCGCGTGCGTGGGCAACGTGGACAACGACGACACGCTGGACGTGTGGAGCATCTCCACCGCGGACCGCACGGATGCCAGCAATCAACCCGTTGCCGCGGGTGCGCCGCTCCACCACGTGAACGACGTCCAGGAGTAGTGGCTCCGGAGTAGGGTCCTGGGTTCTCTCCGTCCCCAGGTCTCCATGGCCCTCCGGCAACTCCTCCCCATCGTCGCGCTCGCCACGACTTTGCTCCTGGCGAACACCGTCCACGCGAACACCGTCTACGGTTACTGGCAGGGCTCGGGCGGACAGAGCCCCTCCAGTCCGGGCAACCGGGTGTTCCTGCTGGACTCACAGACCTCCAGCAACCCGGTGACGTTCACGCTGACCTCGTCGGCGGATGCCTGGCTGTACTTGCTGGATGTGAATGGCACCGTCCTGGCGCAGGACAACAACGGCGGTGGTGGCACGAACTCGCGTCTGGCCGTCACGCTGACCCCTGGCCGTTACCAGCTGGTCGCGGCGACCGCGCTGTCGGGCCAGAGCGCGGAGTTCACCCTGATGTCGGACTCCGGGGCGCTGCGCCATCCCAAGGCCCTGGAGGTCCGGCCCACGAGCCGCTTCTCCTGGGTCTACGACGATCACGGCACCGGCGCGACGGACGACATCGCCATCTGGCGCCCCGACCTCTCCCAGACCCCGGGCTTCTTCTCGCTGGGGGACGTCGCCATGCCGAACCGGGGACAGGCGCCCGCGACGACGTTCGTGGTGCGTGGCGAGGGCGACCTCCTGGCGCGTCCGTCCAACTACAACTGGATCTGGGACGACTCCGGCTCCGGTGGCACGCACGACGTTTCGTTCTGGGAGCCGGTCGCGCCCGCGGGCTACACCTGCCTGGGCCACGTCGCGGTGCTGGGCTACTCCAAACCCTCCACGGACCTCATCCGCTGCGTGCGCAGCGAATACGTACTGCCCGCCAACCCCGCGTGGGTGTGGGACGACAGCGGCTCCGGCGCGGACGATGACCTCGGCGTGTGGCAGGCGGTGGTGCGGGACCACCGCGGCCTGCCCGCGTCCACCTTCATCTCCCGCCCCAGCCACGGCGACACGGGAGGCAACCGCTACTGGGTCCTCAACAAGAGCGCCACGTCCAACACGGAGCTGCGGGGCCTGCCGGTGGACGCGCAGACGGTGGCGGCGTTCGCGCCGCGCGTGTGGCTGCATCCGGACGAAACCTACTTCCCGTCCTCCACGCAGTTCCACCTGGCCAACGTCCACGAGGAGAACGGCCACCTGGTGACGAACCAGGCGCTGGGCTGTGACTCCTGCACGGATCCGCAGTTCCTGGACGGCCAGCGGCCCAATCAGACGCCGGTGCCTGTCTATGCGCAGGTCATCCCGCGCACCCAGGGCGGCTTGCTGACGAACGTGACGGACGTGCTGTATTGGAGCTTCTATCCCTACAACAATGGCAAGCGCGTGTGCATTGGCTGGTATTCACCCTGGGGCTGCGTGGGTGGCTACTCCACCTTCGGCAACCACGTGGGGGACTGGGAACACCTCACCGTGCGCTTCATCGACGGGCGCCCCGCGCAGGTCTACCTGAGCCAGCACGCGGACGGGCAAACCTTCACGTTTGGCGACAAGGCCGTGTTCCTCACCGGCTGGCATCCAGAGGTCTTCTCCGCCCAGGGTTCGCACGGCCTCTATCCAGACGCCGCGCGGCACATCTACGAAACCATCTTCAACGGCGACTTCCTGGCGGACGACACCGGGGCCGGGCTCGCGTGGGACACCTGGAACCACGTGGTGGTCATTCCCTGGCAGCCGGCGGGGACGTACACGGGTTCGCTCGCCTGGATGAACCTCACGGCGTATTGGGGCAACCCCGAGGCGGGCTGCGACAACCCGACCGGCTACTGCGTGAACAGCGGCGGTCCCTCTCCGTTGCGCAACCGGTCGGTGTACCAGCCGGAGTACATGACCCTGGAGTAGGGCCAGCGTCCGCCCAGGAGGCCTGACAGCTTCCCCCAGCGCAGGCGCAAGAGACCAGGGCCAGGAAACGTCAGTGGACTGACGAAACTTGTCAGCGCTGACTCGACCCTGGCCTGGCTCGACTCCGGAGCTGGCTCGAAGGGACGTGTTGCCTATGGGGAGCAAGGCGCTGGCGTGGCGCTTGCTGTGGCGTCGCCGCAGCCCGATGGGCCCTGAAGGTTGGGGGCCCACGGGTGTCTCCCAACAAGAAAGCGTTTCGCATGCGTATGAGTTCGTGGAGTCGTTCTGGATGTCTGGCTTTGGCTGTCTCGGTGTCTGGGGCCTGTGGTGGGCCGGACGCGCTCGATGAGACCGTGACGGATGCGGCCGTGACGCAGGAGGCTCCTCCCGCCGCGCTCACCAGCAGCATCACCTACAGCAATTGCTCCACCGCCCGGAAGACCGTCGTGGGGCAGGCGCTCAGCGCGGCCTCGACCTACGCGAACGACGCGGTGTCGTACTTGACGTTCACCACGCCCGGTCCGACGCAGCGCTACACCACCTGGTTCGGCGCCTACCACCTGTCACGGTGGACCACGGCCAGGACCCACTTCACCTCCATCAAGTCGGTGTTCGCTTCGAAGGCGCTGGTCATCGATTGCGGTTGCACGAGTCCCGGGTACGGCTTCGTATACGCGGCGCAGCCATACAAGTTCTATCTCTGCGGGACCTTCTGGTCCGCGCCGCCGACGGGAACCGACTCCCAGGCGGGGACGTTCATCCACCTGGCGAGCCAGTTCACCGCGGTGGCCGCGACGGACGGATGGGTCTATGGCCAGGAAGATGCGATGAGCCTGGCCCTCTCCGATCCGTTCAAGGCATTGGACAACTCCGACAGCCACCAATACTTCGCGGAGAACACGCCGGCCCTGCCGTAGGCCTGCTTTGAGCCGGCCCTGTCGGGATGGAACGGCCGGGCCCACGTGGAGGCCCGGCCGCGGTTCGTCAGCTTCGGCCTACTGGCAGACGGTGAAGTCCGAACACACGCACTGCCCACCGCCCGCCAGACCACACTGCCGGAAGCACGAGCAGTCCTCGTTCATGCAGATATCCGGGCAGATGCCCCCGGCCTGGGAGTTGGTGGGAACCAGCGTCCCGGCAGCTCCACCCGCCACGACTCCCAGCACGAACATCCACTTCGCCATCGCCTTGCGCATGAATGACCTCACGGGTTGAACGACCCGCCGCATTCTAGAGGCGAGTCCCGTCCGCAGGAGCGCCTTCCAGAGCCGCTCCCGTCTCTCAATGGGCCCAGGCCGCCGGCAGCGCGAGCACGGCGTCCGTCCCGGGAAGGCGCCGCGTGGCGTAGCCGAACGCACCCGGCGCCGCGAGGAAGGACTCCAGAGAGGGGTCGTTCTGGAAGCGGGGTTCCTCGCGCAGCCGGGCATCCATGAACACGAGCTCGATGCGTTCGCGGCGCAGGTACTGGGGGAAGGATTCGCCCTGGCGCCGCGTCCAGGGGGGCACGCGCCGGAAGGGGACGCCCAGGTACACCGGCAGCCCGCCCTGCGTGTCCAGCACGCCCAGCGAGCCGCCTTGCGCCACGTGCTTGTCCAGCCCGAGCCCCCGCAGGGCCTGCACCTGCTGGAGCAGCACCTTGGGCGGTGCGCCACGGCCGTCCTGCGCGAAGGCGAGCCGGGGCACCGCGAGCACCACCAGGGCCGCCAGCAGCGCGCCAGCGAGGGGCGCGACCTCGTCCGGAGGTGTGCCGGGGACCTCCAACGCATGCATCAGTACGGCGAGCAGGGCCAGCCCCATCACCCCTGGGATGACGAGGTAGTGGTGCCGCGGCTGGTACAGGACCGAGGACAGCAGGCCGGGAAGCATCACTCCGGCCGCCGCGACCGCGCGCCATGCCACCCGGGGAGCCGCCAGGGCCCGGGCAGCCTTCCTGCCGCGCCGGACCAGGGCCACGAGTGGAAGCGCCAGCGTGACGAGGAGAAGCAGCACGTGCGCCACCTGCGTGCGCGTCCACGCTCCGTTCCGGGGCTGGAGGGGCACGTCGCCGTAGCCGTAGGTGAAGACCTTGTGGAACTCGCCGGGAAGGCGGTCCACGTTCCAGCGCACGTGCGCGAGGAATGCGCCCGGGTTCGCGCGGACGGCGGCGCCCAGCGTGCTGGCACTCCCGAAGACGGGCTGGAGCACCTCTTCGCACCGGGCCCAGGGATTGACCTCCACCTGTCCGGTGCGCCGGTCATGGCCGTCCGCGAAGTGCTGACAGAACGCGTAGAAGCGCCGGTTGCTGGTGTCGCTGAACGGGTTGCCCAGGAGGCCCATCAGGACCAGGGTGGTCCCCACGTAGGCCGCTGCTGTCGCCGCCGCGTGGCGCCTGCGTGCGGGCTCACGCTGGATGCGCCGCACCAGCTGGAGGCCCAGCAGGGCGGACACCCCCAGGAAGGACAGGAAGCATTCTGGCCGCGCGAACGAGGCGATGAGCAACCCGAAACCCAGCCGGGCCCAGGCACCTTCGGGCGTGGCGGCCCGGCACGCGGCGCAGGACGCGACCAGGATGATCAGCAGCGCCAGCAGGGTGGGACGCGGCTGGATGTGTGGCGCCAGTGACAGCAGGTACACCGCGCTCGCGGCCAGCGCGAACCCAGGCCGGGCGCCTGCCTGACGCAGCAGCGCGTAGCACGCCACGGAGGTCAGCAGCACGAGCCACCGGGTGTTCGCGTAGTAGAGCACCACCGGATCCGGCCACACCCTGGAGAGCGCGAAGTACCACAGCGAGTACAGCGGTCCCCACTCCGGATCCGGAAGTCCGCTCTCGGGCAGCGTCAGCGCGCGGTGCAGGTAGTCCGCCTCGTCCCAGAGCGCCAGGTCGAGCACCGCTTCGACGCCCTGGCTCAGCTTCACGCACGCCAGCACGAGCGCCAGCAGGCACACCGCCTCGGTGAGGACCGCGAAGGGCCGCGAAGGAATGGCGCGCATGGGCTATGTGGGCTCGGAGCCCAGCCCCCGGTTCACGCCGCCCGTCCAGACAGGGCGGAAGAAGTCCTGCACGCCCGGGTGCGGTCCCCCCTGACGGCCGCACGCTCCCAGCAGCGCGTGCGCGATGCCCCCCAGCATGTGCCGCCGGCTCAGCCCCCGCCGCACGAGGGCTTCCATCGCTGGCCTGCTGGGGACATGGAGCTGCTCCTCGCCGCGTGAGGACTCCGCGGGACGGGCGGCACCCTAGCGTCGGAGCCCAGGTCCACGAAGCAGGGGCCCCGATGTCCGTCCACGGAGCGACGAAGCCAGACACCCTCCAGGCCTCGCGCCTGCACCGAGGGACCAGACAAGCTTTCTCCGGGGGACAGAAGCCGGGAGCGGCCATGCTGGGCCCACGTCGCCGCCAGCAGCGCGACGGCGATCATCACCGCTTGGGCGAGGGTGCTGCGGATGGACAGGTCCAGCGCCGAGTGCCGCGCGTCGTCGAGCCCCAGCTTCTGGCCCAGCAGCGGCAGCATGGCCCCGTTGGCCAGGTTCCACAGCCCCATGGCGAGGATGAAGAAGGCGATGTTCCGCTGCGACCACAGCGCCCTCAGAGCAGCGCGCGTGCCCGGCCCACCAGCCACGCGGCGCCCCGGCCCGCGTCCTTCAGGAGCGCCACGGGGGCCTCGCGCGACAGCACCCGGGGCTGCTTCACCGAGCCCTGCGGCGCGTCCCCGGGCATCGGGTTGATGCCGATGCCCTGCTCGTAGACCATCTTCCCGCCAATCGTCGCGGTGACGAGCGAGCTGGCGCACGCGGCCAGGCCCAGCACCGTGGTCAGGACGGTGGGGGGCCGCGTCAGCCGCCACGCCATGAGGCCCAGCGCGCCCAGCGTGATGAGGGCGTTGCCCACGCCGTGCGCGACCGTCATGTCCCGGGCACGCGGCGCGTCCATGCGGACCTCCTGGCTCGCGGCCAGGCCCGTCACCCCGGCGATCACCGCGCTCGCGGCGCCCGCGACCCACAGGCGGCGGCCCACCTTCTCCCAGGCGCGGTCCCCCGTCGTCACCACGATGAGGTCCGCCACGGCCGCCGTCGGCAGCAACGCCAGTGGCATGTGCACCAGCGATGGGTGCAGCTCATGAAGCAGCATCTCCCTTTTCATCATTCCCCTCCCCAAGTCCCTGGAACCGGAAGGTAGCCATGGGACAAGCCGCCTGCGTGGGCCCCCCGGCCGGAGCACCGAGGCCTCCGGCGGCTGCGCCGTAGGCAACGTTCCAACTGGATCCCCGTTCAGGGAATCCGGCGCGCGCGGCTGCCTTCCTCCTCGGGGCCGTGCATGAACTGGCGAATCGCTTCCCCCGGGGGCCGCGCATGCGTATCACTGGCCTTCGTGCGCACTCCTACCGACCGCTACCTCCCGCCTCGCGCGGACACCTCCTCCTCCGTGGCACCGTCGCGCGGACGGGTGGTGGTCATCGCGCCCACGCGCGCCGCTTGCGAGACCATCGAGCTGGCGCTCGGGCTGGAGCTGCGCACGTACCTGCTGCAGCACCACGGCGAGCGCCTCCAGGAGCTGGCCCGGAGCGGGCAGGGGTTTGGCATCGTCGCGGGCACTGGCACGGGCAAGACGCTCGCCATCCGGCCCATCGCGGAGGAGCTCGTGGGGCGGCGGCCCCTGCGGGTGGCGGTGGTCAACCGCGAGCGGGAGGCAAGCGCGGAGACGCCGCTCGCGGACGTGGTCATCGTCACCACCGGCATCGCGCGGCGCTGGTTCCAGGGGGGCGTCATCCGGCGCGAGGACACCCTCATCGTGGATGAAATCCACCAGACCTCCGCCGAACTGGAGCTGTGCCTGGCCCTGGGCAAGCGCGTGGGCTGCCGCTTCATCTGGCTGTCCGCCACGGTGGATCCGGCCTTCTACGCGCGCTACCTGGACAGCGCGGACGTGCTCCAGGTGTCCTCCTTCGACCCGCGCAAGGCGGCCCAGGTGGAGGTGGAGCGCCGCCAGCCGCTGTCCTTCCTCAACGAGGATTTCCTCCTGGACGTGCAGCGGCGGGGGCGCGGCGTGGGCGTGTTCCTGGCCACGCGCGCTGGGGTGGAGGAGGCGGCGGCCCATGTGCGGGACCTCGCGCCTGACGTTCACGCGGCGCACTACCACGGCGGCGAACCGCTGCGCGCCATCCGTCCCTTCCTGGAAGGCACGGCGCCCCGGCCCTTCGTGCTGACCATGACGGCGGCGGGGCAGAGCGCGCTCAACGTGCCGGGGTTGGACACGGTCGTCATCGACGACATGCGCTTCACGAACCTGGTGGAGGGCGGCCGGAACATCCTCACCCGCGTGCACCTGGGCAACAACGAGCTCCTGCAGATGGCGGGGCGCGTGCACGGGCGGGTGGAGGGCGGGCGCGTCTTCATCCTGAGCGACCGGCCGCTTCACTTCGCCTCGCTCAAGCCCACCGAGCCTGAGTTCCAGCTCGCGGGCGAGCCGGAGCGGGTAGCGCTCACCGCCGCGGCCCTGGGCGTGCGGGCGGACGAACTGGACCTGCCCGTGCCGCTGGACCGCGAGGCCTATCGCCGGGCGCTCGCGAAGCTCCAGGCGCGCAACATCGTGGACGCGGAAGGGCGGCTGTCCGACTACGGCCGCGCGGTGGAGGCCCTTCCGGTGGAGCGGCCCTGGGCGGAGCTCATCGTCAACGCGGAGGACGGGCTCTTGCCCTTCCTCGCGGTGTGCAGCTCGGTGGAGTCGCTGCACCGGATGACGCGCGAGGAGCGGAACCTGGACGGGCTGCTCGTGCCGGGCAGCGACCACCTGACCGCGTACAACCTGTATGCCGAGGCCTTCCAGGAAGCGGGCTCGGTGGGGGAGGTGCAGGGGCTGCCGCGCCATGTCTTCGACGCGGAGAAGCTCGTGCCCTGGACCGAGGGGCGCGGGGTGCTGGTGAAGGCCCTGGAGGACGCGGCGCTCGCGATGGCGAGCGTGTACCGGAGCGTGGGGCTGAGACTGCCCACGCACATGCCGTTCGCGGGCCCGCGCGTCTACCAGCGCTTCTGCGACCTGCTCGCGAGCTTCATGCCCTTCGACCTGGTCATCGACGAGCGCACCTCGTGGGGCGAGTCCGCCCGCGTGTCGAAGACGAGCGTGTGCGGCAACCTGGGCGCGGTGGCGGGCACGCTGCGCTACTTCGCCGACCGCAACGGCGGGTCGCAGGCCGCCATCGAAGGCACCCAGCTGCCCCAGGCCCTGCTGCGCCGCTACGCCCGGCGTCACTCGGCGGCGCCCGCGTACGACGCGCGCTTCCGCTCGGTCGTGCTCGTCAGGATGCTGGACTACTTCGGCTTCAAGCTGGAGCAGGAAGTGGACGTGCTGCGCGCCTGGGGGCCGGAGCTCGCCAAGGCGGCCCGGCACGCGCTCGCCGAGGCGCTGGCACGAGGCGATGCGCCCCATCCCGCGGTGGACCGTCACCGGGTCGCCATCGCCGAGGTGCGCGAGCTGTGGCGGCGCTCGGGAGGACTGACCGCGCCGCTCGGGTTCGAGGAGCTCACCGCGCTCTACGAGGCGCAGCTCGATGGCGTGGACACGCTCGACGACTTCAAGGAGCGCCCGCTGCGGCTCGACCTGGACGCGCTCGTGCCGCCCGCGACGCGCCGGGCCCTCCTGGCGCTTCCGGACGCGGTGGAGGTGCGCGAGCAGGAGGTGCCGTTGGAGTACGACGTGGAAGAGCTGTCGGACGGAGCCCCGCGCGGCGTGGTGCGGCTGCACCTGCCGGAGAAGCTCGCCCGCACGTTGGTGGAAGAGGAGCTGCCGCTGCTCGACCGTCCCCAGCGCTACAGCGTGGCCCGGGGCCGGCGGGGCATGGTGCAGGCCCGCTCGCTCCTCGAGCTCCAGGAGCTGCTCGACCGGCCGTGGATGCCGGATGAAATCGCGGAGGCCACCCGCGAGCGGCAGCCCCAGGTGCAGGAACGGGAGCGCGGCGCCCCCAGGCGTGGCGGCAACCGGGGCCACCACGGCAAGCCGCCGAGGAATGGAGGAAAGCCGGGAGGTGGTAGGCGGCGGCGCTGACACGGCAAGGGCAGGGCCTCACCACGCGTGGCCGTCCAACCAGCTCCGGACGGCGCGCGCGATGTCCTCCGGCGCGTCTTCCGGGGCATGGTGCCCCGCACGACCGAGCGGGACGATTTCGAGGGCCCGGAGGTTGTTGCGCGCCCACTCGACGATGGGCGGCGCGCTGAGCCCGGTGTCCCCGAAGGTCAGCAGGAGCACCGGCTTCACGGACGGCTGCGTGAGCCACGCGTCATACTTCTCAATCACCGCGGCGACGTCAGCGGGCTCGCCATCGATTGGAATCTCACGAGGCCATTGCAGCACCGGGCGTCGTGATGCCGCGTCCGGGTACGGGGCGTAATAGACAGCCCTGTCGCTCTCCGCGAGGCCGTGCTGGACGCCGTTCGCGAAGGACCGAGCGAGGAACTCGTTCTGCTCGAGCACCAGCTTCTCACCCGTGCCAGGCGTCCGCAGGGCACGGAACAACTGCTCGCCCTGGGGAGGCCAATCGCTCCAGTGCATGGGGCGGAGGAACGTCTCGAACACGACCACGCCCCGCACGCGGTCTGGATGCCGCCGCGCCTGGTCCAATGCGAGGACGCCACCCCAGTCGTAGCCGACGAGCACGACGTCCCGCAGGTCGAGCGCCGCGAACCACGCATCGAGGTACCTCGCGTGGTCCGCGAACCGGTAGGCGATGTCAGGCTTGCCGGAGCTCCCCATCCCGATGAGGTCGGGCGCGAGGCACCGGCCGCGGTCAGCAAGTCGCGGGATGACGTTGCGCCACACATGCGAGGACGTGGGGTTGCCGTGCAGGAACACGATGGGCGAGCCCGTCCCCGCTTCACGGTAGGAAATGAAAGAGTCCAGGACGGGAAGCCGATGCGCCGTGGTCATGGGAGTGCTCCGGGAAGGAAGCGGCGTGGAGGTGTGGCAAGCGACGAGCACGCCCGCGACAAGACAGCCGAGCAGTCTGTACATGGACCCATGATGGGGAAGAGGGCTCCTCGCTGGTAGTGATGGTTCGTGAGGTCTAGGCTCACCAACCGTGAGCATTTCGATCGCCGCAGTCGACCTCAACCTCCTCCTGGTGCTCCACACCGTCCTCACCGAGCGCAGCGTGGTGCGCGCGGCGGAGCGGCTCCACGTCACGCCGTCCGCCATCAGCAACAGCCTCGCGCGCCTCCGCTCCGTGCTGGGCGACCCCCTGGTCACGCGCAAGGGCCGTGGCATCGTCCCCACGCCCCGAGCGCTCGCGCTGGCCCCCGCCATCGCGCGAGGTCTGCGCGAACTGGAGTCCGGGCTTCACGAAGCCCCCTTCGAGCCAGCCCGCTGCACGCGCACCTTCACGCTCGCCGTCGCTGACGCAGGGCAGGTCACCTGGGGACCGCGAATCGCCGCCCGGATGGCCGGGGAGATGCCGAACGCGCGCCTCGCCGTGGTCGGCATCGCGTCACTCGTCGCGCTCGGAGACCTGACCTCGTCCCAGGTCGACCTGCACATCGGCCTCGCCGGACGGGGCGCGAGCCTGCATGTCGAGCCGCTGCTGGAAGAGCGCACGGTGCTCGTGGCTCGTGAAGGCCACCCCGCGCTCACGAAGCGACTTTCCCCGCGTGCGCTCGGCGCGCTCCATCACGTCGGCGTGGAGATGGTCCCGGGCAAGGGCTTCCGGGACCTCGTCGGCACCGCGTACGCACGCGCGGGCATCCGTCGCGAGGTCGTCATGACGGTGCCTTCCTTCCTGACGGCCGCCGCGGTGGTGTCCGCGACCGGCCTCGTCGCGACGCTGCCGGAGTCACTCGTCACCGCGCAGGGAGCGCGCCTGGGCGTGCGTGGCGTCAACGCACCGGTTCCCGCGCATACCGTCAAGCTGGCCTTGTGCTGGCACGACCGCACCCACGCCGACCCGGCGGCGCGGTACTTCCGCGACCTGGTCCGCCGAGCCGTCCTGGCGGCGTGAGCGTCAGAAGCTGAAGCCCACGCGCAGGATGTCCATGTTGATGTCCACGATGCGCCCGTTCCTGCGCGCGTCACCCCACGGCAGGCTGTACTGGCCGCCGAGGTCCAATTCCTTGCGCTGCTGGTTCCAGCTGTAGCCCACGCCCGCGCCGAACACCGCGGCGAGATAGAAGTTCGTGCGTGCGAACGTCTTCCGGTAGCCCAGGTCGAGCCCGAGCGTGAGCTGTCCGCCCGTCGTGCTCCGGTTGGCGGGCTCACCCTTGTCGGCGTCGGGCCGGTCCTTCTCGTTGCTGATCATGCCGGTCAGCTTGGGCTGGAGGAAGAAGCCGTCTCCTCGAGCGCGGGGCCACGGTGTCCAGGCCACGCCCGTGGAGACCGTGAGCGCCCGGCCCGTGCCGCAGTTGCCGATGTCCTCCGTGCAGCGGCGGCGTGAGTACCGGGGCGTGACCTCAATGACCAGGTCGGTCCGGTCCGACAGCTGGAGGTTCGTGCCGACAGGAAGCGCCAGGTGGAGCGTGCCGCCCACGAGTGGCCCCGTCAGCAGGAGCGAGCCGGTCACCAGCGGGGAGATCCAGAGCGCATGCGCGGGCCGCTCTCCCACCGGGGGCCGAAGCGCCGGCGGCTCCATGGCTTGCTCCATGGACTGGGCCTGCGTCGCCGTGAGGAGAAGGAGCACCGGAATCAGCATCGCCTTGTTCAACGCACGCCTCCTGCTGCAAGTGGGGACGGACCCTTGCTGGAGCAAAGGTCGTTCCACCCGCGCACAGGAGGGCTTCTCCGAGTGCGTTCCCGCCCGCGCATGACAAGGCTGTCAGGGCCCGCGCTCGCGGATCCCAGACACCGGTGTCACACGCGCCGTTCGGCGAGCGCGGCGAGCTGCGCGGTGACGGAGCCCCAGCCTTCGTGGAAGCCCATGTCGTGGTGCTGGGTCCTGTCCGCGCTGTTCTTGTGCATCACGTGGGCGCTGTAGTCGGTGCCCTGCGGATGATCCTTCAGCGTGATGATGGCCGTTATGCCGGGCATGCCATTGGACTCGGCGGGGCGAAAGCCCGCGAGCAGGACGGTCGTGAACACGATGCGCTCGAGCGTGTCGGCGGCGAGGAAGCACGCGCTCATGTGCGGTCCGAAGTCGCTGGTGGCCGTCTCGCTGAAGTGCGTCACCAGCGCGCCGCCGGGGCGCAGGTCCAGCTCCAACACCTTGCACCGGGACGGCGCGGGCAGCCACCACTGCTCGAAGCTGGCGGGGTCCGTCCAGGCCTTCCAGACGACAGCGCGGGGGGCCTTGATGATGCGGGAGATGCTCAGGTCCAGCTCGGGATTCAGGGCAGGGGACATCGGCTTCATTCCTTGTTGTGGGGGGCGGTGACGAACTGCTCGAGCCGGTCCGTGCGGGCTTCCCAGAGGGCGCGCTGCGCGGACAGCCAGGACTCCACGGCGGCGAAGGGCTTCTTCTCCAGTGCGCACGTCCGCACGCGCCCCTCCTTGTGCGTGCGGATGAGCCCGCTGTCCTCCAGGAAGTGGATGTGCTTCATGAAGGACGGCAAGGCCATGTCGAAGGGCTTCGCCAGGTCGCTGATGCTGGCCGGGCCCCTGCCCAGACGCGACAGCACCGCCCGGCGGGTCGGGTCGGCGAGCGCCTGGAAGATGCCGTTCAATTGCTCCGGATGCTTTTCCACGAGGCTAAGTAATGCCTCCACACACTTAGCGCAAGAGCTAAGTGATGGGAGGGCCTCCATGTGATAGCCGGGTACAAACCCCTGGAGGCGTGATGTCGAAATGGAGTGCCTGGCTGTTCCCCTGTCTTGCGTTGATGCTGCCGGGATGCATGCCATTGGAGGCGGATGAAGCGCTGGACCTGGAGCCGTTACAGCAGGGCCTGACCGGCACGGAGGTCATCGACTTCGCTTCCGCGAGCACGCAGGCGAACACGGACGCGTCCGGCAAGAGCGGCGGCATGGGCGTGCTCAAGACGAACAGCGCGAACTGCACGGTCGGCGCGTACGCGGACTGCTATGCGCAGTACATCGAGTTCAGCCCCAGCTACACGGGCTACCTGACCTTCAAGCTCTCCAGCCTCACCCAGGCCGCGCCCACCGCCGCGCAAGTCACCCAGCTCCAGCTGCTGACGAAGTACCAGGGGCCCGCGGACGCCACGTCCTACTACCAGTGGCAGCTCTACCGGTTCACGACGTCCAGCTGGGTCACGCTCGCCAACTCGCAGGGACGCGGTGACTGGGTGTGGACGCCAGCGCTGACGCTCAACCTCCCTGCCACCGAAGCCGCCGCGAACTTCGTCTCGAGCACCGGCGACATCCGCGCGCGCATCGTCAAGGGCGCGGGGACGGACGCGGCGCAGCTGGACAGCCTCCGCCTCCAGGTGTCCTGGGACATCGCCACGACGTGCACCGCGGAGACGGACGCGGCCTTCTGCTCGCGGCTGGGCAAGAACTGCGGGCAGGTGAGCGGCACCGACAACTGCGGCCAGGCGCGCACGGTCACCAGCTGCGGCGGCTGCCAGAGCCCGGACACGTGCGGCGGTGGCGGCACCGCGAACGTCTGTGGCCAGGCTTCGGCCTGCACGGTGCCCGCCTTCCCCAAGGGCACCACGTGGATGTGGGACCTGGAGCACGACGCCATTCCCACGAACCTCAACGCGCAGGTCTACGTCGTGGACCTCTTCAACACCACGAGCGCGAAGATCCAGGAGTACAAGACCGCCGGCAAGAAGGTGGTCTGCTACTTCAGCGCCGGCACCTACGAGGACTGGCGGGGGGACGCGAACCAGTTCCCGCAGGACACGTACTGCACCCCCGGGGAGAACTGCGCGCAGTCCGTCCACATCCTGGGAGACTGGTGCACGAGCGGCGGAGGTTGTGAGTGGTGGTTGGACCACCGCAAGCAGGCGGTGCGGACGGTGATGACGTCGCGCATGCAGCTGGCGAAGAGCAAGGGCTGTGACGCGGTGGAGCCGGACAACATCGACGGCTATTCACACGACGACGAAATCAGCTGCACCGACCAGGCCTGCTGGGGCCTCACGGCGGCGAACCAGCTGGACTACAACCGGTGGTTGGCCACCACGGCCCACTCGCTGTGCCTGGGCATCGCGCTGAAGAACGACGTGGATCAGGTCCCCGCGCTCGCGGACTCCTTCGACTTCGCCATCAACGAGGAGTGCCAGAAGTACAACGAGTGCGGCACCTACAAGACGTGGTTCACCAACAAGAACAAGGCGGTCTTCAACGCCGAGTACCGCGTGGACTCCAGTGGCGACACCACCAACTGGACGTCCTGCACGGGCACCGGGGCGACCTGTGCCTGCGGTGAGAGCGGCTTCGTCCAGGGCGACCTGCGCACCCTGGTCTTCCGCACCGCGTCGGTCCGCTACGACAACCTCCAGCTCAGCTGCTGGTAGCGGAGGCGGGCCGGGGCAATCGTCCTGCCCCGGCCTGCTGTCCTTGGCCCCGTTGCACCCGCTCATCCTTGCAAGAGGGCTGTTGCTTCAGCGGGCCTGCGGCGAACGCGTCGGAGCGTTCTGCGCTGGTGCCGCCGCCGACTGCTCTTCGGTGGTGACGGAGCAGCCGCAGCAGCAGCCGCTCGAGGTGGAGATGCAGGCCACACCGGAGCCGCAGGTGCAGGTGCTGCCATCATCACCGGTGCAGCTCGCGCCGGCCGCGAGCCCCTGGGCCCCCGGCTCCGTGCGCTGGACCCGCTCCCCTGGCTCCGTCTTCAGCGTGACTGACTCCTCCTGGGTCCGGGCATTGTCCTGGGCTTGGGCAACGCCACATGCCTGGAGGGACACCACAGCGGCCGCGAGCGCAAACAGCTTGAACATATTTTTCATCTGCGGGCCTTTCCTGGGTTGTTCTGCCTTTGCTGCGAAGTCACGATGGGGCGAGGGATTGACAATGTCAAACACAGACACGTAAGGGTTTTCCCTCTTTCTCGGTCATTCGCGCGGAGAGCATGGGGGCAGTCAGGGCGGCACCCGCAGTGAAATGAAAGCCACGAAGCCGCCTTGCCCGGATGGATTCCCCTGAATGGGCCCAGGCCGTGATTCGTGCGGTCGCACGCCAGCCTGCTCCTACGGCCCCTCCCTCAGTACTGGACGGTCGCCGTATACGCGAAGTGGTCGGAGCCGTACTTCTCCAGGCGCTCCGCTGGGCCAGTGCCGATGCCCACGCTGACGTAGATCTGATCAATGGGCACGCCGCTGACGCCCGCCGTGTTCAGGTGGTTCATCCCGGGGATGTCCTGCGACAGGTCGCGGTTGAAGTCACCCACCAGGACGACGGGCAGCCCCCGGCCGCGCAGCTCCGCGACCACCTCGCGCACCACGGTGTTGTGCGTCCGCCAGCGCTCCTGACGCTCGGGGTGTTCGCCATTCCACGCGCCGGAGATGTAGTGGGTGTTGATGAACGCCAGCTTCGTCCCGGTCGCGAGGTTCTTCAGCACGACCCAGTTCACGAAGCGCGACGGCGTCACCCCGGCCTCGCCGCCGTGCGTGAGCCGCGAACCCTCACCGGTCTTCTCGAACTTGTTCTTGCGCCAGGAGATGGCGATGGAGTTGCGCGCGTCCAGCCGGTCATCACCAGGCCGGAAGTGGTTGTAGTTCTCCATGGCTCCCAGCTTGTTGTGCCCCTCCGCGGTGTCGACCTCCTGCCAGCCGATGATGTCCGCGAGCGGCTTCGTGGTCGCCTGCCCATGCCACGTGTTGTGCGTCGCGACCGTGGCCGTCGTGGCGGCGAGCGCCCCGGTCCGGGCCGCTTCAGATTCATGGGAGGGCAGGAGCCCCAGGGAGAGCAGCAGGCTGAGAACAGCTGAGGACAAGAGCTTGAGCATGGTTCCCTCGAAACGCGCGCCAGGTGTTTCCTGGCGGGTCAAGGGAAACTAGCAAAATCAGTATTTCATGAAAACAGCTGCTATCTGAGGATGAAGTCCGTGGGGCGCAGCGGCTCGGGTTGGGGCTCGCCCAGCGCCTCCAGCAGGTTCATCTCCGCCGTGCGGGTCATGGCGAGCAGGGGCAGGTCGTTGGGGGCGTTGCCGAAGGGCTCCTCCAACTCTTCGCTCAGGAGGTCCAGTCCGAAGAAGGTGTAGGCAATCATTGCCGTGAGCACCGGGGTGAACCAACCCATGGACTCGGCGAGGCCGAAGGGAAGCATGAGACAGAAGAGGTAGGCGGTGCGGTGGAGGAGCACCGTGTAGGCGAAGGGCAGGGGCGTGAGGCGGATGCGTTCGCAGGCGGTGAACACGCTCATCATGGCGTGCACGCGCTCGTTCAAGGCCCCCCAGGTGATGTCTGTGAGCTGGCCCTTCCGGAGCAGCGCGGCCAGCTCCACCTGGTGCTCCCGCAGGATGGCATTGGGACGGTTCCCGCTGGTCAGGATGCGCGCGCGCTCCGGCTCCGAGACGTAACGGCTGATGTCCTCCCCGGCGTCGTGACCCCGCAGGTGGGCGGCGAGTGCGTACGGGAAGGCGATGGTGCGGTGCACCAGCCGCTGGGCCACCTGGCGCCCCGTGGTGGGCAGTTCCGCCCGCCCGTCGTCCAGCAGCGCGATGGCCGCGTGGGCGAAGGCGCGCACTTCAATGATGAGCGCGCCCCACTGCTTCCGGCCCTCCCACCACCGGTCGTAGCAGGCGTTGTTCCGGAACCCGAGAAAGATGGAGAGCGCGATGCCCAGCAACGACAGCGGCGCGGGCGAGGTGACAGGAAGCCGCAGGTGGCCCTGCTTGAGTGTCAGGACGACGAGCGACGCGAGGGTCGCGACGCCCAGCACGTGGGGCAATACGCGCGGCAGGATGGTGCCGCGCACGACGAAGAGGAGCTTGAAGAAGCCAGGGCGGGGACGAACGATCACAAGCGGTGTCTCGTGCACCAAATCCCCGCGGGTCGCAAGGGAGCGGTACGTTCCGACCCGCCTCGCGGCAGCCGCTCCGGATCCAGGGACGTGAATAATTTCGCGGGCAGTGCGTGACAAGGAACGGCGGCGACAACGTCTACCGTTCCGGCCGCACCCCGCCCACTTCCCACCAGGACTCCCCATGAACCGCATCGCCCGTGCCGTGCTTGTTTCGTCCCTGTTCGTTTCGTCCGCCAGCTTCGCGCAGGACGCGGAGTTCAACATGCAGGTGGATGCCGATGACGCGGACATGCCCTCCGCGCGCATCAAGATGAAGACGACGACGACCGTGGACGGTGAGGAGACGACCACCGTGAAGGTGCGCGGCGGCGGCACGCGGATGGACGTGCGCATGACGGGGGGAGTGACGGAGACGGAGACCCGGACGGAGCGGCACGTGGTCGCCGAGCCCTCGTACCGCGACTGTGGCACGAACTCCGACGAGGGCTGCCTGATGCGGCGGGATGGGCAGCTCCCGATGGACGCGACCACCTGGCGCGGCTTCTACCAGTCGCTCAAGAGCGAGAACAACGAGATCGTCCGCGAGGAGAAGGCGGAGAAGATGCTCAAGCGCGTCTACCTGACCGCGGCGCAGTTCGGCATGGTGCTGGACCTGTTCAACAATGAGATCACCCGCCTGGACGTGGCGAAGGTGGCCGCGCCCCACGTGGTGAATCCGCAGCACGCGCTGGGCTTCTCCTCCAAGTGGAAGAACTCCATCAGCGGCAGCGAGTACACGGACATCATCACCGAGTAGCCCGGGAAAGCCCTAGACTGCCTCCTTCCTGGAGGCTGAATGCACCCGAAGCGACTTCACCGGTTCCCCGCGCCCACGCTCCTCTCGCTGGCCGCGGGGTTCGCGCTGGTGTGCGCCGCTGGCTGTTCCAGCGATGACGCGCCTGGCGTGGACGTCCCCAACCCGTTGACCAACCCCAAGGACGGGCCCCCCGCCGGCAATCCGAACGCGGAGGCCACGTGCAGCGTGCCCGCCGAGGCAGGGCTCGCGGACGTGTCCCGGCCCACCACCGTCGTCGGGACGGGGACGCCTGCCAGCTGTACCTCGGACGCGTTCGTCAACGCCGTGGCGAAGGGTGGCGTCGTCACCTTCGACTGCGGGCCGGAGCCCGTCGTCATCACGCTCGACCGGACGGCGAAGGTCTTCAACGACAAGGGCCCGGAGATCGTCATCGACGGCAAGGGGCTGGTGACGCTCAGCGGGGCAGGGAAGCACCGCATCCTGTACATGAACACCTGTGATCAGGCCCAGGTGTGGACGACCTCCCACTGCAATGACCAGGACCACCCCCGGCTGACGCTCCAGAACCTCACGTTCGTGGATGCCAGCTCCAAGGGTGAGAAGGAGTACGACGGAGGCGGGGCGGTCTGGGTGCGCGGCGGGCGGGTGAAGGTCATCAACTCCCGCTTCTTCAACAACGCGTGCGCGGACACCGGGCCCGACGTCGGAGGCGGCGCCCTGCGCGTGTTCGACCAGCACGACGACCAGCCCGTCTACGTGGTGAACACGACCTTCGGCGGCAAGGAGGGCTACGGCGGCGTCTGCTCCAATGGCGGCGGCATCAGCAGCATCGGTGTGTCGTGGACCCTCATCAACAGCCTCTTCTCCCACAACCGGGCCATCGGCAAAGGCGCCAACCCGGCCAGTCCGGGCACGCCGGGCGGAGGCAGCGGCGGGGCCATCTACAACGACGGCAACACGATGACGTTGTCGCTCTGCGGCACGCGCATCGAGCACAACCAGGTCAACGCCCACGGCAGCGCCATCTTCTTCGTGAGCAACGACCACTCGGGGGACATCCGCATCGACCGGTCGGTCATCCAGAACAACCCGGGTGGCTCCTGGTACGAAACCTATCCCCAGATCTCCAACCACGCGGACACGCCCATCCGCGTCACCAACTCCACGATTGAGTGACGGGCTGGATGTTCGCGGGAGTCTGTTCGCTGTGGGGCTGAACCCGGTTGCTCCAAAGAGGCTCCGTCCGGCATGAAGCCAGCAACCATGCGTGTCCCTCCACTGGCTGCCGTCGTCCTCGCCTCCCTCCTCGCCGGTTGTGCGGGAACCACCGCGAACACCCGGGGCGCGCCATCCCCGGATGCGAGCACGGTGGACTCCCTCTTCCGCGACTACGACGGCCCGGATCGCCCCGGAGCCAGCGTCGTCGTGATCCATGACGGGCAGGTCGTGCTCCGCCGGGCATACGGACTGGCCCGCCTGGAGGGGCACGAGCCCGCCACGCCCGACAGCAACTACCGGCTCGCCTCGCTCACCAAGCAGTTCACGGCCACGGCCATCCTGCTGCTGGTCCAGGATGGCCGGCTTGGGCTCGATGACCGCATGGTGGACGTGCTCCCCGGCTTCCCGGCCGCCCTTCGGGAGGTCCGCGTCCGTCACCTGCTCCAGCACACCTCGGGCCTCTGGGACTACGAGGAGTTCGTCCCGGCCTCGCAGCCGGTGCAGGTGAAGGACCGGGACGTGCTGGCCCTGCTCTCCGGCGTGGACCGCACGTACTTCCCACCCGGAACCGCGGTGCGCTACAGCAACTCCGGCTACGCGGTGCTCGCGCTCCTGGTGGAGCAGGTGAGCGGAATGCCGTTCGCGCGGTTCCTCGACGAGCGCGTCTTCGTTCCGAGCGGCATGCGTTCGACGGTGGCGCACGAGGAAGGTGTCTCCCAGGTGCCCCGCCGTGCGTATGGGTACGCCGTGGACCCGAGCGGCTTCATCCCCAGGGATCAGAGCCCCACCAGCGCCGTCCTGGGGGATGGCGGCATCTACTCGTCCGTGGTGGACCTGGTGGCGTGGGACCGGGCACTGGATTCGGAGGTGCTGCTCCGCACGGAGACCCGGAAGCAGGCCTGGACGCCGCCGGCGCTTCCGAACGGCATGTCCTCGCGCTACGGCTTCGGCTGGTTCGTGGACGACGACGGAGGGCGGCAGCGGCTGTCACACCACGGTGAGACGTGTGGCTTCACCAACGCCATCGTGAAGTATCCGGAGCAACGCCTCTCGGTCATCGTCCTGACGAACCGCGCGGGCGGATCCCCGTGGACGCTGGCCCAGGGTGTCGCGGACCTGTGGCTGGACAGGCCCGCGAAGGACGGGCCGCCCACGAACCGCCCCTGGCCGTTCGAGACCCTGCCCAATGCGCACTGAAGGGGGACCGCCATGAAGTGCCCGAAATGCGGACGGCGGCTCGAGGTGCTGGGGCTCGCGCCGGGGGCCGCGCTGACCTGTCCCTGCGGCAACGTGACGAGCGTCCCGGCCCCCTCCCGCGGGAAGTGGCTGTGGCTCGCACTCGGCTTGCTGGCCTGCCCGTGCGTGGGCGTGGTGGCCGCTGTCGCGATGCCCGCCTTCGTCCGATTTGGCCAGAGCGCCTATACGGCGGAGTGTGAGTCGAACCTGAAGGCCTGGTACGTGCTCCAGCAGTCCTCGTTCCGGGACACGCGGACCTACGCGCCGGTCTTCGCGAAGGTGGGCTTCGCGCCCGAGCGGAGCAACCGCTACGCATACTTCGCCGGCGAGGGGCCGATGGAGGTTCGCGATGAATCTCACAGCGAGGCCCCCGACGGTGCGGTGTCCATTGGCGTGGACACCTTCCGGTTCAATAAGGCGCGCCCCATCGACGTGGACGCGCTTCCTCCAGAGGTCAAGGCGCGGCTCGGCGTCTCCGGCACGTGCCCCGCCTGCGACATCACCCTGGCGTGCGCGGGCGACATCGACACCGACGCGACGCTGGATGTCTGGGTCATCTCCACTGGACCGTTGGAGCTCCCGGACGCGGACGGACAGGCCACGCGGCCCGGGGTCCCCCTGCACGTCGTGGACGACGCGAAGCGCTGACGTCAGGAACGCACCGGTGCCCAGAGGGCGCTGTGGGCTTCCGGCGCATCTGGAGACGCTTCCGCCGTGTAGAAGTAGGCCGCGACCGTGGCCCGGCCCCGTCCCTCGGGACACTCCAGCGCGGCGGGGTGGCCGTGCCAGTGGGTGTCCCCGTGGGCCATCACGACCAGCCGGTCGAGGACCGGAGCGATGCGGGCCTCGCACCGGGAGAGGTCGGCGCTCCACAGCTCCAGGTCTCCGCCCCAGGCGGGCTCCCAGCCCGGGTTGAGGTAGTACAGAACGGTCAACCGGCGGGTGAGGGCACGGGTGCGATCGCGGTTGAAGTCCGCGTGCAATGCCAGATGGCCCCCGCGCAGCGTGAGGTGCAGCCCGGCGCCCCGGAAGTGCGGATCCGCGATGAGCCCCTTGATGCCGGTGAGCGTCTCCAGGAAGTCCAGGAACGCCATGCCCGAGAGTTCCGCGAGCAGGTGCCGGAGCGCGCCATGCACCCCTTCGAACGCCTTGCGCTGAAGCTGTCCCAGCCGCGCGGCCTGCTCCGGGTGATCACGCCGCAGCCAGGGGGCCCCGGTCGCGCCCGGAAAGACACCGGCCAGCTCCGTCGCCAGCCGCTCGCCCAGGAAGCCATCGATGACGACGTGAGGGTGGGGCCGCGCGGCGCCGTAGGTGTCGCGATGCGCCAGCGCGAGCGGGCGGAGCGCCGTCCGGCTGAAGAAGAAGCTCGGCCCCTGCAGCGGGCCTTCTTCGAGGGTTGCGACGCTCACGGGACCTCTTCTGCTCGGGTTTGCCACCTTCGATGATGGCATGTCCGGCTTCACCCGGGGGCGCCGCCTTCGGTATCGAGGAGCGCCGCGAGGAACAACGCGTACGTGAGCTCGGCGACGGGCCGCCGCTCCCGCCGGGCCTGGAGGCGCAGCGCCTTGGGCAGGGAGCAGGTCTTGCCCTGTTCACCGTCGCGCAGCTGGACATAGCCTCGCGGGGAGTAGCCCATCACCTGCCAGCCCATTCCACACAGCGCCCGGCTGAGGTCGTCGGTGAGCTGGTGGTGGATGGCGCGAGCGATGGGGACGGGGCGGAAGCGCTCGCTTGACCAGCCTTCCGTGTCCTCGCGCCAGCCGCGCGCACGCAGGTAGTTCACCTTGCGCGCAATCGAAAGTCCGCCGACGTGGCGCTCGAGCTTCATGGGTGCCCTTGCCTCGCGCTGCCATATTCCACACACACACCACAGTCCCCAATCCGATAGGTAGGGCGGGCCCAATCCATTACATGGGGCCTCCACCTCAAAGGAGACCCACAATGGCTACCGCCACCCGATTCGCATTCACCCAGCCCAGCTCGCCTGGGAGTGAGTTCATCGTCGAGCTGACGGATGATGCGACGATTGCCCATGCGCGCCGAATCCTGTCTGGAGAAGAGAAGAACGAGGTTCACATCCACGGGCGCATCATCAAGCGGACCGTCCCCTACAATCCGAAATTCTCGTTCCATATCGACCCCCAGACCATCCGTTTCTTCCAGATGGCCATCGAGGTATGCGACGCCAACATGGTCTACGTCGAGGAGCATCTGGACGAAGCCGGCGGCGCGTTCCTGCCCGGCGGTCACTGGTGCCCGTGGGACTCGAAGCTGACGCGCGAACTCAAGGGGTGAGCGGCGCGCCGCGGCTTCCGGGTCTGCTAAGTCGGGACGAAACGCCCCGGAGGCCCGAAGACCATGGCGACGAAGACCCGAGTCCCGCAGACGATTGACGCCTACCTGGCGGGCCTGGAGGACCCCACGGTGAAGAAGACCCTGGGGGCCCTCCGGGCGCAGCTCCGGAAGCTGCTCCCCAAGGCCACCGAGTCCATCAGCTACCGGATGCCCACCTTCAAGGTGGACGGGGCCGCCGTGGCGGGCTTCGCGTTCTTCAAGAACCATTGCGGCTACTACCCCTTCAGCGGCAGCGTGGTGCCGGCGCTGAAGTCGGAGCTGGACGGCTACGCCACGTCGAAGAGCGGCGTCACCTTCCCGCCAGACCAGCCGCTCCCGGCGAAGCTGGTGAAGACGCTGGTGCAGGCGCGGCTCGCGGAGATCGCCACGCGCGGGAAGGCACCGGCCCGAGGCAAGCGGGTGGTGGGCGAGACCGCCACCACGGGCTTCCAGGTGGGCGTGGTGCGCACGCTGCCGATGACGGCCCCCGACCTGTGGAAGTGGGTCACCACGCAGCCAGAGCGCTGGCTGGGCCCGGGCGCGACGCTGGAGGCCGAGCAGGGCGGGCACTATGAGATCCCCAAGCGTCGCGGCTCCCCCGGCGTACGCGGAGAGGTCCGGGTGGTGAAGCCCGGACAACGCCTCCGCATGACCTGGCAGCCGGACGGCTGGAAGAAGCCAGCCACATTGCAACTCACCCTGATGCCGAAGGCGCGGGGCGCCTCCCTCCACATCCACATGGAGAAGCTCCCTGACGCGGAGGCCCGTGAGGCCATGCGCGAGCGCTGGTCGAAAGTCCTCGCGCAGGTTGCCTAGCGGGATTTGTCTGTCGTTGGGAAGCTGACTATCCTGGCAAGGCCGTACAAACCCTTGAGCCGGGAGAAGCAGATGCGAGTGGCAATCATTGCCGGGCTGATGGCGGTCGGACTGCTGGCGGGCTGTGGCGGCGCGGAGGAGATGGACGAGACCGTCAGCCCGGAGGAGCAGGGGCAGGTCCAGCAGGGAGTGACGCACTGGGAATGCGTCAATGACTGTGAGCGGAAGTGGTTCCAGTGCGTCTATGGCGGCGGCGGCACCCCGCGGCCCACCTGTGACAGCTACATGGCGTTCTGCATCTCCCAGTGTCCTCCCTGAGGCGAGCCGGGCAGGTCCCTTACAGGCGGAACTCCTGCTCCAGCAGCGCCGCGGCGCGCGCCGCTCCAGCCTCCGTCCGCAGCTCCCTCTTGAGGGCTGCGAGCCGGGCCGCGACGGCCGGGTCCTCCGTGAGCTGGAGCAGCGCCGAGCGCAGCGCGTCCGGGGTGGCGTGCTCCGTGTCGAGCCGTCGCGCGATGCCGAGCGCGACGAGCTGATCGGCGTTGGCGAACTGGTCCGTTGACTGGGGCACGGCAATCATTGGCACCCCGCAGTAGAGCCCCTCCTGTGAACCGCCCATGCCCGCGTGGGTGATGAACGCGTCGGCCTGCTCGAGCACCGCCAACTGCGGGACCCAGGGGTGGACTTCGACGTTGTCCGGAATCGCGCCAAGCTCCTCCCGTGCCACGTGCTTGCCGATCTGCAGCACGACGTGCCAGCTGGGAAGCCTTCCGAAGGCGGCGAGGCACGCGCGGTAGAACGCGGGCTGGTGGGTGAAGGCCGAGCCGAGCGACACCAGCAGCACCTTCCCCGCGCCATGAGGGCGCTTCCACTCGCCCTGTTCCGGACGGGCCGCGAGGCAGGGCCCGACGAAGGTGAAGCGTTTCCGGTCCACCCGGTCCGCGTGCGGTTGGAGCACGCGGGGGATGAGCACCAGGCCGCGCGGCGGCTTCCCGACGAACAGCATGGCGTCGGTCTCCGCCACGCCGCACTCCTGGAGCCAGGCGGAGTAGCGCTGGTAATGCGCCACGGCGCGTGGCTCGGTGCGCAGCATCTCCACCATCTCGGCCATGTCCTGCTCGTAGCCCTCCCAGGCCACCATGCTGGGGGAGAGCTGGACCGCGGGGAGGCCCCAGTTCTCGGCGAGGATTCGCGCCGTCGAACAGCCGATGTCGTACAGGAAGAGATCCGGCCGGTCGTGCTCATAGGCCGCGCGCAGCTGCGGAAGCATGGACATGGCGTCATCCAGGAACATGTCCAGCTGCCCCACCATGTCGTCGGGCCAGCGTGTCTGCGGCGCCCCGTCGCGCGGGAGGAGGGAGCGGTAGGGGCGAAGTTCGGCGCCCGTGCCGGAGATGACCTCCGCGAAGGCCGCGTCATTGGCGTACGTCACCCGGTGGCCCCGGGACACCAGCTCCCGGATGAGCTCCAGGCTCGGGTTGACGTGGCCGTGCGCGGGAATGCTGACCATCGCGATGTGGGCGCGGCGTGACATGGAGTTCTCCTGGAAAGGCGTTGGCGAGACGGACCGTCTCGTTTCGCCAAGGTGCGCCTGGAGGGGTGGCCTTGTCAAGACGAGACGTTCCGTCTCGTTTCCTGGTAGGGTGGCGTCTGATGGCTGACCCGAAGACACCGGAACCGTCCCGCCGCAGTGAGCGCTCCCGCCAGGCCATCCTCACGGCCGCCGTCGAGCTCGTGGGAGAGGTGGGCTATGCGCGCCTGACGGTCGAGGCGATCGCGGCACGCGCGGGGGTGGGCAAGCAGACCATCTACCGGTGGTGGCCTTCCAAGGGGGCGGTGGTGCTGGACGCCTTCGTGGAGCTGAGCGGCGGCAGCCAGCCCGCGGCGCTGCCGGACACCGGCGACCTCAAGGCCGACCTGGAGGGGGTGCTGCGCGCCACGGTGCAGGAGCTCACGGACCCTCGCTTCGAGCTGCCCTCGCGGGCCCTCACCGCGGAGTCCCAGGCGGACGCCGCGCTGGCCCAGCAGTTCGTGGAGGCCGTGCTGCGGCCCCACCTGAAGGCGATCCAGGAGCGGCTGCGCTCGGCACAGCGCGCGGGCCAGGTCGCGAAGGGCGTGGACCTGGAGGTCGCGGTCGAGCTGCTCGTCGGGCCGCTCTTCCACCGGTGGCTGCTTCGCACCGCGCCCCTCACGAGCGCGTACGCGGACACCGTGGTGGCGCTGGCCATGGCCGCGCTGCGGCCTCCGCCCAAGGGACGTTAGCGTCACGCGACGGGCCGGAGCATGACGCCCACGTAGACCTGGCTCACGCGCCGCATGTGACTTCCGGCACATGGCCCGCGTGCCCCGGGTGGCCTAGGGTCCGCGGTCATGCCCGAGCGGTTCCCCGTGGCCAAGCCCGCCACCACCCATCGCATGCTGCTCGTCGCCGGGATGCTGACCTGGGCCGTGGTCGGCTTCGCGCACATCGAGGACCTCACGCGTGCCCCCGCGCGGTGGATGGCCCCGGGCACGCTGCTGTGGGGCCTCGCGCTGCTCACCTTCGGCGGAACCTTCTGGCTCCAGTCACGGGTGCAGGGCAGGGGGGAGGTGCCGCTGCTCGCCGCGCAGTCGCTCGCGGCGCTCGTCTGCCTCGCCACGGGGGAGAGCGGGCTGGACGCGGCGCTGCTCGCCATCACCGCGGGGCAGGTCGCGGAGATCCTCTCCCAGCGCCGGGCGCTGGCGTGGGTGGGGGCCCAGGTGGGGGGCATGTTCGTCGTGTTCGCCGTCCAGCACCCGCCCGTCCAGGCCCTGGTGCAGACGCTCATCTACACGGGCTTCCAGGGCTTCACGTTCGGCACGTCGCTGGTGATGGTCCGCGAGGCGGAGGCGCGCCGTGAGCTGGCCCGGGTCCACGTGGAGCTCCAGGCCGCCCAGGTGCTGCTCGCCACCCGCGAGCGCGAGGGTGAGCGGCTGCGCATCGCCCGCGAGCTGCACGACTCCGTGGGACACCACCTCACCGCGCTCAGCCTCAACCTGGAGGCCGCCGCGCACACCGCGAAGGACCCCGCCTCCACCGAACACCTGCGCCGCGCCCGGGAGGCGGCCCGCACGCTGCTGTCCGAGGTTCGCGGCACGGTGACCGCGATGCGCGATGCGCCCATGCCCCTGCTGCCATCGCTGCGAGCGCTCGCGGAAGGGGTCCCGGGGCTCGCCGTCCACCTGGAGGTTCCCGAGGCGCTCGCCCTGGAGTCCTCCGACGCGGCGCACTCGGTGTTCCGCTGCGTGCAGGAGGTCCTCACCAATACGCTGTGCCATGCCGGGGCCCACAACCTGTGGATCACCATCGTGCCCACGGACGACGGCGGCGTGCGGGTGCATGCGAGGGACGACGGGCGCGGCGCGGTGAAGGTGACGCCCGGCTCGGGGCTCACGGGCATGCGGGAGCGGTTCACCCGGCTGGGCGGCCGCGTGGAGTGGCGCTCGGCGGTGGGGCAGGGGTTGGAGATGGAGGCCTGGCTGCCGGCCACGCCGGAGGGTGGGGTGGGCACGTGAACACCATCCGCCTGGTGCTCGCGGATGATCACGTCCTGGTGCGCCAGGGCCTGCGCAGCCTGCTGGACCTCACGCCCGACCTGCGCGTGGTGGGCGAGGCCGGGGACGGCGAGGAGGCGCTGAGCAAGGTCGCGGAGCTCCATCCGGACGTGGTGCTGATGGACGTGCGCATGCCGCGCATGACGGGGCTGGAGGCCCTGCGCGCGCTGCGCCGCACGGATCCGGACCGCCGCGTGGTGCTGCTCACCACCTTCGACGAGGACACCGCGCTCATCGAAGCGCTGCGCGCGGGAGTGCAGGGCTTCCTGCTCAAGGACGTGTCGCTGGAGGAGCTGGCGGAGGCCATCCGGCGCGTGGCCTCCGGGCAGACGCTGCTGCCTCCCGGCGTCGCGGAGCGCGTAGCGCGAGGCATGGCCGACCTGCCCCGCGACTTCCCCCACGCGGACCTGCCGGAGGGGCTCACCCGCCGCGAGGTGGAGGTGCTGCGCCTCATCGCGCGCGGGCTGAGCAACCGGGAGATCGCCGAAGCGCTGGGGACCGCGGAGGGGACGGTGAAGAACCAGACCTCCAGCATCCTCTCCAAGCTGGGCGTGCGGGACCGCACCCGCGCCGTGCTCCGTGCCATGGAGCTGGGCTGTCTGTAGCCCCGCGGCCGCGTGCCCGCGTCAGCGCGTCTTCTGCTGGTATGCCTTCACCAGCGCGTTCATGCGCCGCCCGCTCGGGTCCTCCTTGCGGGGATCGGCGACGACGAGCACCCACTTGCCCGAGACGACCGTGGAACCGACGGCGTCGCCGATGAGCGCCCAGCCGGCCTCCTCCGCCTTCTTGGCCTGCTCCGCGCCGTCGAAGTGGCACACCGTGGCCTCCAGGCCGCTCACCTTGCCGGCCTGGCACTTGCCGCCGGGCAGCTTCTCGCCGACGTCGGTGAAACCGGAGGGCGACTCACCCGCCGCCTTCCACGCGTCCAGCACGTCGTTCGCGTTGCTGGAACATCCCGCCACCAGCAACGCTCCCAGCGCGAATCCCATGCGCCGCATGCTCAGTCCCGCCCCTTGTGCTTGTGCTTCTTGTGCTTGCCGTGGCCGTGACCATGGCCGTGCTCGTGGTCGTGGCCATGGTGATCGTCATGGTCGTCGTCCCGGATGATGATGACCTCACGGGAGGGCGGAGGCGGCCTGCCACCGACCTTCACGTCCACGTCCACGTTCAAGCCCACCTGGATGATGGGGCCGTGGTACTGGGGCGGCGGCGCGAACGCCACCACCGGCCGCGGCACGTTCCAGCCGCGATAGACCGTGTTGACCCGCACCAGCTTCGGGTTCTCCCGCCGGTACTCTTCGGGGTACTCGCCGGCGTAGAAGTGGACGTCCTCCTTGTCCACGAACTGCTGGCGCGGCGGCGGCTCGTAGGCGTGGTAGTGCGGCCCGTCGTGGTAGCAGTACTCCACCACGTCCACGTCCACGTCGATGTTGACGATCACGTTGAGCACCACCGGGTGGTGCCCATAGTAGGAGTGCCGGGGGCCCTCGTAACCGAAGGGCGTGGGGTCACCGATGAAGACGTGGACGTTGTCGCGCGTGCGGTAGAGCGTGTCCGCGTGCAACGGCGCGGCGGAGTGCACGTGCGGCGCCTCGAGGTGGCACAGCCCGTCCCGGGGCTGTCCGGTGCGCGGGTGCATTCCCGCGTATCTCCACTGCTTCGCCTCGGCCGCGCTGGCGGCCAGGAGCAGCAGCGCCGTGGCCAGAGGGGCCAGATTCCTGTGTGACATGGTGGGGGTTCTCCCTGGAGGCGGGCACGCTCCAGCCAATCCCTGACCCCGGCCCCCCAAAAGCGATCACATCCAGGCGCATGACCCGTCTCCGGGGTGTCCGTAGAGGTGCTCCACGCGCATCCCGGCGACAGCAGGCGCGAAACATTTCGGTGCCGCGACACTCAGCATCCGGCGTGCTTCGCGGCCTGCGCCATCCGCGTGGCGTCGACTAGGGTCGCGCCGCATGAACCCCCGTCTGCCCCTCGTCTTCCTCGCCGCCCTCCTCGCCGTGTCCAGCGCGGGGGCCAGGCCCTACCGCGCCATGGTGACGCGCACCGCGTCCACCACGAAGGCCGGCAACCTGGAGCTGGGCCTGCGCTACCAGGGCTTCTTCGCGCTGGACCTGGACGCGTCGCAGCCCTACCAGCAGATCTCCCCCAGCCTGCGCTTCGGCATCGTCGACAACCTGGAGGCCAACCTCTACGTGGAGCTGCTGGCGCTGGGGCTTCCCGGCGATGAGAACTTCAAGGTCGCCTTCGGTGACATCCCCCTGGGCTTGCAGTGGACGTTCCTGGAGACGAGCAATGCGGCGCTGGCGGCCTACGGGCGCGTCACGCTGCCCACCGGGCCCAGCGACGAGGACGGCATCATTCCGAGCCTGTCCGACGGCACCTGGGACTATGAGGGCACCCTCGTGGGCGAGCTGCGCGCGGGCAAGGACCTGCGCTTCATGCTCAATGGCAGCTATCTGCACCAGGGCACCCGGGACCGGGGAGCGCTGCCCGAGTTCGATGTCCCGGACGCGGTCCAGTTCGCGCTCGCGGCGACCTACAACCTGGACAACTTCACGATGCTGGGGCTGGAGGTGGTGGGCCGCCTCTACTTCGAGGACGTCATCACCCCCGTCTGGCGGGACAACGCCGCGCAGGTGGAGATCCTCCCGATGGTGCGCCACGAGGCGTTCCCGGGCCTGGTGCTGGAGGCCGTCGCGGGCGTGGCCGTCACCGAGGACCTGCGGGAGATCTACCAGTTCCGCGTCCTGCTCGGCGCCACCTACGAGTTCGACCTCGCCTCGGGACCCAAGCTGCCGAAGAGCAAGCAGGACCTGCGTCCGCCCAAGAAGCCCGCATCCAAGCGGCGCCGCTGAGCGGCTTCACTTTCGCACAGACGCCCGTGTCGAAAGCCGGCGCTGAACACTTCCTCTGTCCAACCCCAGACAGCACGTCGCGAGGAGGCAGGCTCCGGGGGGCACGTAGGCGTCCTGTCCTGGAAGCGCGTCTGTTGCCTGGGGGGCATTGGGCGGGTCCCGGGGCGTCCATACCCTTCCAGGCCACATTGACCTGAAGCGAGGACCCCCGATGTCGACCCCCCGCTGCTCATGCCACTCCTGTTGGCTCCGTGTGCCGGTCCTGATGTTCGCGCTGCTCTTGTGCAGCGCATGTGAGGCCATGGGGCGGATTGAAGACCCCGAAGTGCAGCCCCTTCCCGCGGATTCGAATCCGTTGCCCGACCTCGAGGCGAACCCGCCCGCGGTGCCTCCGGCCCCCGCCGACCTTCGTCCCGTCGCGGTCTGGGAGCGGATGTTCGTGGATGAGTGGGGGCGCGAGCACACGCAGACCTTCCTGCCCTGGAGCCACTCGCGCGACAGCTGGGACTTCTACAACCTGGCCTACGGCCTGGACGCGAACACCGCCATGTACCGGGCCACCGGGAGGCGGGCGTACCTGGACCGGGCGCTGCTCTACGTCAACAACCTGGTGGCCTCCGCCCGCGTCTCCGCGTCGCTGCCGAACAGCCAGTTCAAGGACGGGTACCTGGGCTGGTCCTCGTCGCTCTCGCAGCCGGCCGGGCACGAGGTGCCGCTGTATGAGAGCTATTGCTGGCGCTACGTGACGCGCCTGCTGCGCGTCATCCGCGAGACGCCGGAGCTCTACGCCGCGGACGTCTACCGCAGGCAGTACGACCGGTTGCTGGCGTTCACCGAGAAGAACATCTTCGAGAAGTGGTTCATGCGCGGGGCGAATGACTTCCTGTATCGCAACCGCACGCACATGGCCGCGCACTGGGCCTTCATCTCCATGGACCTGTCGCGGATGACCACCGACCCCGGGCACAAGGCCCGCTACCTGGAGGTCTTCGACAACATCAACCAGGGCATGCCGAACTTCCCGTCGTCCCTGCGCGCGCAGCTGGAGCCCAACCCGGACCACCCGACGGCCTGGTTCTGGAGTGAGAAGTGGGGCACGAACGTCCAGCCCGGCCAGGACGTGGCGCACGCCAACAACGTGCTGGCCTTCGTCGTGGAGGCCCACGACGCGGGCATGGAGTGGACGGACGCGGACATCCGCCGGTTCGTCGTGACGCTCAACACCGTCATCTGGCCCGCGCCCAAGGTGTATGCGGAGTACGTGGACGGCACGGGGGCAGGGGATGGCTGGTTCAACGACGGGCTGATGAAGCTGGGCCGCTACGACGTCAACCTCCAGCGCCGGCTGGAGCAGCACCGCGTGGGGCAGAACAGCCAGTACTTCGCCAACGGCGCGCTCAACGTGCGGCTGCTGTCCGAGCGGGCCGCGCAGTAGGCAAAGGCGGCGTTTCGCGACCTGCTCACCGGACCGTGCGCGGTCCGGTGGACAGGCGGACCGCCAGGGCCGCGAGCGCGGCGGCCGTCGCCAGCGCCGTCACCGCCATCCATCCCCACCGGGCCAGCACCAGGCTGCCGCTGGCCGCGCCGATGGACATGCCGATGAACATGGTGACGAACAGCACCGCGTTGAGCCGGCTGCGTGCGGCGGGGTCGATTCCGAAGACGATGGTCTGATGCGCCACGAGCGTGATCTGCGCCCCCAGGTCGAAGCCCACCGCGCTGGCGCCAATCAGCCACAGCTGGTGGTTCGGCTCCAGCCACGGCGCCGCGAACATCGTGGCGAAGGAGAGGACCGTCATCCCGGCGCCCAGGCGCGTGACCACCTCCGGCCCGAAGCGATCCGCGATGCGGCCCGCGATGGGCGCCCCCAGCGCTCCCGCCGCGCCCGCCAGACCGAAGGCCCCGGCCGCCGCGCTCCCCAGGTGGAACGGGGCGCCATGCAGCATCACGGCGAGGGTGGACCAGAACGCGCTGAAGCCAATGGAGATGAGCCCCTGCGCCAGCGCCGCCCGGCGAAGGGCGCCGTACCTGCGCCACAGGCTGGCGAGTGAGCCGAGCAGGGCGCCATACGAGAGCGTGTTGGTGGGGTGGAAGCGAGGCAGGCCGCGCCAGGCCGCCACGCCGATGAAGGCCACGCTGGCGGCGGCGACGACGTACATGGCACGCCAGCCGAAGTGCTCGGCGACCACGCCGCTGATGACGCGGGACAGGAGGATGCCGAGCAGCAGGCCGGTCATCACCGTGCCCACCACCTTGCCTCGCTCATGCTCGGGGGCCAGGGTCGCGGCGGCGGGCACGATGTCCTGCGCCAGGGTCGCCGTCAGGCCGACGGCGAAGCTCACCCCCAAGAGCAGCGTGATGCCCGGGGCCATGCCGCCCAGCAGCAGCGCCACGCTCAGCAGGCCGGCCTTGATGAGGATGATGCGGCGCCGGTCGAAGCGGTCGCCCAGGGGCGTCAGCAACAGGATGCCCAGCGCGTAGCCCAGCTGCGTGAGCATGGGCACGAGCCCCACCGCCGTGTCGGAGGCGCCAATGCTGGCCCCCATCACCCCCAGCATCGGCTGGCTGTAATAGATGGACGCCACCGACAGGCCGGCGCTCGTGGCCAGGAGCAGGCGCAGGCCGCTCGACAGGGATGTGCTGGGAGCCACGGGCTGGAACGGATGGGCCGTCTCGGCGGTTCCATGTACGGCGCGAATGAAGGACATGATGTTCACCTCGGGTGCTGCGCGATGAGGTGACAGTGCGTCAGAGGGAGCGGGGTCGGTAGACGGCTGCTCCGTACAGCGGTTATACGCTTAACGTATCACCATGCCCCCTCCCACAAAGCAGGCCCGGTCGAGGC
>NZ_RAWK01000029.1 GCF_003612165.1 Corallococcus aberystwythensis | reverse complement strand
GTCCGGATCCCGCCCACCAACTTCCCTGGGCGGGATCCGGACGCGGACGCGTCCCCCGGGTCGGTCCCCCCTGTCGGACAGGGAGCGGTTCGCGGCAAGAACTCGTGAGGCAGCCGACCGAGCACTGCTCGGAAACTTCCCAAGCCTTGCGCCCGCCCGATAGGATGTGGCGGTTTTCACTGCACTTTTTGCTGGGTGAAGGGCTTCATGGAGCGTCGCGTCCTCATCGTCGAAAGCCAGAACGACTTCGCACTCAGCATGGCCTCCGTGCTCAAGAGCGCGGGCTACAACACGGCCATGGCCACCACTGCGTCAGACGCGCAGCGGGAGCTGGAGAAGCGCCGACCCGACCTCGTGGTCGTGCGCGCGGAGCTGCCGGACCAGTCCGGATTCGCCCTCTGTGGGCAGATTAAAAAGGGCAAGTGGGGCCAGAACCTGAAGGTCCTGCTGCTCTCCTCCGATTCCGGGGTGGAGGGTCTGAACAAACACCGTGAGACGCCGGCCGCCGCGGACGGCTACCTCGTCATCCCGTTCGAGATGGGCGAGCTGGCCTCCATGAGCGCGGGCATCGTGCCGCCCGGCTCCGACGAGACGGACGCGGACCTGGACGCCGCGCTCTCCGGCGCACCGCGTGAAGCCCCGCCGCCCATGCCCGGCGTGCGCACGGGCGCCCCGCCGAAGCTGCCCAAGCGAGAGCGCCGCAGCGCGATGACGGACGAGGACAAGGCCTTCATGGACCGGGCCTTCACGTCCATCGCGGACCGCAAGGCGGAGCTGCTGGCGGAGTCGCGCCAGCTCAAGCGCCCGCCCCCGCGCCGCGAGCTGATGGGCACGCCCGAGGGCAAGATTCAAATCCTCCGGGACGAGCTGAAGACGCGCGAAGCCCAGCTGGCGCGACTGTCGGAGATCTGGAGCGTCCGCGAGCGCGAGCTGCTCTCCGTCGAGGACCGCCTCCACGAGAAGGACGTGGAGCTGCAGGGCCTGAAGATGCAGGTGGACGACCTGCTGCGGCGCTTCAACGACGCGCAGCAGTCCATCGTCCAGAAGGAGCGCGAGCACGGCGCCACCGTCGACGACCTGCTCCTCCAGAAGTTCTCCTCGGAGAAGGACCTCATCGAGGTCGTCGCCTCCAAGGAGAAGGACATCAACGTCCTGCGCAAGGAGGTCAACCTCCGCGACGAGGAGCTGGCCCGGCGCGGCACGGACCTGGAGAACTGGCGCAACGAATACGACAAGCTGGAGAAGCACCTCGGCGTCGTCACGCTGGAGTTCGAGGTCAAGGAGCAGAAGCTCCAGGACACCGTCCGCACCAACGAGGCGGACATCCTCCAGCTGCGCGAGCGCGGTGACCAGTTCGAGTCCGAGCTGTCCCGCACCGTCAGCGAGCGCGACCAGCGCTACGCGGAGCTCGACGGTGAGCTGCAGGCCCTCCAGGAGCGGCTGACCCAGACCGAGCAGGAGCGCGACGCCACCGTGCGCGGCCTGGAGGCCCGGGCCACCACCGCGGAGGAGCACGCCAGCCGTTCGGACGCGGAGATTGAACGCCTCAACGCCGAGCGCGCCGCCCTGGAGCAGCGCCTCACGCAGCAGGTGGCGGACCTGGAGTCCGACATCGCGCGCGTCACCGGCGAGCGGGACCAGCTGCGGCTGGACAAGGACGCCCTGGAGGCGGACCTCACGCAGCGCGTGGAGGAGCGGGACGGGAAGATCTCCTCGCTCGACCGCGAGCTGCAGGAGACCATCGCCCGCAACGAGAACAGCGAGGCGGAGCTCAACGCCACCATCCAGCAGCACCGCGAGCGCATCGGTGAGCTGGAAGGCGAAGTCGAGGCCGTCAAGACGCACCTGGAGGACCGCGAGAACGAGCTGAACGGCGAGATCCAGGCGCTCCAGCAGGCCAAGGACGCGCTGGAGCAGGACCTCACCAGCCAGCTGGAGGACCTGCGCGCCGCGAAGGACGCCCTGGAGGCGGACCTCAACGGACAGATCCAGGCGCTCACCGAGCAGCTGGACGCGGCCCAGCGTCAGGGCGAACAGCTCTCCGCGCGCGTGGCCTCGCTCGAGGACACCGTCGCCCAGCGCGACACCACCATCGAGGGCCTGCAGACCGACGTCTCCGACCGCGACGCGCGCATCTCCGAGCTGACCGGCAACCTGGAGGCCACGAGCCAGCAGCTCACCGAGACGCAGGGCACGCTCTCCAGCACGGAAGCCACCCTCGCGGAGACGCGCGGCGAGCTGGAGGCCACCAGCCAGCAGCTCTCCGAGACGCAGAACACGCTCTCCAACACCGAGGGCACGCTCGCGGAGACGCGCGGCGAGCTGGAGGCCACCAGCCAGCAGCTCTCCGAGACGCAGACGACGCTCGCCCGGACGGAGGAGACGCTCTCCACCACGCGCGGCGAGCTGGAGGCCACCAGCCAGACGCTGGCCACCACCGAGGCCACCCTCGCGCAGACGCAGGACACGCTGGCGCGCACGGAGACCACGCTCGCCGACACGCAGGGCACCCTCGCCAGCACCGAAGGCACGCTGGCGGAGACGCGCGGCGAGCTGGAGGCGACGAGCCAGACCCTCGCGGACACCCAGTCCCGGCTCGCGCAGACGGAGGAGACGCTCTCCACCACGCGCGGTGAGCTGGAGGCCACGAGCCAGACCCTCTCCGACACGCAGGCCACGCTCTCCAGCACCGAAGGCACGCTCGCGGAGACGCGCGGCGAGCTGGAGGCCACCAGCCAGACGCTGACGGAGACCCAGTCCAAGCTCGCGCAGACGGAAGGCACGCTCGCGTCCACCTTGAGCGAGCTGGAAGTCACCAGCACGACCCTGGCGCGCACCGAGGCCACCCTCGCGGACACGCAGGGCACGCTGGCGCGCACGGAAGGCACGCTCGCCGACACGCAGGCGACGCTGTCCAGCACCGAAGGCACCCTCGCGGAGACGCGCGGTGAGCTGGAGGCCACCAGCCAGACGCTCACGCAGACCCAGGAGACCCTGGAGACGACGCGTGGCGACCTGGCGAAGGTGACCTCGCACCGTGATGAGCTGGACGCGGAGCTCAACGAGACGCGCGACATCCTCCAGGAGACCAACGGCCTCCTGGCCCGCACCACCGAAGAGCGCGACGCGCGCATCGCCGAACTGCAGGCCCTCCACCAGACGAAGGACGCGCTGGAGCAGGACCTCACCGGCCAGATTGGCCAGCTGCGCGCGGACCTGTCCGAGACGCAGGGGCTCTACGACGCGGAGCGCACCGCCCACGCGTCGCTCGCGGAGGAGACCACCGCGCGCATCAACGCCCTCACCGGCGAGCGCGACAACCTGTTCGCCGAGCTGAACGCCACGTCGCAGCAACTGGCCGACACGCAGGGCCAGCTGGCCAGCACGCAGGACGTCCTGGCCCGCGAAGAGCAGGCCCACGCGCAGTCCCGCCAGACCGCCGCCAGCATGCAGGCGGAGCTCACGCGCCAGCTCACCGAGGCCCAGGCCAACGGCGAGGACCTGGCCGAACAGCTCATCGTCACCAAGCACGAGCTGGGCACCCGCGTGTCGGAAGTCACGCAGCTGTCCTCCAAGCTCGCGCAGACGGAGGACGCGCGGCACGACCTGGAGGACCGCCTCCAGACGCTCACCCACGAGTCGCAGCGCCGTGAGGAGCTCCTCCAGAACGAGGTCGACACCAAGGGCAAGGAGCTGTCGGACACGCTCCGCAAGCTCACGCACGTGACGCAGGAGAAGATGCGTCAGGCGGAGGTGCTCAACCGCGAGGTCGCCACCCGCACGGACCAGGTCAAGCAGCTGGAAGGCCAGCTGGAGGCCCAGGCCGCCGAGGCGAAGAAGCAGGCGGACGCGCTCCACCAGCAGCTGGGCAACGTCTCCGGCGAGCTGGACGGCGCGCGCAAGGGCATCGCGGATCGCGACGCGCAGCTGCAGCAGGCCTCGCAGCAGGCGAAGAAGCTCACCAGCGAGCGCGACGGACTGGCCGGGCAGCTCCAGCAGGCCCAGGCCCAGGCGCAAGCGCAGGCCCAGCAGGCGCAGGCCGCCGCCGCCGAGGCGAAGAAGCAGGCCGACGACCTCGCCGCGAAGCTCGCCAAGGCGGATCAGCGCATCGCGCAGCTCTCCCAGGAGGCCCAGAAGTTCGCGGCCGACACGGAGACGAAGCTCAAGGACGCCCAGGCCCAGCTGCAGGCCCGCACCAAGAAGGCCCAGGACCTGGAGCTGGCGCTGGAGAACGCCCAGAGCACCCGCGCCCGCGCGGAGAAGGACCTCAACGCCCGCGTCGCCGCGGCGGAGACCAAGGCCAACGAAGCGGCCGCGAAGCTCGCCACGGCGCAGAAGGACCGCAAGGACCTGGAGGCCCGTCAGGCCAAGGAGCTGGAGGACCTCAACGCCAAGCAGAAGGCGGAGCTCGAGCGCCGCGAAGCCATCAAGGCCCAGGAGGTCGCCCGCCTCCAGACCTCCGTCCAGGAGAAGAGCAAGGCGCTCAAGGTCGCGGAGCTGGAGCTGGCCCGCTACAAGACCAAGGCCCCGGCCGCCGCCGCGCCCGCCGCGAAGGGCGCCAAGGCCACCGAGGACGAGCACCTGGCCGCCACGGTCCAGGCGAACCCGGTCATCCCGGCCGCCGCGAAGCCCCCGGCGAAGGCCGGCGCCAAGCCCGCCGCGAAGAAGGCCGCCCCCACTCCCGTCCCCGTGGACGACGAGGCCCCGGAGCGCACCATGGTGATGCAGCTGCCCACCGCCCCCGAAGGCGGCGAGGACGACTGGACGGCGCTCGTCGACGAGCTCGACAAGTAGCCCTCCCCGCTGCACCGGAAACGACAAGGGCCCGCGCACTCCTGGGAGTGCCGGGCCCTTCGTCCATCTCAAGACGGCTGCTGCCGGTTACAGCGCCGTGGCCGCCCGCGCCTCACGGATGAGGTCCCGGAAGTGCAGCGCGCCCACCACGTCCCGCACCACCGACACCGGACGGCCCTCTTCGCGGGCCTGCGCCTGCGCCTGCCGCCAGCGCTCCAGCAATGTCCGCGTCGCGATGTACGCCAGCACGAGGGGAAAGCCCCCCGGCATCACCACCACCAGCACCGCCATCGCCAGCTTCAGCCACGCCCACATGACCCGCGACCTCGTCGTCCTGAGATACGCACGCTTCGATGCACGGTACGTGCCCACGGTGCGAAAATAATTACGCACCCTGATTCCGCAGGGTTACAGCTCCCACGGCCCTCAAGAGTGCGGACGGCGCCCCCACAACCCTGGCATTTTTGCCGCAGTCGGCGGGAAACCGTCGGTTAAGTTGACGGCTGTGAGCCCCCCTCAACTGACTCCGGAGATTCGCTCGTTCACCAGCGTGGAGGACGCGGCGCGTCGCCTGGAGGCGGTGGGCTACCTGTCGTCGCCCGAAATCGCCACGGCGGTGTTCCTGGCGGACCGGATGGGCAAGCCCATCCTGGTGGAGGGCCCGGCGGGGGTGGGCAAGACGGAGCTGGCCAAGGCCCTGGCGCAGGCGCTGGACCGCGGCTTCATCCGCCTCCAGTGCTACGAGGGACTGGACGAGGCCAAGGCCCTCTACGAGTGGGAGTACGCCAAGCAGCTGCTCTACACCCAGCTGCTCAAGGACAAGATTGGCGAGCTGACCCAGGGCACGTCCACGCTGGCGGAGGCCGCGGACCGGCTCGCGTCCGGTGACGCGGTGTTCTTCTCCGAGCGCTTCCTCCTGCCCCGCCCCATCCTCCAGGCCCAGCTGTCGGACACGCCATCCCTGCTGCTGGTGGACGAAATCGACAAGGCGGATCCGGAGTTCGAGGCCTTCCTGCTGGAGGTCCTCTCTGACAACGCTGTCACGGTGCCGGAGCTGGGCACCATCCGGGCGAAGCACATCCCCCGCGTCATCCTCACCAGCAACAACGCCCGCGAGCTGTCCGACGCGCTCAAGCGCCGCTGCCTCCACCTGCACATCGACTTCCCGGACCGGGAGCGCGAGCTGCGAATCGTCCGCTCACGCCTGCCGGAGGTCCCCCAGGTGCTGGCCGAGCAGGTCGTGGAGGCCGTGGCCGCCATCCGCGCGCTCGACTTGAAGAAGGCCCCGTCCATCAGCGAGACGCTCGACTGGGCGCAGAGCCTGGCGCTGCTCAACGCCGAAGCACTCAGCGCGGACGTCGTCGCGGCCACGCTCAACCTCGTCCTCAAATACGAGGGCGACATCGAGAAGGCCCGCGCCAACCTGCCCACCATCGCCCAGGCCTGACGCAGGGCGGCGCGCGGGAAGGGCCACGGAACGCCATTCGTTGGCGTTTCACGCTTTGCGTGTGCAGTGGCCCTGGGTACAAGTCCCAGGCCGTCCCACCCCTTGCCCGAGAGGTACTTCCCGATGAGCTCGACCTCATCCACCGTGCTGCGCGCCGAACACATCTGGCTCGATGGGAAGCTGATGAAATGGGACGAGGGCAACGTGCACGTGATGACGCACGCCCTCCACTATGGCCTGGGCGTCTTCGAGGGCATCCGCGCCTACAAGACCCACGATGGCCGGCTCGCCGTCTTCCGGCTGCGCGAGCACATCCGCCGCCTGCTCGACTCCGCGCACATCATCATGCTGCAGATGCCCTACAGCGAAGACGAGCTGGTGGAGGCCACGCTGGAGCTGTTGCGCAAGCAGAAGGCGCAGTTCGCCAACGGCGCCTACCTGCGCCCGGTCGCCTTCATGGGCGATGGCGCCATGGGCCTGGGCGCGGTGAACCCCACCCGCGTGGGCATCACCGCCTGGGACTGGGGCTCGTACCTGGGCGACAAGGGCATGAAGGAGGGCATCCGCGCCAAGGTCAGCTCCTTCACGCGCAACCACGTGAACGTGAACATGGTGCGCGGGAAGATCACCGGCCAGTACGTCAACTCCATCCTCGCCAAGCGCGAGGCGGTGCTCGCCGGCTATGACGAGGCCATCCTCCTGGACGTCAGCGGCTTCGTCGCGGAGGCCTCCGGCGAGAACATCTTCATGGTGAACAAGAAGGGCGTCATCAAGACGCCGCCCCTCTCGTCCCCCGTCCTGGACGGCATCACCCGCGACACGGTGCTCAAGCTGTTGCGCGACGCCGGCCACACCACCATCGAGGAGGTCACCGTCACCCGTGACGCCCTCTACATCTGCAACGAGGTCTTCTTCACCGGCACGGCCGCGGAGATCACCCCCGTGCGCGAGGTGGACAACCGCCAGGTGGGCGACGGCAAGCCCGGCCCCATCAGCCGGTTCGTCCAGGACATGTACTTCCGCGTCGTGCGGGGCCAGGAAGCCCGCTATGCGGACTGGCTGACCTACGTTTGAGGACAGTCGTTGGACGTGAAGTCCCGGCGGACGGGGGAATCGGGTAGAACCCGTACCCGATGCCTCCCGCCGGCTACGCGTACGAAGACAATCCGTTCAAGCTGGAGAACCCCTCCGTCCTCGACATCGCTCCCGCGGAGCCGAAGTCGCTGGAGGACACGGGCCTGAGGATGGGTCTGCTCGCGGACCTGGGCCTCAAGTTCCTGTACTACGCCGGCACCGGCACGGGCATGGCCATCGCGGAGAGCATGTGCCTGCCCTGGTCCGGCGTCGTCGAGCACGTGGTGGACTTCCTCGCCGCGGAGAAGCTCGTGGACCTGCGCGGCGGCAAGGGCTTTGGCCGCGCGTCCGTGGAGTTCGCCCTCACGGAGAAGGGCCGCGAGTACGCCCGCGACGCCCTCTCCCGCTCCACCTACGTGGGCCCGGCCCCCGTCCCCATCGAGCAGTACAACGCCCTCATCAGCAGCCAGACGGAGGAGACGCCCGTCGTGGGCCAGGAGGACCTGGTCGCCGCCCTGGGCCACCTCACCGTCTCCGCGGAGTTGATGGACAAGCTGGGCCCGGCGGTGAACTCCGGCCGCTCCCTGTTCCTCTACGGGCCCCCGGGCAACGGCAAGACGAGCCTGGCGGAGGCCATCTCGCACATGTTCGGCGGGGAGGTGTTCGTCCCCCACTGCCTGGAAATCGACAACCAGATCATCAAGGTCTTCGACAGCATCATCCACACGGCCGTACCGCTGGAGATGGGCCGCGACGGCAACGGCCGCCGGCAGACCTTCGAAATGGACAAGCGCTGGTCGCTCTGCCGGCGCCCCGCCGTGGTGGTGGGCGGCGAGCTGACGCTGGAGACGCTGGACCTCATCTACTCGGAGAGCACCCGCTTCTACGAGGCGCCGTTCCAGGTGAAGGCCAACGGCGGCATGCTCCTCATCGACGACTTCGGCCGCCAGAAGGTCCACCCCACGGACCTGCTCAACCGGTGGATCGTCCCGCTGGAGAAGCGGGTGGACTTCCTCACCCTGCACACCGGCAAGAAGTTCGAGATTCCGTTCGATCAGCTCCTGGTCTTCTCCACCAACCTGGACCCCAAGGAGCTGGTGGACGAGGCCTTCCTGCGGCGCATCAAGTACAAGATTGAAGTGGGCAATCCGGACGAGGAGTCCTACCGGGAGATCTTCCGCCGGGTGTGCGAGGCGGCGGGCATCCCCTACGTGGACCAGGCCATCACCTACCTGGTGGAGCACTACTACAAGCCCCGGAGCATGGAGATGCGCTCCTGCCACCCCCGGGACCTCGTGTCACTCATCCGGGACGCGGCCCGATACCGGCAAATCCCGCCAGCCCTTTCAAAAGACCTGCTCGACCAGGCGTGCGAAGTGTTCCTGGTGAATCTCTAGTCAGGTTTTATTTGTTCCAACCGCGCGGAATTTCTAGACTCCGCGTGCCGTTGTACCTCCCGGCGCAGCCTCTAGAGAATCAGCGCCCGGGGCGGGCCGGAGCGAGAAGGAGCCGCAGTCCGTGAAGGAACGCTACCAGGACATCGACGAGAAGAACGAGCAGCTGCGCGAGTACCTTGAAATCTACAAGGGCAAGCAGCCAGCACGTGAGTACCTCGACCGCTTCGAGATGTCGTGGATCTACCACGACGCAGCGCTCGAAGGCGTCGTGTACACGCACCAGGAGCTGATGGCCGCGCTCTTCCCCGCGCGCACCGCGGCGGAAGCCTCCATGATCCCGGTGGTGCTGGAGATCCGCAACCACAAGGCGGTGGCGGACTTCATCCGCGAGGAGGCCGCGGGCGCGAAGAAGCAGTCCGCGCTCACGCTCACCACCATCAAGCGCATGCACGACCTCTTCCTGGGCAACACGCCGGAAGCGCTGGCGGAGCGTGCGCGCATGGAGCGCCGCGAGCGCACGGAGAAGGAGCTGGCCAAGGAGCGCGACCGCGCGGGGCTGCGCAAGGACATGCCCCTGCACCGCACCTACTTCCACGACATCACCCAGCCCGCGAAGATCCAGGCCCGGCTGGAGAAGCTCGTGGACCACACCGCCAGCGCGGAGTTCCGCGAGTTCCACCCCATCAAGCAGGCGGCGGTGGTGCAGCACGAGTTCCTGCAGATCTTCCCCTTCACCGAGCACAGCGGGAAGGTGGGGCGCATGTGCAGCAACCTCATCCTGCTGCGCAACAACTACATGCCCGCGGTCATCCACTCCATCGACCGGCAGCGCTACTACGAGTCCTTCCGCGCGCCCGTGGCCACGTTCCGCACGGTGCTGATGGACGCGATGGAGAACTCGCTCGACAACGGCGTGAAGTACTTCCGCGACCTGGGCCGCAAGTACAAGACCGTCGAGTAGTCACGAGAGAGACGACGTCGAAGCCGTGCGCATCGGGGCTCATGAATCCATCGCTGGCGGCGTGAGCCAGGCCTTCCAGCGAGCCGAAGCGCACGGCGCCCGCGCCCTGCAGATCTTCACGAAGAACGCGCGGGGCTGGAGCGCCCCCGCGCTGACGGACACGGAGGCCGAAGCCTTCCGCGCCGAGGCCCGCCGCACGGGCCTGCCCGTCATCGCCCACGGCAGCTACCTGGTGAACCTGGCCGGTGAGGCGCCGGAGGCCCGCGAGAAGTCGCTCGCGTGCGTCACCGAGGAGCTCACCCGCTGTGAGCGCCTGGGCATCCCGTTGCTCATCCTCCACCCCGGCTCGCACCCGGACGTGGCGCGCGGCCTCCAGCTCATCGCCGAGGGGCTGGACGAAGTGCACCGCCGCTGCCCCGGCTTCCAGGCCCGCGTCTGCCTGGAGGTGACCGCGGGCCAGGGCAACGCGCTGGGCTGGCGCTTCGAACACCTGGAGGAGCTGCTCTCCCGCGTCGCGGACGAAGCGCGCTTGGCGGTCTGCCTGGACACGTGCCACCTGTTCGCGGCGGGGTACGACCTGCGGACGGCGAAGGGCTACGCGGCGGTGATGGAGGAATGCGACCGGCGCGTGGGCCTGCACCGGGTCCGTGCCTTCCACCTCAACGATTGCAAGAAAGATCTGGGTTGCCGGGTGGACCGGCATGAGGAACCGGGCAAGGGGGCAATCGGACTGACGGCCTTCCGCTGCCTCATGAAGGATGAACGGTTCGTCGACACCATTGGGGTGCTGGAAACACCCTTTCCGGAACGTTACGGGGAGAACATCCGACTTCTCGAATCCCTGTGCCGGAGGAAGTAAAAGAAGAGTCCCCATGCCTGTGACCCCGACCCTCCAAAGCCGCCGCACCCAGCTTCCCGCCGGGAGCGAGCTCACGGAGCCTCCGCCAGCGCGGTTGGCGAAGCTGCCCGCCGCCGACAAGCTGGGCCGCTTGCTCCAGGTGGCCAAGGGCCACCGCCGGGCGCTCATCCTGACGCACGACAACCCGGACCCCGACTCCATGGCGGCGGCGGTGTCGCTCGCCCACCTCCTGGAGCACAAGGCCGGCATCGAGGCCCACGTGGGCTACGGCGGCATCATCGGCCGGGCGGAGAACGTCGCCTTCGTGCGCGTGCTGCGGCTGCCGGTGTCGCACGTGTCGCAGATCGACTTCAGCCAGTACGACCTCTTCGGTCTGGTGGACACACAGCCGCCGGTGCGCAACCACTCGCTGCCGGCGCGCTACCGCGCGGACCTGGTGGTGGACCACCACCCGCTGCGCGAGGAGAGCCTGCTGGCCCCCTTCGCGGACGTGGGCGGAGACTTCGGCGCCACCTCCACGATGCTGGTGGAGTACCTGCGGGCCGCCCGGCTGGAGCCGTCCGTGGACATCGCCACCGCGCTCTTCTACGGCATCAAGGCGGACACGCGGGACCTGGGCCGTGAGACGACCCAGACGGACGTGGACAGCTACCTGTGGCTGTTCCCCCGCTGCGACAAGCAGCTGCTGGGACAGATTGAACACCCGGAGCTGCCCGCGCGCTTCTTCCAGCTGTTCCACACGTCCATCGAGAAGGCGAAGGTCTACGGCACCGCCATCATCACCGACCTGGAGGAGGTCTACTCCCCGGACATGGTGGCGGAGGTCGCCGAGCGGATGATGTACCTCGAGGGGATGAAGTGGTCCCTGGCCTACGGGACGTTCCGCAACCAGCTCTTCCTGAGCCTGCGCGTGAAGGACCGGCGCATGAACGCGGGCCGCCTCATCCGCGAGCTGTGCGAGGACCTGGGCGGCTCGTCCGGCGGCCACGGCAGCATGGCGGGCGCGCGGCTGCCCCTGTCCGGCAGCGCGAACAAGCGCAAGGCGCTCAAGCGCGAGGTGGTGTCGCGCTTCATCGAGGCCTTCGGCGTCGCCGATGAGCGGCCCAAGTCGCTGCTGTCCGCGCAGGACACGTGATCTACTGGGACCACAACGCCGCCGCGCCGGTGCGCGCGGAGGTGGGCGCGCTGCTCGCGCGGGCCTTCACGGAGGGCGGCTTCGGCAACGCGTCCAGCGTGCACGGCGGAGGGCGCGAGGCCCGGGCCCGGCTGGACGCGGCGCGAGCGAAGGTGGCGCGCGTCCTGGGCTGTGAGCCGAAGGAGATCACCTTCACCGCGTCAGGCAGCGAAGCGGATGCGCTCGCGCTGATGGGGGCGTACGCGGCCCGGCCGGTGAAGGAGCGCCGCCGCGTCGTGTCCACCACGGTGGAGCACCCGGCGGCGCTGGGGGCGCTCACGCAGCTGGAGAAGGACGGCGCCCAGGTGGTGCGGCTGTCCCCCGCTTCCGACGGCCGCGTGCCGCTGGAGTCCGTGCTGGAGGCGCTCACGCCGGACACCGCGCTGTGTTCGCTGATGTGGGCCAACAACGAGACGGGCGTGCTTCAGCCGGTGGCGGAGACCGCGCGCGCATGCCGTCAGCGCGGCATCCTCTTCCACACGGACGCCGTGCAGGCCGCGGGCAAGGTGCCGCTCACCTTGCGCGAAGTGGACGCGGACCTCCTCTCCCTCTCCGCGCACAAGTTCGGCGGCCCCCAGGGCGTGGGCGTGCTCGTGGTGCGCAAGGGCGTGGACGTGCGGGCGCTGACGCCCGGGCACCAGGAAGGAGGCCGGCGCGGAGGCACGCAGAACGTGCCCTACGCCGAGGCCCTGGCGCTGGCCCTGGAGCTGGCCTCCGCAGATCAATCCGAAACCGCCGCGAGGGTGGCGGCCCTTCGAGACACCTTCGAACAGCAGGTGCTCCAGCATCTGCCCGGGGTGACGGTGAACGGAGCCCTCGCGCCCCGCGTGCCCAACACCAGCAACCTGCGCTTCGACGGCGTGGAGGGCGAGGCGCTGCTGATGGCGCTGGACCTGGAGGACATCCGCGTCTCGTCGGGAGCGGCCTGCGCGTCCGGGACGCTCTCACCGTCCCACGTGCTGCGCGCCATGGGCCTGACTCCCGCCGAGGCGCGCGGCAGCCTGCGCTTCAGCCTGGGCCCCTCCACCACGCGCGCGGAGGTGGAGCGCGTGGTGGAAGCGCTCCGCACCCACGTCCCCCTCGTGCGCGCGCTGGGCTGATCACCACTTCTGCTCGGGCAGGTTCTTCTCGCGGACCTCCGGGTCGGGCTGCCCGTAGCCGGGCATCCCCTCCTTGGCCTCATCGGCCTTGGGCGGACGCCGCTCTTCGCCGTGCCGCGTCTCGCGGGTGGGCGGGTCCTGTTCGGGCTGCTGCTGCTTTCGCTCGGTCGCCATGGATTCCTCCCGGTGCATGTTCGCGGGAGGAAAGGTCATCATCCGGGGCAGGCGCCGCAGCGGGCTCCACCGTCCGGGAGGCCACGCGCCAGGGCCCTGCCCGCCCGCCTACCCGTTGCCGTCGGGGGAGCCGTCGGAAGGGCCGTTGCTGGGCGGCGGGCTGCGGTACGCGGGCATCTCGTCCGTGGTGCCGAACAGGCCACGCACCACCGCCGCGATGGCCAGGGGCGTGCCCACGTTCTCGTCGAAGTGCGGTGACAGGGCCTTCGCGTACTCCTCCGCGGACGGGAAGCGGTCCTCGGGGTTCTCCGCGAACGCGCGCGCCAGCACCGCGTCCAGCGCCTGCGGGATGTCCGGACGCACGGAGCTCAAGAGCCGGTACTTGCGCGACAGGATGCCCGCGAAGACCTCTTCTGGCGTCGTGCCCACGAAGGGCCGGCCCAGCGTGAGCAGCTCGTAGAGCACCACGCTCGCGGCCCACAGGTCCGCCTCCGGGGTGACGGCGCCCTGCAGTGACTCCGGGGACAGGTAGTACGGCTTGCCCAGCACCTCGCCGCCCTGGAGCTTCCCGTCCACCAGCACGCGCGACACGCCGAAGTCGCCCAGCTTGATCTCCCCCACCCGCGAGATGAACAGGTTGGAGGGGGACACGTCGCAGTGGACGATGCCCAGCGGCGTTCCGTCCGGGCCGGTGGCGGTGTGCGCGTACGCGAGCGCCTCCAGCAGCACCTTGGCCAGGTACACCGCGAAGTCGAGGGGGAGCGGAATCCCGCGCGCCTTGCACCGGCGCAGGATGTGGCCCAGGTCGCGCCCGTCCACCAGGTCCATCACCAGGAAGGACACGTCGTCCAGCATCCCGGCGTCCAACACCTTCACGATGTTCGGATGGTCCAGCTGGCGCGACAGCTGCGCCTCACGGCGGAAGAGGTCCACCGACGCCGGGTCGCGGGTGAGCGCGGGGAGCAGCCGCTTGAGCGCCACCGTCCAGCCCTCGTACGGACCGGAGCGCACGCGCGCGCGGTACACCTCGGCCATGCCGCCCTTGCCCAGCAACGACAGGATTTCGTAGTTGCCGAAGACCCGGACGGGCTTCGACACGGGGGTCGGCGCGTTCACGGGCTGGCGCTTCCAGCTCCTTGCGGCTCACGACCCTGGACCCGCTTGCGGCCGCGGGCCTGCTTCAACTGCGCCTCGTACAACGTCCCGTCATTGGAGAACTGCTGGAGCTCGCGCTCCACCAGCACGTTGCCCTCCGGCGGGGACCAGCCTTCCGCCAGCGCGCGCCGCAGCGCCTCCTGCGCGAGCCGCGACTCCTGCGCCGCCCGCTTCACGCACGCCGTCCAGAAGAAGGCCTCCGCCCGGGCCGCGCCACTGCCCACGCTGCGCGCCTGCTCCAGGTACTTGAGCGCCTCCGGCTGCTGCTTGCGCAGGAAGTGCGCCACGCCCATGCCCGTCAGCGCCCAGGCGTTGTTCTTCTCCTTCTCCTGGGACAGCACCAGCTGGAAGTGTTGCGAGGCCGTGATGGGGTTCTGCGCCAGCAGGGCCGCCTGCCCCAGCTTCAACGTGGCCGCCACGTCCACCGGCTCCACCCGGCGCTGCTGCGCCACCTGCGCGGCCCCACCGGACGGCGGAACCTGCGCCGGAGCCTGCGCCTGACGCTGCTCGGGGGCATGCGCCGACACGGGCGTCAGCACCGCCCCCTGCTCCGGCGCCCGCAGCACGAGCATCCCGTTCTTGCCCAGCGCCGGAGACTCGCACCCGGGCTCCAGCTTCACCACGCCGCCCAGCGCCCGCTCCTCCACGTTGTAGACGAGCATCACCGGGAAGCTCCGGGACGGGGTGCAGGTGTCCCCCGTCTGACAGAGCGTGATCTCCCCCAGGAAGACGTTGCCCTGGAAGTCACCATTGAGGATCTGCTCGGCGACCGGGCGCTGGCAGGGTCCTCCGGCCGGCGCCGTGCCAGTCAGATGTTCCCCGTCCGAGCGCAACTCGATGGGGCCGAAGGCATCTCCCTGGTAGGTACTGTTCAGCTGCGGACCCGCCCAGGCGAATCCGGAGGCGAGGCAGGCTACCGCCGCGAGAGCCAATGTTGGGGTCGGGAGCGACATGTCGGGGACCCGGGCATCATAGAAGTCCACGGGGCGGCTTGTAAACGCGCGAGGACGGCTTGACCGCACGCTTCTCCATCCTTATCATTTTCCCAGAACGCCCTGGGATTTTCCCAGTGATTCTAAGGACTTGTAGCGGGATTTGAGCAGTAAAAGGTCTGTTCCCTGCGGGGTGCGTGATGCCCAGCAGAAATTCGAACCGATACGTCCATTCCGGGGTCCGTTTCGGTCGCCATGTGCAAGCCCTCCCCCTTCACCGGGGATGAGGGAAGCCTGCGGTGACATGATTTCGGTCCCCACCTGGCTTCTAAGGGTTCAATGGACGCTGGACACACGGCTCGGCGGGGGACTCTTTCTTTGGAGCGGCGGCGGTGAGCGAGACGGCGGCGGATACGGTGGCGGCGGCGGCGGAGAAGAAGGTAACGCTTCGTGAGGAGCTCACGGCGCGCCGCAAGGCGATGACCAATGACCTCATCGACGAGCGAGGCCTCAAGGTCCAGTCTCGATTCCTGGCATCCCCCTATTATCAGAAGGCACGGACGGTGGCGCTCTACGCCCCCATCCGGGGTGAAGTGCCCACGCGGGACATCCTCATCGCGGCGCTGCAGGACGAGAAGATCGTCTGCTACCCGCTGTCCCATGTGCACGGGCGCATCCTGGCCTTCCGGGCCATCAAGTCAGAGAGTGAGCTGGAGCCGGGACGCCTGGGCGTCCGCGAGCCCACGAACTCCTCGGACCTGATTGCCGTGGATCAGATCGACCTGTTCGTGGTGCCCGGTCTGGGCTTCAGCCCGGACGGCAAGCGGCTGGGACGTGGCGGTGGCTACTACGACGCCACCCTCAAGGCGGCCAGCTCGCGCAGCCGCCGGGTGGGTCTGGCCTTCAACGACCAGATCGTCCAGGCGCTGCCCACGACGAACGACGACGTGGACATGGACCAGATCGTCACGGAGAGCCAGACGCTGCGCGGCCTGTGCCGCAGCTTCGACTTCCTGGACACCTGAGTCGTCAGGCTGACGACTGGACCTTCACGGGTGGGGCGGACTTGAGAAGTCCTGCCCTGCCCGTCGTCTTTTTTGGGTACTGTCCGCGGCGCCATGAACCCGGACGCACTGCGCAAGGCGACCCCCGAAGAGCAGTACGAAGAAGTCACTCGCGGCACCGTGGATTTGCAGGTGCCGGAGGACCTCAAGAAGAAGCTCCAGCGCTCGTATGACAAGGGCAAGCCGCTGGTCATCAAGGCGGGCTTCGACCCCAGCCGTCCCGACCTGCACCTGGGCCACTCGCTGCTGCTCACGCGCATGCGGCGCTTCCAGGAGTTCGGCCACACGGTGGTGTTCCTCATCGGTGACTTCACCGCCCTCATTGGCGACCCCACCGGCAAGAACGCGACCCGGCCGGCCCTCACCCGCGACGAGGTGAAGGTCAACTCGGAGACGTACAAGCAGCAGGTCTTCAAGGTCCTGGACCCGGACAAGACGGTGGTGAAGTTCAACTCGGAGTGGCTCGACGCGCTGGGCACCGAGGGGATGATCCGCCTGGCCTCGCGCTACTCCGTGCAGCGCATGCTGGAGCGCGACGACTTCAAGACCCGCTACCGGGAGAACCGCTCCATCTCCCTGCACGAGTTCCTCTACCCGCTCTTGCAGGGCCATGACTCCGTGGCGCTGAAGGCGGACGTGGAGCTGGGCGCGACGGATCAGCTCTTCAACCTGGGCGTGGGCCGTCAGCTGATGAAGGACGCGGGCCTGGAGCCGCAGGTCATCATGACGGGGCCCATCCTGGAGGGGCTGGACGCGAAGCTCGTGGACGGCGTCATCACGGGCGACAAGATGTCCAAGAGCCTGGACAACTACGTGGGCATCGACGAGCCGGCGGACAGCATCTTCGGCAAGTTGATGAGCATCACCGACGACCTGATGTGGCGGTACTACAAGCTCCTCTCCTCCATGCCGCTCAAGCAGGTGCTGGAGCTGGAGGAGCAGACGAAGTCCGGCGCGGCGCACCCCAAGGTCGCGAAGGTCGCCTTCGCGCAGGAGATGGCCTCGCGCTTCCAGGGTGCGGAGGCCGGGCGCAAGGCCGCGGAGGACTTCGAGAAGCGCTTCGCCAAGAAGGAGCTGACCGCGGAGGAGCTGCCCCAGGTGGAGGTGTCGCTCGCGGGCGCGGAGAAGCTGCTGGTGACGAAGCTGCTGCCGGAGACGAAGCTCGTGGCCTCCGCCACGGAGGCGCGCAAGCTGATGACCCAGGGCGGCGTCCGCGTGAACGGTGAGAAGGTCACCGACCCCAAGGCGGAGCTGGGGGCCGGCGAGTACACCGTGCAGGTGGGCAGGCTGAAGGCGGCGCGGGTGAAGCTGGCCTGAGGCCCGGGTGCACCGCCCGCGCTGGGGTCACGGCGCGGGCGGCTCCTTCGGCAGCGCGCCTTCGTACAGCGCGGCCGAGCGCCCCATCATGAAGCCGTGGGGCAAGAGCTTCATCATCGTGGAGAGGAAGCGGTTGAGGACGCCGGGCACGGAGAGCTCGCGGCGGTGCACGAACGCCTCCACGGCGGTGCGCGCGCAGGCCTCCGCGGACATGATGCCCACGTCGCCCGCCTTGAACTTCCGGTCCAGTCCGGACACCGACAGCATCTCCGTGGCGATGCCGCCGGGCGCGAAGACGGTGACGGACACGCCCGCCTTGCGCAGCTCGAAGGCGAGTCCACGCCCGTAGCTGATGACGAACGACTTCGTCGCCGCGTAGGCCGTCTGGTACGGCAGCGGCGCGAAGCCCGCGGTGCTCGCGACGAGCATCAGCGCTCCTCCCCCGCCCCGCTTCGCGAAGTGCGCGCCGAAGAGCTGGGACATGCGCACCACGCTGGTGATGTTGGTGGCCAGCATCGCGTCGAAGGACTCGGGCGGCTGTTCCAGCGCGTGGCCGAAGTAGGTGACGCCGGCGTTGAGGATGACGCCGTCGACGGTGCGGCCCGCCGTGGCGGTCTCGAAAACGCGCACGGCCTCGCCGGCCTTGCTGAGGTCCGCGGACAGGGGCAGCACCTGCACGCCGTGCGCGGCCTCCAGCTCCGCCTTGAGCGCGTGGAGCCGGTCCTCGCGGCGGGCGACGGCGATGATGTGGGCGCCGTGTTCCCTGGCGAGCAGGCGGGCCATCTCCAGCCCCAGGCCGGACGACGCGCCGGTAATGAGCACCCAGCGGCCTCGGAAATTCATCGGTTTCATATCGAGCGCTCTTATTTCGCGGTGCGGCGCCGGGCGCAACCGGGGAACAGCGGGCTTCGGGCACCCCTGTTAGAGTCCGGCGCACCATGCGCCTTTCCGGGTCGCTCGCCGGCTTCTTCCTGGCCCTCTCCTTGTCTCCCGTTGCCCTCGCGGGGAGCGGCGTCTTCGTCACCGAAGAGTCCGTGGACGCGGTGGAGCAGCCCGAGTCCTCCACGGTCGTCTTCGCCGTGCAGCCGGGCGTGTCCTATCCGCTCGTGAAGAAGGGCGGGCCCGACCGCGCGTGGTGCAAGCTCCAGGGCCCCAAGGCCGAGGGCTGGGTGCTCTGCGATGGCACGCCCACGGATGCCATCGAGAAGGCGCCAGGCACGGACGCGCTCGTGCGCGCGGACCGTGAGAACACGCGTCAGCAGCAGGCCTCCCGGGGCGGTGGCGTGTCGCTCGCGGACGCGAGGCCGGTGGGAAGCGGGGCCGGTGCGGGCGCTCCCGCAGCGGAGCCGGACGACGTGGAAGAAGGCGCCGTGGCGGTCCGTGCGCCGGCGAGCCGTGCCGCGCCGCCGGCTCCAGGCGACGCAGCGGCTTGCGCGAGCACCTGTGATCAACCGCCCCTCTTCGCCAAGGCCCCGGCGCTGTCCGCGTTGGACCGCGAGGTGCTGGACCTGTGCCCCGCGCGTCCCGACGCGAGCGTGAGCGCCGGTGACGTCCAGCGCTTCTTCGCGAAGCACTACGACGACGCGCGGATCCAGCGGGCCCTGTCCGCGGCGGGCCGTCCGGGTTCGCGCCAGGCGAACATCGAATGGCTCACCAGCCTGTGGGTGAGCACCGGTCCGCGCAACGCGTTCACGCACGTCTTCTGCGGGGATGACTGGCAGCGCGGCCCGATTGGCGGCCTCCACTTCCTGCCCCGCTACGCGCAGCTCGAGGCGGAAGGAAAGGTCTGCTACCAGGGCCCCGCCAAGGGCGAGGAAGCGGTGCGGGGAGAGCAGTACCTCATCCGCTTCAAGGGCCTGTCCCCCTGGTCCTGCGGCGTGAAGCGGACGGGCGGCTTCTCCACGTCGCAGGACGCGATCTCTCTCACGGCCATTGGAACCCGCGCGTTCGCGCGTTGCTGCGCGCGCGGCGGGGCCAAGAAGGAAGGCGGCGTGTACTCGGCGCCGGACGTGGGTGGCGGCAACTGGCGCATCTGGTGCGGCACGCGCAACGGCACCTACGGCATCGCCACGCTGCACCCCACCGACGAAGCCGCCACCTGCGCGGAGTAGCGGACCCGCGCCCGTGAAGGACGCGGGCCCCCTGCCCCGCTGACGGGCTACGGCGCCTTGTCCACGGTGAGCACCGTGCCCGTGGAGTACGCGGTGAACTCCGGCGCGTACATGGACTGCACCGTCGCCGGGCCCACGCGGAAGGTGCCCGCGAGGTTCGCGCGCAGCCGGTACTTGAACGTGTACTCGCCGACCGGCAGCTGTTCGAAGAAGAAGTTCGTGCCCGAGTCGCGCGTCTCCTCGTACCAGACGATGCCCAGGTCCCACTTGTGGCGGGACTGCGCGTTCTCCGGCTCCAGGCCCGCGGCGCGCGGGTCGCGCAGGTGCACGTACTCCGCCGCGTGCTTCAGGCGCAGCGACAGCTGGACCTCCACCTCGTCGCCAGGGTGCAGCCTCGCGCCGTCCGACAGCGGGCGCAGCAGCGTCTGGGTGCCTTCGCGGATCCGCACGAAGTAGCGGCGCGACACCTGGAAGAAGTCACCGCGCTCCTCCTTCGGCAGCTCCTCCGTGGAGAAGTGCCACGTCGCGGAGGCGAAGGCGAAGCCCGGCGTCTTCTTCTCCACCACCGTGGTCGCCGTGTCCGGCTTCACCTCCGGCCCGCTGAGCACCACCTGGTTCTTCTTCCCCGTGTACACGTCCGGCGAGAAGCTCATGGGGACCACCTTCGGGCCCACCGTGACCTTGATTTCCTCGCGCACGGCCAGCGCCCCTTCCGCCTCCAGGTAGTTCACCAGCGCGTAGAGCGCCTCCGCCGTGGCGCGCGTGGACTTCCAGTGGCCCAGCTTCTTGTCCAGGAGCAGCCACTGCACCAGGCCCGCGCGGCGGGGGTCCTTCGGGCGCAGCTCCGACAGCGCGCGCAGCGCGAAGGCGTGGGTCTCCGTGCTGTCGTTGTACCAGAGCCAGCTCCGGTCCTCCGCGGCCCAGAACGTGCCCTGGTCCTCCGTCGTCTTCGCGGAGTCCATCACGCTGTCCCAGACCTTCTGGGCGTCCTTCGTGCGCTTCGAGCGGTGCAGCGTGAGCGCCAGGTAGCCCTTGAGGTACGGCGAGTGCTGCTTCCAGTGCTTGAAGGAGAAGTCGAGCATCCGCTGCCGCTCGGCCGCCGTGAGCGCCTCGCCCGTGTAGCGCGCGTCCGGATACGCCGACGCCACGAAGTTGAGGAACGTGAGGAACTCCCAGCCCAGGTCCTTCTTCATCAGCCGGTTCGCGTAGTCGCTCCGGAAGTGCGTGGTGAGGTAGCCCCACGCCGGCTCCGTCATGGCGGGCGGCACGTCCACCCCGTGCTCCATGGCGCGTGACAGGCCGTGCAGGATGTAGAGCGTCATGTACGGCGACGACGGGCCGCCCGGCCACCAGGGGAAGCCACCGTCCGCGTTCTGTGACTTGCGCAGCTTCTCCTGCGACGACACGCGCTGGGCCTGGGCCACCTTCGGATCCAGCACGCGCAGGAGCGCGTCGTCGTTGCCGGTCCCGCCCTTCGCCTCGTTGAGCCAGGGCGTCTCCTCCAGCGACATCTTCCGGTTGGGGTCCACGCCGTCGAAGGTCTCGAAGCGCGTGCTCCGCTGGCTCAGGTCCTTCGCCACCTTCGCCACCGCCGGATACTTGCCGTAGAGGCTGGAGACGATGCCGGTGGACACGAAGCGGTTGAGCGTTTGCTCCGTGCACTCATAGGGGTAGTCCACCAGGTACGGCAGCGCCTGGAGCACGGAGTAGAACAGCTGCGCGTCCACCGTGACCACGAGCTGCTCGTTCACGCGGGTGGGGTCGTCCGAGCGCTTCAGGTCGTCGAACGTCAGCGTCTTGCGGTCCTGGTCGCGCAGCGTCACGAAGCGCGACTGGGACAGGTGCATGCGGCCGGGCAGCACCGGCACGGGCCGCAGCTCACCGTCGCTGAAGGCGCCTGTCTTGGCGACGACGCGGAAGGCCACCGGTCCCACGCGCGCGGGCGTGGTGATGGGGAAGCGCAGGTGCGTGCCCTTCCCGGCCGCCACCGTGAAGGCCTGCGTGGCCGTCTTCACTCCGAAGTCCGCGGCCAGGCTCTTCTGCGTGTCCGGGTCCACGATGTCGAACGTGAGCTGGCCCTGCTGCGTCTGCGAGCCCGCGTTGTTCACCACGACCTCCAGCTCCGCGCGGTCCCCCTCGCGCAGGAAGCGCGGCAGGTAGGGGCGCACCATCAGCTCCTTCACGCTGCGGGTGGCGCGCTGCGTGGAACCACCGCGCAGGTCGCGCGTGAGCGCGTGCACCCAGACGTCCCACGCCGTCACCGAGTCCGGCACCGTGAACTCCAGCACCGCCGCGCCGTCCGGTCCGGTGAGCAGCTGCGGAATCCAGAACGCCGTCTCCGCGAAGTTCGTGCGCAGCGGCTCCTCGGGTGCCTCGGCGCCGCCGGAGGAGCCCTTGATGATCTGGATGATCTCGCGCCGCTTCTGTTCCAGCGGGCGTTTCCTCTCACCGGAGGCGGAGGGAGGAGCGGGCGGCGGGGGCGGAGGCGCCGCGTTCGCCTCGTCTCGCGATTCCCGCTGCACGGCCCCGGGCTTCGCGGCCATGGCGCGCATGCGGTGCCCTCCGTAGGAGTTCCGGTAGCCCGGACCGCCCAGCCCGTAGCCATCTCCGAACTTCAACGCGTCGTCGTCAGGCTCCGGCGCGGAAGGGTGGTCCGGGACCAGCTGGTCGAAGAGCCAGTCCGCGCTGAAGGAGTTCCCCGAGGACTGGACGTCCACGTACACCGACTGCTGCGGGTACAGCTGCGCCACCTGCGGCGGCGTGTGCGGCCCGAAGACGTTCAACGACTGATCGTACATGTACGCGAGCAGCTCCGCGGCACCCGCCTCCAGCTTCGCGCCCTTCGGCCCCTTCACCGTCACGCGGAAGGTCTCCTTCGCGCCGGGCCGCAGCGTGTCGCGGAACGTGGCGAACTCCAGGCTGAGCTCCTTGTCGTCGAAGGGCACGGACACCGTCTGCTGGAAGCTCATCGCCTGCCAGTCGTGCACCAGCGAGAGCACCACCGTGAAGCCGCCGCGCAGCGACTCCGTCACCGGAATCTCCACCACCGCGCGCCCCTGCCCCGCCGTCACCTTGCGGTGCTCGACGCGCTTGCGTCCCTGGTACACGTCCATCACCAGCGGCTGTCCCTCGAAGCCGGAGGCCACCAGCAACCGCGCCACCTCGCCCACGGGCACGGACGCGCGCTCCACCTCCAGCACCGCCGGCAACCCCGCCGGAGCCCTGACTCCCGCCACCAGGAAGTCCCGCTGCGCGGTGGCCTTCTGGCCGAACGCATCCGTCGTCTCGTAGCGCAGGCGGTACGCCCCCGCGCGCAACGCCGGCAGCTTCACGGCGGCGACACCGTCCGCGCCATGCGTCACCGCCGCCTGCGCCACCTCCGCGCCGTCGTCCCAGCGCTGCAGCGTCTGATCCACGTCGAAGGCCGATTCCCAGCGAGGCTTGAGCGCGTCACCCGGCGTGGGGGACACCTCCTTGCGCTCCTGCGCTGCCGCGTCCAGGGGCCGGGGCTTTTCGACTGGGACCTCCGACGGCATCAACGGGCGGGACGGAGCCTTCAGGGCGATGAGCCGCCAGCGGCCCGGTCCGGCCTGCGGCGCGCCATCCAGGTTCGAGCGGATGAGCCGCACCTCCGACGGGAAGTCCTCACGCACGAAGCCCACGTCGGACTCCACGCGGCCTTCCACCGACACGAAGCCCAGGCGGAAGGCACGGCTCGCGGAGCGCGTCTCGCCGCCCTCGTCCGTCAGGTCCGCCTCCACGCGGTAGCGCCACGACATGCCCTGAGCCTTCGCCAGCCGCTCGTCCGCCTCCGGAGTGAAGGCCACCGTGAAGCCGCCGTCCTCGCCGACAGTGGCGGAACCGGAGGCCACCAGCTCCGTGGTGGCCGGGATGCGCTCCCAGAACCACCAGCGAGGCAGCACCGGCTCGCGCGACACGCGCCACTTCACCGCGCCGCGAGTCACCGGCAGGCCGAAGTAGTAGCGCGCCTCTCCCTTGAACGTGGCGCGCCGGTTGAGCCGCAGCGCCTCGGGCGCGTCCTTCAGCGTGACCTCGAACGTGGGCCGCTTGTACTCCTCCACGCGCACGCCCGCATAGCCGTTGGGGCTGGTCCGCACGGCCCACTGTCCCAGGGGCCGCCCCGAGGGGATGTCGAACTCCCCGGCCACCGAGCCGAACGTGTTGGTGCGCACTTCACGCTTCGCCACCTCCTGGCCGTTGGGGTCGACGAGCGTCACCGTCACCGGCGATTCCGGGAGGACGCGGTACCGCTTGGACATCTCCTCCGGGCGGTAGGTCACCACCTTCCACAGCAGCTTCTGCTGGGGGCGGTAGACGGCGCGATCCGTGTAGATGAGCGCCTGCGCCTGCGGGGTCGAGTCGTAAAGGGGCGACAGGTACACCGAGCCCGGAAACACCATCGCGCCCTTCCCCCGGCCCACCACCACCAGCATGTTCTCGTAGCGGTTGGCCTCCGTGCCCTCCAGCACCAGGTCGCCGTTCGCGTCCGTACGTCGGCTGACGACGCCGAACTTGCGGGTGCGGTAGTCGGGCGTCACCAGCCGCACCTCCACGTCCGGAGCGCCCGCCCCCGTGGCCCCGTCCACCACGCGAAGCTCCGCCTGGTTCGGGTTGGCCTTGTGCACCGTCACCGCCCAGGGCGACACGGACATCGACAGGGAGAGCATCCGGCTGTCCTTCTTCGCGAAGTCCTCGCGCGTGGACAGGACGATGACGTACGTGCCCGGCTTGAGCGCAGGCGGGGTCACGAAGGTCTGGTGCCGCTGGAAGTCGGGGGTGGGCGCCAGCGCCGCGCTCCAGGCAGCGTCGGGCTTGCGGGACGCCACCATGCGCAGCGCCTCGTTGTTCGAGGCGTACAGCGACAGGTCCACATCGGGCTTCGCGAGCCGCGCTTCCACGTCCAGCGCGAACGCGCGGAAGTACACCATGCCCACGTTGCGGTGCTGCACCGAGATGGACCGCTTGCCCGGCCCGTCCACCTGCATCACCGAGGCGTACAGCTCCGGCGCCTCCAGGCTCGCCACCAGCCCGGCGCACTGCTTGCCCCCCACCGACTTCGGCCACGCCTCCGCGCCCTCCTTCGCCAGTGTGCGCGCCGTCACCGCGCGGCCTGCGTGCTGCTCCAGCTTCGCGAGCTGATGCTGCCCCATGGACCACCACGGCACGTCCCGGAAGCCCTTCAGGTGCGCGGCCAGGTGCTCCCGGATGCGCCGAAGATCCGCCACGTCCGCGAACGCCCCCGCCAGCACTTCGTAGCGCCGCAGCCGCGCCTCCAGCGCCGCCTCACGCCGGCCCGCCGCCAGATGCCACGCCTCCAGGTCCCCCAGCACCGCCGCCACCTTCGTCAGCGGATGCGCGGACGGGTCCTTCAGCTCCACCTTCGGCGTGCCCTCCAGCAGCGTGCCCAGGTCCAGCCGGTACACGCCCTGCTCCTGCTCCGGGCGCCACAGGTCCGTGTCCTCCAGCGACGCCACCCACAGGTACGTCACCGCGTCCCGGACGGTGGAGCGGATGCCCTCCGGATACGTGTTGGGGGTGACGTACTCGGACAGCACCTTCACGGGCTCGGTGCCGAACTTCTGGCGCAGCTCCCAGACGGCCGCGTACTCGCGCTGGACCTCCGCCGACAGCTGATCCTTCGTCCACGCCTTCAGGTCCACCGTCCCGGAGGACACCACCTGTTCGCGCTGGCCAATCTCATAGCTGTACGCCTGCATGTACCGGGCGATCACCGCCGCCTGGAACAGGTGGAGCGTGGCCTGTGGGCGCAGCCCCTCCGGCCAGGGCTGCTCGCGCAGGAAGCGGACCGTCGTCTCGTAGCCATGCAGCCGCGTGCGCAGCTGCACGGTGCGGATCAACGCCCGCGTCCACTCGTCCGCGTCACCCCGGGCCTTCGCCGCCGCGAGCCGGGCCTCGGCCTCCTGCGCGGCGGACTCCACCTTGTCGTCGTCGACGAGCGCGTCGATGGCCTTCCACGTCGGGGGCGCCTTCTCGGGGGCCGCCACGGACACGGAGGACAACAGGAGGCACAGCAGGCACGACACGACGGCGAAGGGGCGCGGGCGCGGAGGAGAAGGCATAGGGGCGGCACTCTAGACGCCGCCCGCGTCCCTGGCGTTCCCTTCGCTGTTTCAGGAAGCGGCGGGCGCGGGGGCCCGGCGCCGCAGCCCCACCACGTAGACCTCCATGCTGGCGCCGCGCGTGGCCTCCGGGCGGACGATCTTCACCTCTTCAAAGTGCTTGCGCACCTCGTCGCGGAAGGCCTCGAAGTCGCCGCCCATGAAGACCTTGGCCACGAACGTGCCGCCGGGCTTGCCGCGCGCGGCGGCCACCTCTAGCGCCTTGCCCGCGAGCCGCAGGCTGCGCGCCTCGTCCGTGCCCTTGATGCCGGACGTCTTGGGCGCCATGTCGGAGATGACCGCGTCGTAGGGACCGTCGTACAGCGCGGCCAGCTTCGCGTCGAAGTCGTCCGCGAGCACGTCCAGCACCGCCGTCGTCACCCACTTCTGGGAGAACGGCCGGATGGCCGAGATGTCCACGCCGATGACGCGCCCGTGCATCCCCACCGCGTCCGCCAATATCTGGAGGAACCCGCCCGGCGCGGCGCCCAGGTCCAGCACCGCCGCGCCCTTCTTCACGGACGTAGGAAAGCGCTTGAGGATCTCGTCGACCTTGAACGCGGAACGCGCGCGCAGTCCCTCTTGCTTGGCTTTCTGGAAATAGTGGTCTTTAGGACGGTAGGGCTTGCCCATGTCAGACGCCGTCCCTAGCATCCGCTACTGTCTTCGGAAAGCCGGAGCAGTCGCGGCCTGTTCGGCGGGTCGCGCCATCGGATAGTCCGGAGGGTTGGTGGCATGGGCACCCGGAGCGTGACAGCGGCCTTGTGCATCTCCCTGTTCTTCGCGGGCGGGGCCGCGTTCTGCTACGCGCGCGCCGAGGGGCTCCAGGCCGAGGGCCGCTGGCTGATGGCCCGGGGCAGCGCCCAGGCCTCCGACTTCGCCCAGAAGCTGGACGGCTCCTCCGTGGACGCCCAGCTGAAGACCTTCAAGGAACGGCGCGTCGTGATGGAGCAGGCCCACCGCTGGCAGCGCGGCATGCTGCTGGGCATCATGGCCGCCGTCCTGTCCGCCCTGTCCGCCTACGTCCTCTTCCTCCTCAAGCGGCTGGACGACCAGCTGCTGGACGCGACCGGAGAGCTGCGCCGGCCCCAGGAAGCCTCCTCCCTGCCCGCCCCGGCGTTGACGCCCAGCGTCCAGCGCTAGGCAGGACTCTGGCAGGATGCGCCCCCGTCACCATCCGACGGGGAGGACCGCCATGCCCGGCTGCGCGCACTGCGGACACACGCTCGACATCATCGCCAACCAGGTGGGCCGGAGCGCCACGTGCCCCAGCTGTGAAGAGGACCTGCGCTCGTGCCGCAACTGCCGGCACTTCGACGAGTCCGTGGCCAAGGCCTGCAAGGAGCCCTTCGCGGAAGCCCCCCGCGACAAGGACGAGGCCAACTTCTGCGAGCTCTTCCAGCTGGGCGAAGGCGGCCTGCACCAGAAGGCCTCACGCGACGCGATGCTCAGCGCCGCGGAGGCCCTCTTCGGCAGGAAGTAGCTAGAAGCCGTACAGCTTGGAGATGATCTCCTTCATCACCTCGGAGGTGCCGCCGCCGATGGTGATGAGCCGCACGTCGCGCCACATGCGCGCGATGGGCGTCTCCTCGATGTAGCCCATGCCGCCGAAGAACTGCTGGCAGTCGTACGCCACGCGCTGGGCCAGGTCTCCGGCGAAGAGCTTCGCCATGGAGATCTCCTTCACCGGGTTCTCCTTCCGGTCGTAGAGGTCCACCGCGTAGTAGTTGAGCCGCCGCGCCGCCTCCACCGCCGTCAGATGCTCCACGAACTTGTGGCGCCACACCTGGAACTTGATGAGCGGCCGGCCGAAGGCCTCGCGCTCGTTGCCATACTGGAGCGCGTCCTCCAGCATCCGGTCCATGCCGCCCACCGTGGTGATGGCGCCCACCAGGCGCTCACCCTGGAAGTTGGTCATGATGTGGTAGAAGCCCTGGTTCTCCTCGCCCAGCACGTAGCGCGCGGGGATGCGGCAGTCCTCGAAGTAGAGGATGGCCGTGTCCGAGGACAGGTTGCCCACCTTGTCCAGCTTCTTGGAGACGCCGAACCCCTTCACGTCCGTGGGGAACGTCACCAGCGAGATGCCGCCGTAGCCCTGCTCACCGGTGCGCACCGCCAGCGTGATGAAGTCCGCGCGCGTGCCGTTGGTGATCCACATCTTGGAGCCGTTGATGACGTAGTCGTCGCCGTCCCGGCGCGCCGTCGTCTTGATGCTCGCCACGTCCGAGCCGCAGCCCGGCTCGCTCACGCCCAGCGCCGCGATGCGCTCGCCCTTGAGCGCGGGCTCCAGGAACTCACGCTTCTGCTCGTCGGTGCCAATCTCGTTGATGATGGGCGTGGCCATCTGGCTCTGCACCAGGAGCGCCATGTTCACGCCCGCGTTGCGGCTGCGGGACAGCTCCTCCGCGAACGCCGTCACGTACCAGTAGTCCAGGCCGCTGCCGCCGAACTTCGGGTCGTGGCTGATGCCCAGGAAGCCCAGCTCGCCGCACTTCTTGAACAGCTCCCGCGGGAAGATGCCTGCCCGGTCCCACTCCAGACCGTAGGGCGCCATCTCCTTCTCCACGAAGGCGCGCACCGACCTGCGAAACGCCTCATGCTCCTCGGTGAACGGGTTGAGCATCGCGAGTCCTCCGGGGTTGCCCCGGCATCGGGTTGATTCGCGAGTCAATAGCAGGCGCCCGCCGTCAGCCACAAGCGACGCCCCCCGTCCAGGCCACGCCTGGAACCCCTCCTCGCGGGTAACGCAGCGCGCCGGTGACGGTGTTGTGAAGAAGTCTGTAGCCCCAGGGGGCAAGCGGCCAAGCCCGCAGGATGACTGAGGAGTGGATAGTCCGCACTCCGGAGTATCCTCTTGACAGATAATCGAGTGTCGGTAATTTCTAGCCCACAAAGAATTAGCCGGAGCAGGAGCCAGGGCGGGTGTCCCGCCGGCGAACCGGCAGGAGTTCGGACGCGTGAATCAGCGAATCTTGGCAGCCGTGGTGGCCGTGGCGGTGTCGGCGGCGGGTTGCTCGAAGGCGGGCGCGGAGAAGGCGCAGCTTCCGGCGCAGCAGGAAGGCTCCACCGCGCTGGGCGTCAAGGCCATCACGCCGGCCACCGAGCTGGAGCAGAACGTGACGCGCGTCACCGGCCAGGTGCGCTCCAAGCAGGAGGCCGTGCTGGGTCCCCAGGCGACGGGCACGCTCGCGAAGGTGAACGTCCGGGTGGGCGACAAGGTGAAGAAGGGCGACGTGCTGGCGCAGCTGGACACGTCCAACGTGAGCATCGCGGTGGACCAGGCGAAGGCGGCCAAGGACATGGCGGAGGCCGGACTGCAGCTGGCCTCCAGCAACCTGGAGCGCATGCGCAAGGTGGCGGAGTCCGGCGGCATCGCGGCCAACGCGCTGGAGCAGGCGGAGATTGGCCAGAAGCAGGCCGCGGCCCAGGCGGCCCAGGCCGGCGCGGCGTACCGGCTGGCGGTGGAGAACCTGAGGGATCACTCCATCATCGCGCCCTTCAACGGCATCATCACCGCGCGCAACAAGAACGTGGGTGACTCGGTGGCGATGACGCCCTCCACCCCGGTGTTCTCCATCGTGGACGCGGACGGGCTGGAGATCCGGATGCTGGTGCCGGAGTCCGTCATCGACAACGTGGCGCCGGGCACCGTGACGCCGGGCACCGTGAACCCCAGCGGCATGCGCTTCGAGGCGAAGGTGGCCAACGTGGGCGCCGTCATCGACGCGCAGAGCCGCACCGTGGAGGTGCTGGCGGACGTGACGGGCACCCCGGAGCGCCCGCTGCGCCCCGGCGCGCTGGTGGAGATGGACTTCTCCAAGGCCGCGGGTGACGCGGGCAACGGCCTGTTCCTGCCGGCGCAGGCCGTCAGCAGCAAGGGCCAGGACGGCTTCGTGTGGGTGGTGCAGGACGGCACCGTGCGCAAGCGCGACGTGCGCGTGCAGCGGGTGCTGCCCGGCTACGTGAAGGTGCTGCAGGGCCTGTCGGCGGAAGAGCGCGTGCTCGCCGACGCCTCGCTGAACGTCAAGGAAGGGACCGCCGTGCGCGTCGCGCAGTAGCGGTCCTCCCTCCCCTCTACTTTCTGGGTATCTGAATGCTCAAGACCTTCATTTCACGGCCCATCTTCACCGCCATGCTGATGCTGGCGGTGGTGGTGTTCGGCCTGTTCGCCTATCCGAAGATCGGCGTGGACCAGTTCCCCGACGTCGACTTCCCCGTCGTCACCGTGACGACCGTGCTTCCGGGCGCGGACCCGGAGTCCATGGAGAAGAACGTCTCCGACCCGCTGGAGGAGGCGCTCAACACGCTCAACGGCGTGGACACGCTCAAGTCCATCAACCTGGAGAGCGTTTCGCAGATCGTCGTGCAGTTCAAGCTGTCCACCAAGGTGGACATCGCGGCGCAGGACGTGCGCGACCGCGTCCAGGCCACGCTGAGCAAGCTGCCGGATGAGGTGGAGACGCCCGTCGTCGAGAAGTTCGACATCGGCGCCGCCCCCATCATCACGCTGGCGCTCGCGGGCGCCCTGCCGGTGGAGGAGCTGACGCGCGTCGCGGACGACATCGTGAAGCCGGCGCTCCAGCGCAACCCGGGCGTGGGCAGCATCGACATCGTCGGTGGCCGTGAGCGGGAGATCCAGCTCGTGGTGGACCCGAACCGGCTGCGCGGCTTTGGCCTGGCCATCAGCGACGTCAGCCAGGCGCTCAAGGCCCAGAGCCTGGACGTCCCGGGCGGCCGCAGCATGGACAGCGGCCGTGAGCGCGTGGTGCGCCTCACCTCCGAAGCCAAGAGCGTGGAGGAGATCCGCAACATCATCATCACCAGCGCGGGCGGCGCGCCGGTGCGCGTGCGCGACATCGCGGAGGTGGTGGACGGTCCCGCCGAGCAGCGCTCCGGCGCGAAGAGCGGCGCGCGCAGCGCGGTGGCGCTGGTGGTGCGCAAGCAGTCCGGCTCCAACACGGTGCAGGTGGCGGACCTGGTCCAGGAGTCGCTGGCGGAGATCAACAAGACGCTGCCCGCCGGCATCCAGGTGGAGACGGTGACGGACAACGCGCGGTTCATCCGTTCGTCCATCCACGCGGTGCAGGAGGACCTCATCCTGGGCGGCGTGCTCGCGGTGCTCATCGTGCTCGTGTTCCTGCGCAACCTGCGCTCCACCATCGTGGCGGCCATCGCGCTGCCGGTGTCCGTGGTGGGGACGTTCGCGGTGATGGCGGCGCTGGGCTTCACGTTCAACATGATCACGATGCTCGCGCTGACCCTGTCCATCGGTCTGCTCATCGACGACGCCATCGTGGTCATCGAGAACATCGTCCGTCACATGGAAGAGGGCGCCTCGCCCATGCAGGCCGCGCTGGAGGGCGCCGGACAGATTGCCCTCGCGGTGCTCGCGGTGACGCTGGCCATCGTGGCGGTGTTCATCCCGGTGGCCTTCATGGACGGCATGATCGGCAAGTTCTTCTACCAGTTCGGCGTCACGGTGGCCGTGGCCACGCTCATCTCCTACGTGGTGTCCATGACGCTCACGCCGATGCTGTCCTCGCGCCTCCTGCGTGAGCACAGCCACCCGACGGGCATCTCCGCCAAGGTGGAGAAGGTGCTGGTGGGCATGGAGAACGGCTACCGGAAGATCCTGGGTGGCATCCTGCGGCACCGCCTCATCACGATGATCGTCGCGGTGGGCGTCCTCGTCCTCACCTTCGGCATGATGCGGTTCCTCAAGTTCACGTTCATCCCGGAGCAGGACAACGGCAACATCAAGCTCACGGTGGAGCTGCCCATCGGCTCCACCATCCAGGAGACCCAGGCGCAGCTGGACACCTTCGCGACCCAGGTCCAGGCGCTGCCGGGCATCGCGTCCACGTTCACCACGGCGGGCGGCGGCGTGCAGGAGGAGGTCCACAAGGGCGAGGTCCTCATCAACCTGAAGCCGGTGGGTGACCGCGCCTTCAAGCAGAGCGAGCTGAAGGCCTACCTGCGCCAGACCATCAAGGCGCCCCCGGGTGTCGTGGTGGCCGTGCAGGACGTGGCCGCGGTGTCAGGTGGTGGCGCGCGTTCGCAGCAGGTGCAGTTCAACCTGCGCGGCGACAACTGGAAGGAGCTGACGGAGTCCGCGGAGAAGATGCGCCAGGCGATGCTCAAGAACCCGGGCCTCACCGACGTGGACATGACGTACCGCTCCGGCAAGCCGCAGTACGACGTGCAGGTGGACCGCGACCGCGCGGCCACGCTGGGCGTGCCGGCCGCGTCCCTGGGCGCCACGCTGCGCTCCTACCTGGGCCGGGACAAGGTGCTGGACTACCGCGAGGGCGGTGAGACGTACGAGGTGAAGCTGCGCCTGCCGCCGGAGACGCTGGCCTCCGCGGACGCGCTGGGCCAGCTGGCCGTGCGCGCGCCGTCCGGGCAGCTGGTGGAGCTGCGCAACCTGGGCCGCATCGTCCCCGCGGAAGGGCCCGTGCAGATCGACCGTCAGGCGCAGCGGCGGCAGATCACCATGCTGGCGAACCTCAAGGAGGGCTACGCGCTCTCCGACGCCATCACCTACATGCAGGGCTACGCTTCCACGGACCTGCCCAAGAGCGTCGTGGGCGAACTGGAAGGCAACGCGAAGGAGCTGGGCAAGTCGGTGGCCGCGTTCGGCACGGCGCTCTTGCTGGGCATCATCCTCATCTACATGATCCTCGCGGCGCAGTTCGAAAGCCTCATCCACCCGTTCACGATCATGCTGTCCCTGCCCTTCGCCTTCATCGGGGCCATTGGCGGCCTGCTGATCACGGGCCAGTACATGTCCATGTTCGCCCTCATCGGCGTCATCATGCTCATGGGCCTGGTGGTGAAGAACGGCATCCTCCTGGTGGACTTCACGCTCCAGGTCCGTGAGAAGGGCCGCACGGCGCACGAGGCGCTCCTCGAGGCCGCCCCGGTCCGTCTGCGTCCCATCCTGATGACGACCATCGCGATGATCGCCGGCATGATCCCGGTGGCCATCGCGAAGGGCGACGGCGCGGAGACGCGCGCGCCCATGGCCATCACCATCATCGGCGGCCTCATCACCTCCACGTTCCTCACGCTGGGCGTGGTGCCGGTGGTGTACTCGCTGCTGGATCAGCTGGCCGCGCGCTTCAAGCGCAACAAGGGCAGCGACGCCGGCTTCGCGGGCGGCTCTGGCACGTCGCACGGTCCGGTCAACCAGGACCGTGAGCGGGAAGCCGCGGCGGCCGCCGCGGCGCGCGTGGAGACGGCTTGATGCGCCGCCCCACCTCCATCACCTCCCCCTCGGAGTCCGAAGTGCGCTCCGAGGGGAAGGATGAGGCCGCCGACGAGAAGGCCGCGATGGAGCACCTGCTCCAGGAAGGGGACCAGTCCACGCCGGACTCGCGCCGCTTCATGGGGCTCATCCGGGAGCTGGCCCACTTCCGCTCCCTGAGGGATCCGCTGGCGAGCCTCTGCGACGACATGCGGCTGACCCCCACGCAGGTGCACGCCCTGGGCTGGCTGGGCATGGACGGTCCCATCCAGGTGGGCGTGCTGGCCCAGCGCATCGGCATCACCAAGAAGACCATCACCGGCGTGGTGGACCGCCTGGAGGACATGGGCATGGTGGAGCGCGGCCGGGACGCGGAGGACCGCCGCGCCGTCACCGCGAAGCTCACCGACCGGGGTTGTGAGATCTACAAGGTCATCCAGCTGATGACGGACGCAGGCATCCGCCGCTTGATGGGTCTGCTTCCCGAGGACGACCGCGAGGCGCTGTTCGGCATCATCGAGCGGATGCTCGCCCGCATGAAGGCCGCCGCTCCGCCTCGCTGAACGGGCACGGCAGGTGCGTGGAGGGGCGCGGGCTGCGACACTGCCCGCGCCCATGCTCCCCTCCTTCGTGGCCCTGCTCGGGCTTGGCCTGAGCGCCGCGCCCCCACCCTCCCCCGCCGCGCCTTCCGCGTCCGCGGTGCTCCACGCGCAGTGCCGCACGCACGCGGCGGACCCTTCACGTCCCTGGGCGCTCGCGCACGGCATGGACCTGGACGGGAAGGCCTTCCGCGCACGCGACGGCCGCCCGGCCTCGGACGCCATCGTCGCGGGGTTCCTGCGCCGCGAGGCCCCCGACGCGGGGGGCACGGCCCGCTACTTCTTCGACGCCTTCACGCCTGACGGCACGCCCGTGGAGCCACACCCGGCGCTCCAGGTGAAGACGTTCCTGCTCGCGGGCCTCCCGCGCTCGCACACGTTCCCCACGGCGTGGGGCAAGGTGACGCTGCGCGAGCTGGTGGCCTCGCTCCAGCACGGCTTCCGCCCCGCGCTCGCCGCGTCACCGGACGGAGCGTGGGCGCTGGACGCGCTGTCGCACGTGCTGGAGCCCGGGGGCTCATTCGTCAACGGCGCGGGGGAGACGGTGCGCATGGACGCGGTGATGGACACCGCGCTCGCCACGCTGGAGTCCGCGAACGCGGAGCTCGCCCGGGGCATGAAGGCGGGCCTGCCCCAGGTGCCCAAGAACAAGCAGGGCATCTACGCGCACCCGTGCGGAGGGCTCCACTTCTTCCAGGCCGTCGCGGGCTGGGCGCGCTTCCCCGCCGTGCGCAAGGCGTGGGGCGCGCGGCTGGACGCGCAGGTGGACGTGCTGGTGTACCGGCTGGGTTCGGAGTCGCGGCAGTACGAGGCCGCGCTCACCGCCGCGCCCGCGTACCGCGTCCCAGTGCTGGTGCAGATGGTGAAGTTCCACGGCCACTTCCTGGAGGCGCTGGGGCGCTACCGGGACGAGACGGGCTGGAAGCCCACGCCCTCGCAGGCCCGCGCGGTGGAAGAAGCGAAGGCCGCGCTGGCGAGCGCCACGCTCCGGCTGGAGGCCACGGGCGCCTTCCGCGACACCGGGGCCCTGGCCCGGACACAGCCCCAGCTCGCCCTGGACCTGGTGGGCGATGCGTGCCACGCGGCGCGCGGCTGGGACCTGTGGGCCTCCGCGAAGGCGCGCTGAAACCCGAGCCTCGGCCGAGCCTCGACCGAGCCTCAGGGCCCGTCCTGACGCTGGCCTCCCGGCCTGAACCGCTGGAGGCCCGCGGAGAGCGCGGCCTTCCCGGAGGCCATCCACCGGCGGCCCCGCTGCCGCGCGACCATCACCGAGCCCAGCACGAGCCGCTGGGCGCGCATCTGGAGCAGGTCCGCGCGCAGCTCCATGGGCGTCACGGTGCGGATGCGGCCCTGCTCATAGGCCTCCGTGATGGCGCGGCGCTGGAGCTTGCCGCTGCTCGTCTTCTGGAGCTGGCCATAGCGGATGAAGAGGACGTCCTCCTTCGCGAGCGACACGCCCACCGTCTCCAGCACCGACTGGCACACCTGCTTGCGGCTGTCCTCCAGGCGCTCCAGCGCGGACGGGTGGTTCACCTCCGCCAGCACCACCAGGCGTCCCTTCACCTGGATGACGGCGGTGCGGCCCGGGCGGATGAAGCCCAGCCGCTCCACGGCCTGCTCGAAGTCCGCGGAGAAGAAGCTCTGGCCGTTCACCTTGATGCGGTCGTTGATGCGCCCGGTGATGAAGAGCTCGCCGCCCTGCTGGAAGCCCAGGTCGCCCGTGGCGTAGTAGCCCTCCTCGCCGCGCAGGGGACGGTCGTCCAGGTAGTACGACGGCGCCAGGCTGCCACCGCGCAGCTCGATTTCGCCCATCTCGCTCTCGCCGCACAGGCGGCCGTCCTCCGCGCGCAGCCGCACCTCGAACTCCGTCAGCGGCTGGCCCACGGAGATGGCGGGCTGGCCGTTGGGCGCGGTGATGACGCGCACCGTCTGGCCCGGCGGCACGCTCGCGACCATCAGCACCGTCTCCGCCATGCCGTAGCAGGGCATGAACACGTCGCGCCGCAGGCCGCACGGGGCGAGGATGGCCAGGAACTGCTCCAGGTTGGGGATGTTGATGGGCTCGCTGCCCAGGTAGATGCTCCGCACGCGCGACAGGTCCAGCCGCTTCAGGTCGGCCGCGTCCGCCTCCTTGAGCGTCTTCAGCGCGTAGTCGATGGCGAAGTTGGGGATGACGGAGCCCATCACCTTCTCGGTGGAGATGAGCTCCAGCCAGCCCATGGGGTCCATCAGGAACGAGGCAGGCTGGGACAACAGCAGGTCATTGCCCACCGCGATGCAGGTGAGCAGCCCGCCGATGAGCCCCATGTCGTGGTAGAGCGGCAGCCAGCTCGTCACCCGGTCCTCGGACGTGCGGCCGTCGTGCCGGGTGATCATCCGCAGGTTCGCGGCCAGGTTCTCCTGGGTGATGGGCACGCCCTTGGGGAACGACGTGGACCCCGACGAGAACTGCACGAACGCCAGCTCTCCGGGCGCCACCTCGCGCAGCTTCACCCCCACTCGCTTCGCACCCGCGGGCGGCAGCGGCAGCCGCTCCAGGGGCAGCTCCAGCCCGGCCAGGCTCGGCACGTCCAGCACGAGCAGGGCGCCGTAGCGCTCGCGGATGCGCGCGAGGAAGTCCCGGTAGGGCCCCTTCGGCGTGCTCAGGATGTACGGCTTCACGGACAGCGGCACCGCGCCCAGCTCCATCAACCCCAGGAAGGCGAAGATGACGGACGAGGACGTTTCGAACGGCAGCACCACGCGCGTGCCCGGTGCCACGCCCCGCGCGCGAAAGTGCTCCGCCGCTCCGGCCACCCGGGAGGCGAACTCCCGGTAGGGCACGAACTCGGGCGGGCCGATGAAGTCTTCGTAGAGAAACAGGCCGCGTCGCGGATCCACCGACTCCAACCGCTGGATGATGTCGAGCATGCGGAAAATCTCCCCTCCTCGGATTGCTTCAGTGCGCGGGCGCCACCTGGCGCATCCACGTGAGGACGCGGGGCAGGACCTCGGCGCGGGCACGCTCTCCGCGCACCACGTCGAAGTGCCCCGCATCCCAGCTCAGCCCCTGCGCGCGTCCCAGCACGGCCAGCTCCTTGCGGGCGCTGCCCAGGTGGACCACCAGCTTCTGCGCACGCACCGGCGACGCATGGAACAGGTCCGCCGCGCCCACGCCCGCGAACACCGGCAGCGTCACCTGGGTCAGCGCGCTCCAGTAGTCCGTCGCGCCGTCCGCGCTCCGGAACGCGCCCGTGGGCGCCCAGTCCGTGAACTGCCGCATCACGCCCGCGGGTTCATCCCAGGGCCCCTGCTTCAGCGCCTTCGCCGGGAAGCGCCCCAAAAGCCCCGCCACCGCGGAGGAGAAGCCCAGCTGGAAGCGCTTCTTGAACCCGCCGTCGGTGTAGTCATTCACCGCCGAGGACAGCGTGACGACACCGGACAGCGACGCCTGGAGCGAGGGGTCCACGCCCAGCGCCGCCAGCGCCGCGTAGCCCGCCATGCTGTGGGCCAGGAGGAACAGCGGTCCGGCGTGACGCGCGCGCACGGCCCGCACCAGGTCCGGGATGTCGTGGCGCACGTACGTGTCGAAGCTCCAGTCGTACGCGCGCTTCGCGGGCCAGCGGCTCTTGCCATGCCCGCGCAGGGACGCGACGTAGGCCACGCAGCCCTCGTCCACGAAGGTGCGCGCGGCGCCATCCCCCTGCCCGCCCAGGAAGAAGCGGCCGTCGGAGAACAGGCCCGGCACGAAGAGGACGCCAGGCGCGGAGGCCGGCGTCGCGGACGTGCGCGCCTCCACGACGTGCAGCGCGTGCTCACCGGACGTGGGCACCCAGAACTCCTGCGAGGCGAACTCCGGCTTCGCGTTCGTGCTCAAGAGCGCGGCTCCTCGACGGCGGCCACCGGGGCGGCGCGCGCGGCGTCCAGGAACTGCTGCAGCGACGCGAGCGACCGGGCCCGCGCATCCAGGAAGGCCACGCTCACCAGCGCCTCCACCGCCAGCGGCCCATCCACGGAGAGGAACACGCGCTGGCGGAACCGCGCGCGGTAGTTGAGGCCATCCTCTTCCAGCTCATCCGCCGCGGGCGACTCCAGCTCCGTGTGCACCACCACGTCGCCCGGGGGAATCTCCCGGCGGTAGTCCACCTCCACGCGCGACACCACGGCCACCACCGGGCCCCCGCGCGTCAGCCCCTGCCGCTCCAACCAGGCCCAACGGCCGGCCTCCAGGTACTCCAGCGTGGTGGCGTTGTTTACGTGCCCCAGGATGTCCAGGTCATTGGGGCGCACGCGCAGCGTGAGGGAGGACTCTTCGAAGTGCACGGGGGATGTCCTTCTTTGCCGCCGGGGGGAGCGGCGACTTCAGGGGGACGGAGCGCGCGTCACGAGGACCACCGTGGAGACGAACCCTCCGCTATGCGACAGCGAGACAGCGACCTGCAGGCCCTCGCGCGCCAGGTGCGCCGCGAGTGTGCCGTGGAACCGGAAGCGCGGCGCGTGCCGGGCGTCGTGGACGAGCTCGGCGTCCGTCCAGAACCAACCCTCGACGGCGGGCAGCGCCTTGAAGAGGGCCTCCTTCGCGCTGAAGCCCGCCGCCAGGCTCTCCACCGGGTTGGCCGCGTGCTCGAAGTGGGCGAGCTCCGCGGCGGTGAAGAAGACGTCCGGCTCCCGCAGGGCCCGCGCGGCCTCCAGCTCCGTGATGGCCTGGAGGTCGTGGCCCAGGCCCATCAACACCCGACGAGGTCCATCCAGGTGTCCTCCACGCCCTCGCGCGACGTCACCGTGATGCCGGTGATCCGCTTGAGCGCGTGGAAGATGAGCTGCTCCTTCTTGCGCAGCGCGTCCGGCGCGTAGAAGCCCTCGCGGTGCTCCAGCTGATCCCACCAGTTGACGTGGGTGTCGCGGGATTCCACGCGCTCGCGCTTGCTGCCGTGCAGCTCACCGCCGTCGCGCAGGAACAGGTGCGCCACCGCGAACGCCTCCTTCGCATGGTACGCGCCGCTGTCCACCAGCGCCTTGGCGAAGGAGACGAAGTAGTTCATGTGCTGCACTTCGTCCGCGGCCACCTGCTTGAACAACGCGCGCAGGCCCGGGTCCTGGACCATCTGCGAGCACTGCCCGTAGTCCACCGCCGCGACGACTTCGGAGATGGACAGCAGCGTGAGCGTGCGCAGCATGTCGTCGTCGGGGAACACCTTGCGGAACTCGATGAAGGTGGCGTCGGAGATGCGCTCCAGCCGCAGCACCGTGGACAGGCGGTTGAACGCCGTCTCGTGGTGCGCCTCCTCCTCGTTCCAGTAGCGGCTCCACGTGCCGCACGCCTGCATGATGGCCGCGACGGTGGGGTTCTTCTCCTGCCACCGGCGGCACTCCACGTCCGCCAGCCGCTCCAACCGGTCCGCGCCCGGCTTCGTCGTCAACTCCGCGCGCCCCGCGTTCCACACCAGGTGCCGGTCGGCTTCTCCCACGTGCGTGAAGTCCACGGTGGAGAGCATCTCCACCACGCTCCAGCGCCGCGATTCGTGCAGCCGCTGCTGTTCCCAGGTGATGTCCACCAGCGACAGGCCCTTCTGGGTCAGGGCGTCGTACAGCTCCGCCATGATGGCCGGGCGGCCTTCGGACGGCACGATCTGGGGGGAGGCGACGGGGGGTTCTTCGTGCTCAAGGCTGCGCGCCAGGACACTCATGCCGACTTCCGCTCCGGGTTCGTGACTTCGCCCATGAACACCGCCAGGACCTTGGACACCGGCGTATCCAGGGACAACGCGGGCAGGCGCACCCGCAGTCCAAAATCCTTGCGAAGCCCGTTGGACGTGCGGGCAAAGGCTTCCATCAGGTCCACGCTGTTGGTCATGCGCTCGGAGCGCGTGATCAGCGTGGAGAGAGTCAGGTCCTCGGAGAACAGCTCCGCCTCCGTGAGACCCACGTTTTCCGCGAACTTCCTTCGGATGTATGACTCGAGCTCCTGCGCGTCGGGCACGGGGGACCTTCCTTCCCAGGGCTTGAAAGTCGATTTCCCAGTCAGAAAACCGGAAAGATCTAACTGTGGCCCCAGAGCTGTCAATCAGCAACGGGTCACTTTGGATCCGCGTGCGAACACGACTTCGCACGTCGTTTCACACGGCATTCATGCAATCAGGTGCGAGATTTCCTCAGACGTGAAACCGGCGTCCTCCAGGATGACGCGCGAGTGCTGTCCCAGCGTGGGCGGTGGACGCAGTGCGACGTCGCCCATGCGCAGCGGCGTGAGCAGGTGCGTAACGCGAATGCCGCGCTGCGCATCATCCGCCTCCGCGAAGAGGCCGCGCGCGCGCAGCTGCGGATCCGCCAGCACCTCGTCCCCTTCCGCCACCGGCTCCACGCAGAACTCCGCGCCGGACAGCTGCTCCTTCCAGTGCGCCAGGGGTTCACTCGCGAGGATGCGGGTGAGCTCCGCCTTCACGCGCGCACCGGCTTCACCGCCCGTGTACGCGTCGTCCAACAGCTCCGGGCGGCCCAGCTTCGCGCAGAGCGCGCCGAAGAACTTGGGCTCCAGCGCGCCCACCGCGAGCCAGCGGTCGTCCGCGGTGCGGTACAGACCGTAGCTGGGATAGCCGCCGTTGAGCGCCTCGGTGCCGCGCTGGAGCGGCGTGCCTGCCTGCCCCATGAACAGGCGTGAGGCCAGGTGCAGGTGGAGGAACGCCAGCGCGCCGTCCGTCATGGACACGTCCACGAAGCGGCCCACGCCGGTGCGCTCGCGCTCGTACAGCGCGGCCAGGATGCCCACCAGCGCGAAGAGGCTTCCCCCGCCGATGTCCGCCACCTGCACGCCAGGGAACGCGGGCGCGCCACCGGCCTCGCCGCCGTAGCCCAGGAGCCCCGCGCGGGCCACGTAGTTGAGGTCGTGCCCCGCCTTGAGCCGGTCCGGCCCCGTCTGGCCGTAGCCGGAGATGGCGCAGTAGATGAGCCGCGGGTTCTTCCCTCGCAGCACCGCTTCGCCCAGGCCCAGCTTGTCCATCACGCCGGGGCGGAAGCTCTCCACCAGCACGTCGTAGCGGGACACGAGGCGCAGGAGCGCGTCGCGCCCCTCCGGCGTCTTGAGGTTCAGCGTGAGCGAGCGCTTGTTGCGGTGCAGCCCGTAGTAGAGCGCGCCCTCGCCGTCGCGGTGCGGCGGCATGTGGCGGGTGGCGTCCCCCACGTCCGGGTCCTCCACGGTGTCGACGGTGGCGCCCAGGTCCGCCAGCACCAGCGTGGCGTACGGGCCGGGCAGCAGGCGTGACAGGTCCAGCACCCGCAGGCCCGCGAGGGGGGAAGACGGCTCAGCCATGGGAGGGGGCTCCAGGGGGAGATGGAGACATGCAGACGGCGCGTCCCCGCGAGGGTGACGCGCCGTCGGTACGACACGATACGGAGAGGCTCAGGCCAGCAGCTTCGCCAGCTTCATGGCGAGGCCCATGTCCATCGGCTTGAACTTGAGCTTGCCCTGCATGGCGGCCATCTGCGCGTTCAGCTTGCCTTCGCGGATCTTCACGAAGTCGTCGTTGCTGACGGAGACCGTCATCTTCGACGCGCCGTTGAGCCCCTCGGACACCCAGCCCTCGGACTTGGTGGTGTCCAGCGTCCACTTGCCGCCACCGTCGCCAGCGACGTCGAAGTGGATGATGGCGTTGATGTCCTTCGCCAGCTCCGGCTTCGCCTGAAGCTTGCTGGGGATCTCCGTCTCGATGATGTCCTTCGCGGTCGCCATGACTCGCTCCTTTTGATCAGCGTTGATTGGTGAATCAAGCCTGCGCGGACCGTAGTGGCGCCCCACCGTGGGGTCAAGCACGGCCCCATGCGCCGTGCTCAGACGCGCGACGTGTCCACGGGGGGGCTGAGCGACTGTCGGACCATCGACAGGAGGTCGTTGAGCTCGAAGGGCTTGGCCAGGTGTCCCATCGCGCCAATGTCCTTCGCCTTGCTGCCGACGTTGCGGTCCGCGCTGAGGACGATGATGGGGATGGCCGCGAAGTCCGGCTTCTGGCGCATGCGCTGGGCGAACTCCCAGCCGTCCATCACCGGCATCATCAAGTCCAACAGGATGAGGTCCGGAGGGTCCGGCTCCAGGCGCTCCAGGGCCTCCTTGCCGTTGCGGGCCCGGCGGATCTCGAAGCCCTCGGCTTCGAGGATCTCCGACAGGGCCTCCAGGATGTCGGGATCATCGTCCACGACCAGAACCACGGGTGCGCCAGAATGCTGTGCGTTGAGCGAGGTCAGAGGTGTCTCCTCGATACCGCTACCAGGGGACGATCTTTCATCATCACTGGCCTTACGGGTGCAAGAAATCAAGGGGTGTTCCCTCGGAGTGGGAGCCCGTTGCAAAACCGACAGTCACTGCCCACCCTTCCGTTGATTCGAGGCCCGGGCAGGGGAGGTCCGCGTGACGTGGATGGGGGAGACACCGGAAGGCAACGAAGCGGCGCCGGGGCTCGCGCTGCTGCCCCGCCAGGGGACGCCACGCCTGCTCGGTCCCCTGCTCCTGGACTACCTGGGGCTGGAGGCCCTGCCCCCCGCGCCGGGGGCGAGCGGCATCGACGGGCTGATGGCCGCCGCGGGCTTCCGCCGGAAGGAAGGCGAGCGGAACCTGTGGGAGCGCGAGGACCGCACCCTGCTGGTGGGCGAGGAGACGCTGGAGGACGGCGGACGGCTGGTGTGGGCGCTGCCGGTGCCCTGGAGCGCGGGCCAGACGGCGTCCCCCGTGTCCGGGGCCGCACCGGTGGGCGAGGGCATCACGGACCGTGTGCGCTACCTGTCGCTTGCCTCGCACGACCTGCGCGGGTCGCTGGCCAACATCCGCTCGTACGCGGCGTTGCTGCTCAACGGGCGCATCCCGCTGGAGCCCAAGGCGCAGCGCGGGCTGGAGACCATCCTGCGCAACGCGGACCGGGCGCTCTCCTTCGCCCAGGACTTCTTCGACTCCAGCCGCGCGGAGCTGGGGGCGCTGGCGTGTGAGCGTGAGCGTCAACCGCTCCTGCCCATCCTGGACGCCGCGGTGGAGCGCACGCAGGCCGCCGCCACCGCCGCCAACGTGGGGCTGGTGCTGGACGAGCTGCCGGAGCTGCCCGACGTGGAGGTGGACGCGGGCCGCATCCAGCACGCGGTGGAGGCCTTCGTGCACCACCTGCTGGGACGCGCGCAGCCGGGCGAGTCGCTCCACGTGCGCGCCGCGCGCCTGGGCCATCAGGTGCGGGTGGAGGTGCGCCGCGACGGCGCCGCCGTTCAGGAAGAGGACACCCGCGCCGTCTTCCAGTGCGAGGAGCGCGCCTTCCGCGAACGGAAGCTGGAGGATCCGCTGCGCGTCTTCCTGGCCCGGCAGGAGGTGGAGGCCCACGGTGGCCAGGTGGGTGCCCAGGCGGACGCGGGCGGCACCACCCTCTTCCTCACGCTGCCGGTGTCATTGTCCGCATCAGGAGAACTCGGGCAGCCAGCGGGCTGGCAGGCGTGAGCGCCCGTGGGAGTTGCTAGCGCGACCCACCTCCCACCGGTATGCTCCCCGCGCATTTCGCGAGGAGCGAAGCCATGGGTTTGAAGCTTCCTGAGATTCTCCTGATTTTCGCGGCGCTGCTGCTGCTGTTCGGCGGTTCGCGGTTGCCGCAGCTCGGCTCGTCCCTGGGCAGCGCGCTCCGCAACTTCAAGCGCGGCTTCTCCACCGACGAGGACAAGGACGAGGCCAGCGACAAGAAGCCCGGCACGCTGTCCGCGTCCAGCAACGTGGACAAGGACGTCGCCGCGAAGTCGCCCAGCCATCACGCCTGAAGCCCGTCCGGGTGGGCCCTTGAAGGCCCCGCCCCTGACGGAAAGACAGCGCTGACGTTCACCCGTGACGCCCGTACCGTGACCGCTTCGAAGCGGCCAAGGACGGGCGTCGGGCGTTGGTACGTCAGTCCATGACCTTCGCGCCCTCGTACATGGCGTCGATGGTCTTGATGTACTTCTGGCTGGCGACCTTGCGCTTCACCTTGAGGGTGGGCGTGAGCTCACCGGTCTCCTGCGTGAAGTCCGCGTCCATCACGGCGATCTTCTTGATGCTGGAGTACGGGGGGATCTCCCCGTTCACCTTCTTGATGATCTCCTCGACGGCCGTCTTGATCTCCGGCCGCTGGGAGTTCTGCGCGTAGGTGCCCACCGCGATGCCCTTGTCCTCCAGCAGCTTGCGCGCCGGCTCCTCGGACACGGTGATCAGCGCGACCAGGAACGGCCGCTTGTCGCCGTACACCATGGCCTGGCTGATGAGCGGGAAGGTCTTGAGCGTGTTCTCGATGTTCTGAGGCGCCACGTTCTTGCCGCCCGCGGTGACGATGATGTCCTTCTTGCGGTCGGTGATGCGCAGGTAGCTGTCGGAGTCCACCTCGCCGATGTCACCGGTGTGGAACCAGCCATCCGCGTCCAGCACCTCCCGGGTGGCTTCCGGGTTCTTGTAGTAGCCCTTCATCACGCAGGGGCCACGCACCAGGATCTCGCCGTCCGCGGCGATCTTGATCTCCGTGCCCGGCACCGGCGGGCCCACGGTGCCGATCTTGATCTTCTCCACCCGGTTGGCGTTGCACGGGGCGCTCGTCTCCGTGAGGCCGTAGCCCTCCAGCACCTTGAGGTCGAGCAGGTCGAAGAAGTAGGCGATCTTCCGGGACAGCGGCGCGCCGCCGGAGATGAAGATGCGCATGTTGCCGCCCAGCTTCTCGTCCAGCGTCTTGCGCACCTTGGAGAACACCAGCTTCTTCGCCAGGGTGAACTGGAGCGAGCTGTACTCGCGGCCCTGGCCCTTGGCCTCGGCGTACTCGTCGAACAGGCCGAAGGCCCACTTGAAGAGCTTGCCCTTCATGCCGGGCGCCGCGGAGCCGTTGGCAACGACGTTGTTGTAGACCTTCTCGAACACGCGCGGCACGGACGGCAGCACCGTGGGGCGCGTCTCCGCCAGGTTCGCCAGCAGCTTGTCCACCGACTCCGCGATGATGAGCCGGAAGCCCATGGACAGCCACGCCGCCTTCACCACCTGGGCGAACACGTGCGCCAGGGGCAGGAACAGCATGACGGAGTCCTCGGGCTTCATCATGCCCATGGCCTGGGTGGCCTTCGCTTCGTAGGCCCAGTTGCCGTGGGTGAGGATGACGCCCTTGGGCGCGCCGGTGGTGCCGGAGGTGTAGATGAGCAGGTTGGTGTCGTCCGACTTCACCTGCGCCACGCGCTCGGCGAACGCGGACTCGGCCGCCTGCGGGTGCCCCTTGCCGGAAGCCACCATGTCCGCGAGCGTGATCTCCTTGTCGCCGGAGACGGGACCCTCGAACACGACGATCTTCTGCAGCGCGGGGATGTCCCCCAGCTTGGAGCGGACGCGCGACAGGCGCCCGGCCTGCTTGGCGTCCTTCTCATCGGAGTCGACGAGCAGCAGCTTCGTCTCCGAGTGGTTCAGGATGTAGTGACACTCATCCGGCGTGTTGGAGCCGTAGATGGGCACCGTGATGGCCTGGGCCGCGCTGATGGCCAGGTCCGCGATGATCCACTGCAGGCTGGTATTGGCGAAGATGGCCACCCGGTCCCCGGGCTGGACGCCCTGGGCGATGAGGCCCGCCGCCTGTGCCTTCACGTCCTCCAATACCTGCGCGTACGTGACGTCCTGCCAGCGCCCGTCCTTCTTGTGGGTCACCCCCACCTTGGAGGCGTTCTGGGCCCGCTGAACGAGCAATTGGACGAGGTTCTGCTCCTGCGTCCCGCCCGCTGCGGGAGCCGTCGTGACCTGACTCTCTGCCCTCACTTGAGCTCCTCCTGGATGTCGGCATCCACCTTCTTGGCCCACTGCTGCACGCGTTGCCCCTCCGCGGGGTTGTACGCGGTGCTTCCCTGCTTGACCTTCTCGATGGCCGCGTTCGCGTCCTTCGCCTTGCCGTCCTTCAACAGCGTCTCGGCCAGGTAGAAGTGCGCGCGCAGCGACTGCGGAAACTTGGCGATGGCCTTCTGGTAGTACTCCACGGACTTGCCCAGGTCGCGCTTGGGCCAGGGCAGCTCATAGAAGTAACGCCCCTTGACCAGCCAGGGACCGCCGTACTCGTACGTGGGGTCAATCTTCAGCGCGGTGTCCAGGCGCTCGTTGAACTTGCCCTCCAGCCCGTCGCCCAGCGCCTTCATGATGCCCACGGCCTGCGAGTACGAGCCGATGCCGCAAGCGGCGAAGTAGTAGCCCTCCACGCGCGCGGGCTGGAGCTTGGAGGCCTTGTCCCCGGCCTCCCAGGTCTGCTTGCCCAGGACCATCTTGAGCTTCTTCTCCGTGGCGCCGTCCGCCTGCCACTGGAGGATGCGCGCCTTGCGCCACGCCAGGTCGAAGTCGTCCGGCGCGGCCTTCAGCGCCTCGGACACGTCCTTGTCCAGCGCCTTCACGGACTCCGCGTCACTGCGCTTCGCGTACAACGCGTCGAGTTGTTCGAGCAGCGCGGGATCCGCAGCGTGTGCTGGGATGGCCCAAAGCACCCAAAGGGCAAGCAATTTCAAGCGCATCGAAATGCCTTAGCACGCACGCTCGCCCACCATCAACCGAACGCGCCAGACGCAGCGCGGCAAAAAAGAAGACGGGGTCGGCAAGGTGCGAACACCCCGCCAGACCCCGTCACCGGTGCAACAGTTTGCTGCCTGCCGCGTCAGGCCGCGTCGGCCGTGGCGGTGTGCTCCTCGTTCTCGTTGAACGCGATGAGGTAGCGCTCCAGGAAGTTCTTCGTCTTGAGCTCCACCTGGCGCACGCGCTCGCGCGACACGCCCCAGCGCTGGCCCAGCTCCTCCAGCGTCAGCGGCTTGTCCTGCGTGAGGCGCTCCTGGAGGATGTCCCAGCCCAGGTCGCCAATGCGCTTGCGCACCTTGGCCAGGGCCTCCTGGATTTCCGTGTCCTGTTCGCGGGAGAGGAACGTCTCCTGCGGCGAGGGACCGCCGTCCTCGATGCGGTCGAGGAAGGTCGTCTCCCCCTCCTCGTCGATGGTGGCGTCCAGCGAGAAGTCCACCATGCTGCCGCGTTCCGCCTCGCCACCGCGCACCTGGCTGCGGTTGTCCTTCAGATAGCGGGTGATGTAGGCGCGGATCCACCACACGGCATACGTGGCGAAGCGCACGTTCTTCTTCGGGTCGAAGTGCTCGATGGCCTTCATCAGGCCCACGTTGCCTTCCTGGATGAGGTCATCCAGGCGGGCACCGCGGTTGGCGAACTTCTTCGCCACGGCGACCACGAAAGCGAGGTTGGAGCTGGCGAGCGTCTGTCGGGCGCTCTCGTCACCCTTGCGGGCCTGGCGAGCCAGCTCGTACTCCTGCTCACGCGTGAGCTGGTGATGCCCACCCAGGTGACGCAGGTAATGCGAAAGGCCCTCTGCCGCGTACTTCGTCGAGTTGGCCATGATTTCCCGTCCTTCCGTTCGTAACTGCCGGACGCGATGAATCCCCCGACGAACCGCGTCCATCTGTTACTAGGACGCGCAACGGCGGAAAGGGTTTCTCATTCCTTCCAAGAAGGGCATTTCGCCCGCTTACCCTTGTCAAAAGCCCGTCACGCGGTTGCCCTTCCGGGCCTCTGGAAGCGTGCGACGCGACGGGTGGGACAGCACCTACGTTTCCGGCCACGGAGTCTTCAACGCTTGGGAGCGGGGAAGATTTTCTCGGGGTTGAGCAGGCCTGATGGATCAAAAAAGGCTTTCAGGCGGCGCTGCAGCTCCAGCAGCGCGGGAGCCTGCTCCAGCGCCAGGTATTCCCGCTTCGCGTGTCCTACGCCGTGCTCGCCGGTGATGGTGCCGCCCAACTCAACGGTGAGCACCAGCATGCGGCGCAGCGCCTCGTCGACGAGAGGGCGCTGGGTGGGGCCGTCGTACAGGATGTTGGCGTGCAGATTGCCGTCGCCCGCGTGGCCATAGGTCGCCACGGTGAGCCCCAGCTCCGCGCCCATCTTTTTCAGCCGCTCGATGATTTCGGGAATTTTCGAGCGGGGTACCACGATGTCTTCGGAGATCTTGGCGGGCTTCAGCGCGCGCAGCGCCGGAGAGATGACCCGCCGGGCGGCCCACAACTTCTCGCGCTGGGACTCGTCCTGCGCGACCAGGGTCTGGGTGGCCCCGTGCCCATCGCAGATGCCCCCCAACAGTTGGAGCTCCGCGAAGACGCCTTCCGGGGTGTTGCCGTCGACCTCGGCGATGAGGGCCGCGCCCGCGTCCGGAGGGAACTGGAAGCTGCCCCGGTGCACGATGGCCTGGACGGCGACCTCGTCGATGAGCTCCAGGCAGCGCGGCAGGATGCCGGCCGCGAGCACCGCGGAGACGCCCCGCGCGGCCTGCAGGACGGAGGGGAACACCACCAGCGCGGTCATCACCTGGCGAGGCAGGGGAATCAGCTGCACCGTGATTTCGGTGGCGACGCCGAGCGTGCCCTCGGAGCCGACGAAGAGCCCCACCAGGTCGTAGCCGGCCACGCCCTTGATGGTGCGCCGGCCCACGCGCAGCACCTCGCCATCCGGCATCACCCACTCCAGGCCGATGACGTAGTCGCGCGTGACGCCGTACTTCAATGCACGGGGGCCGCCGGCGTTCTCCGCCACGTTGCCGCCCATCGTGCAGAACTCCCAGGAGTTCGGATCCGGTGGATAGAAGAGGCCCTGGGCTTCCACCGCCTTCATCAGGTCGCCCGTCACCACGCCGGGCTCCACCACCGCGGTGAGGTCTTCCGAGGAGATGGAGCGGATCCGGTTCATGCGCTCCAGGCTCACCGCCATGCCGCCCTTCAGGGGCAGCGAGCCGCCGCTCTTCCCACTGCGCGCGCCACAGGGGGTGAAGGGCACGCCGTGCGCCTGGCACGCCTTGAAGATGGCGGACACCTGCGCGGTGGTCTCCGGAAGGAGGACGGCGTCGGGCCGGTACACGCCGCTGTCGGATTCGTCGCGCGCGTAGGCGTCGAGCGTGTCCGCGTCGCGCTTCACCTGGCCGTCGGACAGCACGGCCGCCAGGGCCTCCAGCACCTTCGCCACGCGCTCGGGCGCCACCCGCTCGAAGGTCCGGGCGGCGGGATTCATCTGCGCGCTCCCAGGCGGGCCCACAGCTCGCGGCGCAGGGGGCCGTCGCGGCGCAGGCGTCCTTCATAGGCCTCCGCGTGGGTGACGGCGTCGCGCTGGTGGTCGGCCCTGAGGCGCAGACACGCCTGCTCCGCCTCCAGGATGCAGGCGGTGGCGGGACTGTCGAGCACGCGGGCGAGCGAACGCGCCACCTGCCGGGCCAGGTCCTCCTGGAGGATGAGCCGGTGCGCGAAGCAGTCCACCAGCGACCCGAGCCGCCCGAAGCCCACCACGCGAGAACCCGGCACGTAGGCCACGTGCGCGCGGCCGGTGAAGGGCAGCAGGTGGTGGGGGCACATGGAGTGGAAGCGCAGGTCGGTCACCACCACCAGCTCTCCCGAGGAGTCCGCGGGCGCGGGGTACGTCTTCCCGAGCGCCTCCTCGGGCGTGCGGCCGTAACCGTCGAGGAAGCCGTTCGCCCACACGTCGGCCACGCGCGTGGGCGTGTCCAGCAGGTTCACGTCCTGGAGGTCGAGCCCCGCGGCGGTGAGGAAGTCGCGGACCGCCCGGGCCATGGCGGCGGGGTCGGGGCGCACGGCGCGAGGGGCCAGGGC
>NZ_RAWK01000299.1 GCF_003612165.1 Corallococcus aberystwythensis | reverse complement strand
GAGGTGTATAAGAGACAGGGGGCGAGGGCGGGTGCCACCCAGGCTGTGCGCGGGGCCTCCACACCGAGGGCAGGCGAACACACTCCGGAAGTACGCCTGTGCCACGGAGGCACAGCCTGCCCCCCGTGGAGGTCAATCCCCTGGCGCCGACTGGACTCCGAAGGTTCCGCGCTTCAGTACTCGATCTGCTCGACGACGATATCGGCGAAGGTCCGTTGCTCAGAGCCAAAGCCCGTGTAGAGCATGTATCGCTGGCTCCAGAACCGCCACTCACCTACCGGGAGCTTCTGGATGACGTACTTGAGATGCTCCGACGTTTGTGCCGCACGCTTGTCGCTTGCGCTGACATTGCTGTGAAGGACAACGGGCCTGCGCGGATCTCCGCCCACTCCGAACGTGCATCCCGTCATCGCGTCGGTGAAGAAGAAGTCGGCATCGTCCCCCAATTGCATCCAACAGACCCCATCCTCGTGCCAGGGCAACAGGTACGCCCGCTTGCCTTGTCCTCCTTCATTTCCTCCCAGGTGGAAGTCATGCGCGGAGAGAAAGATGTCGGGAGGCGGGGAGACGATCGTCACTGAATTCCGGTTCGTCCAACCAAACGTCCGGGGTGCCACGGTGTAGCCGCGCAGCGCCTGGAGTTCGGCCTTGTCCTTTTCCCATTCCAAGTCGAACTCCTCATCCGAGTCCGAGCCCGAGTCCGACGACGCTTCAGGCTCCTGGTACCAGCACTTCAAGAAGACCCGGTGGCGTCCTTCCGTCGCTCCGAAGCTCAGCAACTGGCCTTCGTAGCTGACGAGGTCCTCCTTCCGAGCGACGAGGTCATTCGTACTGATGCTTCCGCCCATCAGGATGATCTTCTGGCTGATGAACCGCTCTGGATTGGAAATGAACATGGTCGTCCTCCGCTGGACGCCGCCACTCTCGCAGAGGCGGAATTGGCATGCACGGAACGCATGGCGCTCGTGGTCACTCCAGGTGCTCCAGGACCGCTCGCACCGCGCACCGCGAGAATTCCGCGCAAGGCGGCGGCGGGAATCGGCAAGATGCCGGCCATGAAGCGAACCCTGTGGCGTCGCGTGGGCCTGGCTGTCGCGGCCCTGTTGCTGGTGTTGGCCGTCGTCGTGGCCGTGGGACTGAGCGACGTGAGCGTGCCGGACACCTCTCGCTTCGATGCCGACCTGGGCGCCATCCGGGCCCTGGCCGTCTCCACCGGCGCGCCGCTCCCCACCGGCTTGCGCAGCCAGCACGTGGGCCGGGCCTCCGGAGTGCCGCACGCGCTCGTGGTGGCCGGCAACGGCTTCGGAGAGGTCGCCTTCGACTTCTATGCGTACCAGGCCGTCTATGCCGACGGCCGCACGGTGCTGGTGGACGTCGTGAGCGACGAGAAGACGCAGCTGGGCCAGTTCCCCGGCTCGGAGTTCGACGCCGCGGCCTACACCCGGGTCCAGGAGGCGCTGCGCCGCGCGGACGCGACGGTCGTCACCCACGAGCACTTCGACCACTGCGCGGGCATCGCGCACTCGGCATACCTGGACGAGGTGGCGAGCAGGGTCCACCTCACGGACGAACAACTGCGAAGCCCGCACGCGGAGGAAGCCGGCTTCACCACGGAGCTGCGCGCCCGGCTCACGCCGCTCCAGTACGAGCGCCTGCACCTGCTGCGCCCCGGCGTGGTCCTCATCAAGGCTCCGGGCCACACGCCCGGCACCCAGCTGGTGTACGTGCGGCTCGCCGACGGGCGCGAGTTCCTGCTCGTCGGCGACGTGGCCTGGCACCAGGACAACATCCGGCTCCCGAGGATGCACCCGCGGCTCACCAACTGGCTGGGCGGCGAGGATGCCCAGGCGATGGCGCACCAGCTGCGGTGGCTGCACGACCTGCTGCGCACCGCGCCCGAGCTGCACCCGGTGGTGGCCCACGACGGCGCGCAGATGCAGGACTACCAGCGCCGTGGGCTCATCCTGGACGGGCTGCTCTGACCCAGGGGCCTGGGCTAATGTCTGACGCCTCCATGCCACAGCTCCAACGAACGATGAGCGATGCAGACTGTCTGGCCGAAGCGGAGCGCATCCAGCGGTTGCTGGCCGAGCAGGCCGCGCGGCATGACCGGGAGACCTCCCTGCCTGACGAGGGCTTCGAGGCCATGGCCAGGTCCCCGCTGAATACCGCGCTGCTGGAGGGTGCCTCCTGGCTGACCTTCGGGCGCATCGTCAGCATCCTGAGCCGGGGCAGCGCCTCCTTCGGGACGCTCTGGCTGATGCACCAGGGCTCGGGGCTCGCCTTCCTGGCCCTGCCGGAGCCCGCGCTGGTGGCCTCGTTCAACGACAGGTTCCGCCAGGGAGCCTGGTTCGGCAACGCCCTGTCGGAGCCCACCAGCGGCAACATGTTCCTCATGCCTCACCAGGAGGCCCGCCGCGCCGAAGGCGGCTGGCGCCTGTCCGGGGCCAAGCGCTTCGTGTCGGGCAGCGAGCGGGCCAGCTACCTGCTCACCAATGCCGTGTGTGATGGCCAGCCCGCCTTCTTCCTTATCGACAAGGACGACTCCATCCGGGTGGAGGATGTCTGGGACACCCTGGGGATGCGGGCCACGCGCAGCCAGCTCCTGCACTTCCAGGACACGCTGCTGCCGGAGTCCCGGCGGCTGCGGCTGGATCCCTCCCAGCCCAACCCCATCGCCCTGGGGCTGCCGTGGATCTCCATTGGCATCGCCGAGGCGGCGCTGGCCTTCGCCATCTCCTACGCCAGGGAGCGCAAGCTGCCGCCGGAGAACCGGGCGATCGCGGAGATGCAGTGGGTGCAGTTCTCGGTGGCGGAGATGAGCCTCCGGCTGGAGGCGGCGCGGGCGCTGGCCATGCGCGCGGCCATCGCCACGGACCAGCGCGAGCCGGACTTCCCCGTGCTGCAGATGCAGGCCAAGGTCGTGGCCAACGAGGCCGCCGTGGCCATCACCACCGCGGCCATGGAGCTCGCCGGAGGCTCGGGCTACATGCGGAGCCACCCCATCGAGCGCTACCTGCGCGATGCCATGAGCGGCCCGCTGATGGCCTGGTCTCCAGCGGTGATCCGCGACTTCCTCGGCAAGGCCCTGCTGGGGCTTCAGCCGCCGCCCCAGGCGTGAGCTGCCAGGTCACAGCGCGCTGCAGGCCCAGACGCCCAGGGGCGTACAGAAGCAATTGGGATTGGGGTGGCCCGGCAGACAGCAACTCCGCGACCCGCCAACGGGCGAACATGGCGTCCCCGCGAGCTTGCTGCAGCGATTGTTCAGCCCGCAGAGGGGAGGCGTGTCACTCCTTACTGGCGAATCAGATCATGGACTGGCTGCCCGTCCGAGCCCACACCATCCAGCCGCACGAAGTCGACCGAGAAGGGCCAGGATGTCTTCACGAAGACGTGCTCCAGCCGGGAGACGCTGTTGCCCAGCTTCGTCCACGCCTGGACCTGGCATTTGCCGTCGACCCGCGCGGTGGTGATGTCGATGGGGCGCGAGGGAAAGGCCCGCAGGCGCACCCGCACCCGCCAGCCCCCCTCCGTGGTGGCTTCGACCGTCTGCGGGTCCTCCAGCCCGTACACGGGCTGCTCGACCCCCAGCAGCTCCTCCACCTCCGAGGGCCCGCGCTCCAACATCCGCCAGTACACCTGCACGGGCTGCGTCCCCACGGGGCGGCAGGCCTCGTCCAAGCGAAGGGCGTAGTGGACCTGGTTCCGGTTCTCGCTCCGGGACAAGAAGAAGGCGGACTGCGATGGGAGGGACGCCCCGGCCGCGGAGGCAAGGGTCCCAACGGTCGTCAGCGCGATGGCAGCGAGGTGGCTGAGCCCGGATTCAGGAAACATGGGGGTCCCCCTATCATGGCGGAGTGACGGCGGTCGCCCGCGGGGCCGTATCGGGATGATGAACACCCCGGGCCCCTGGAACTGTCACCCGCCCTGCGCATTTCGCACAGAAAACGCCCCCCTGGTAGCGGCCAGGCCAACGTCAGCGCCTCAATCCAGCGGGTGGGCGGCTCCGCGCAGCGTCTCATCGATGAGCGACACGGGAACGGACAGGGCCGCGGCCAGGCCCTGCAGCTCCATGAACTCCTCTTCCGCCACGTTGCCATCCGCGGCCGCCACCAGGGTGAGGTGTTGCAGCAGCCGGGCCCGCTCGGAGGTGGGCGCTTTCTCGCGCACCCGGGCGGACACGTCCGTCAGCTCGCGCCGGGCGGCGTCGACGGAGGGCAGGACGCCGACGTGCTCGGAGCCGAGGAGCGCGGAGAGCGCCTGCAGTTCCCGCTCGGAAACGCCCTCGTGCGCGTGGGCCACCAGCAGCCCGCCCAGGAAGAGGGCCCGCCGCAGCAGCTCGGCGTGGGGGGACTGCTCCTCGAGGTAGGACGCGTCCATCTCCCGGAAGTCCCGCTCGATGATGGAGTCCACTTCTTCGTCCGAGAGGCCCTCCCCCCCGCCGGAGCGGCCCACCAGCGCGCGGTAGGTCTTCGACTTCGAGAAGGCGACGACGGCGCGCACGCGGAGGGGACTGAAGGGGTGGGTGCTGAAGCAGTCCAGCGTGTCGTCGTCCTCACGCGGCTTCGCGCGGGCCGAGGGCGCGGAGACGAGCGAGTCCACCTGGCGCGAATAGGCCTCCAGGTCGGGCTTCACGAAGCCGGAGGCAAGCCCGCTGGCCAGCTTGAAGAAGCCGCTGGCGGCGGCGTCAGGGTCCTTGCCACACAGCAGGCCGGCCCGGTCCGCGCTGACCTCGGCCGCCCGGCACCAGAGGTACAGCTTGAGGGCGGTGTGGCGTGGGACAATGACACCCGCCGCGTCCTCGGCGATGGCGGTGACGGGCATGGGAATGGCGAAGTGCTCGAACGTCAGGTGGCCCAGCTCGTGCCCCATGACGAAGCGCAGCTCCGCCTCGGTGAATACCTCGATGAGCCGCGAGGAGAGGACGATGAGGGGATGCCCCGGCGGGTTGTAGACCGCCGAGGCGTTGATCATCGGATCCGGCCTGACGAAGACCTCGACGGGCTTGTCGTAGCCGAGCATCTCCTTGCATTCGGCCAGAGCCTCGGCGACCGCCGGAGCCATGGAGCGCGTCAGCCGCAGCGAGTTGGCGAGCAGCCGTCGCCGCGCGGTGAAGCCGAGCCCCGTGGTCACCTTCTCCACGCGTTGCAGCGCCCATTTGACGTCCTTGTCGGCCAGCAATTCGGTGCGCAGCTTCCGGTCGAGCGTGGACTGGAAGGAGCTCGGATTCACGTTCGCCATGGCGTACCTCCGGCCTAGCGGGCGTACTTCATGGAGAGCACGTCGAGCACCTTCTGCACGGTGCCGTCGTCAATCTCCAGGATGCGCTGCATGGCGGTGAGCAGCTCGTCCTCCGACTCGCTCACGTCTCCCGAGGCCATGGCCAGGTCCGCGGCAAGCACGAACGCCTTCTTGCGCACCTTCTCGCTGGAGAAGCCGGAGAGGGACTTCACGGACTCACGCAGGTTGGAGTAGCGGGCCACCAGCTTCCTGGCCTCGGCGTAGACGTCCTGGAACTGTTTGCCTTTGAACTCCGGCAGTTGGGTGAAGTAGGCCTCGACGGCTTCCACCTCGCCCTGGTCGAGGTACCCGTCGGCGCCGGCCATCAGGAGCATCGTGTGGAGCAGCAGCACGTCATCCGACGCCTTCTTGGCCGGTGCTTCGCTGCGGAACATGCTCAGAAGACCCATGGTTTTTCCCCCCGTTGGTATGGAATCCGCTTCGGGTTTGAAGCGAACGGGGAAGAGGCTAATCGCAACCCACACAGAAGGTCCATGGTCCTCGACAGGATGGCATTGCACCCTGGGGTCACATCCGCGCGGCTCGACCGTCTTCTCCGTGGGATGCGAGTCCCCAAGCCGAAGTCAGCTTGCACTCACGGAGCGGCGCCGATGCCCGACGACAAGAAAGACGACAAGCGAACGCAGTACCCCTTTTTCTGGGGCATCTATTACGGCGCCGTGAGCAAGCCCCCGCAGCTGTTCGTCGGCGGGCTCCGCACGCTCGGACAGTTGGGCCTGCAGGGCGCGCCGCAACAGCAGGTGATCCAGTACCACAACCTGCTCACGGCCCGGGCGGCGAAGGCGGGCCTCCGCTACGCCGCGGGGGCGAACGTCGATCCGGCCCTCATCTCGACGCTCTGGAACGCGCTGCCGCCGGAGGCCCAGTCCAACACCATCGACTGGGGGAAGCAGCAGGCGGGACAGCTCCTCGGCGGTTCGGCCGTGAGCTGGGTCATCGGCAAGGGGCTCGTGAGGTATCTGCCCAAGCAGATCATCACCCCCGCGCTCTTCTTCCTCACCTGCCAGGGCGCGATGGGTCTCTTCTGGAAGGACGCGTGGGACAAGGGTCCGCCGCCTCCTCCTCCCGGGGTGGGGGGTGGCGGCAAGGAGATCTCGGTCTGACGTCTCCGTCCGCACGCCGTCAACGTGATGGCCAGGGACGTCGATCCTGGCCACCCTGTTGACGGCGGGGTGACGCCTACGGATTCGCCACGCAGCCCGTTCCCGTCGTCAGCGACAACTGCTCGCGGACCGCGTTCAGGTAGGCGCAGCCATCGCGCATGTTCGGCTCGACGTAGCCGCCTTCGTGCCACTCGTTCCAGGCATAGAGCAACACGAAGTTGTCCACCGTGGACGGACGGGACGACTGTGCGATGTCGGTGCGGACGTTGGCCAGCAGTTGCTTGAACCGTGTCACCGTCGCGTCGTCGTACCAGCGGAAGGCTTGCCGCTGCGCCGTCAGGTCCGGTCCCGGGTCAGGAATCTCGATGGCGATCCGCGGCCGCTCGTCGAAGTCCGACGTCGCGCAACGCACCAGGACGCCCGGACGGTTCTGGAAGAACGTGCGCTGGTTGTTGACATAGGTCTGGTACGAGCGGCTGGTGTCGTACTGCCCAAGGCACTGGGTGCCCTCGAAGCCAGCGTTCGCCGGGGGCACATCCAGGAAGGTGATCAGGATCTCCTCTCCCAGCACCGCCCGGGCGCGAGCCCGGAGCGCCTCGGTGAACTGCCTGGTGGCCGCGATGTCGATCTGCGTCGAAGTCCCATTCCCGATGCCCCGTGCATCACACACATTGATGATGGGCCTGCCATCGTTGGCCCGCAGGTAGTTCGGCTGGGTGAGGTAGTTGTCGACGATGAGGTTGGCGGCCTTGGTGATCTGCCCGGTGGGCAGGGCCAGCGAATTGTCGCTGTCGGTCCAGCGGTGGATGCACGGCATCACGCTGAAGTCCATGTTGGCGCGATTGCTTGCCTGCAGGAACGACTTCAACCCCTGGACCAGGGTCTCCGCTCCCCCATTCGCGGGGTTCCAATACCAGTAGAAGCCGAAGAAGCGCAGGCCCGCGCCCGAGGCTTGCGCGATGTGCTTGCGCAGGGTCTCCGGCTGCGAGTCGTCGTAGTAGCCAATGGCTGGCTGGCGGTCCGTGAAGTCCTCGTTCCCCCAGTACCAGGCGTTGCGCTGCACGCCAGCGCCCGCGAAGTCCCGCAGTCCGCCCCACCAGTCATTGGTACGGCCGTAGACGACCGCGGTGTTCGCGATCTGTCCCGGGTTACCCGCTGCGTCGAAGACGCCGAAGTAGATGGCTCCGGTCCGGTGGTAGACAGGCCAGACGTAGCCCAGGGGGCCGTCGGTGCGATAGCCCATGGCCGTGAAGGCGGCCTGCTGGGAGGCCGGAACCACGCGCCATTCGGAGTTGTTCGCCATCCGGTACAGCACCTCCGTCCCTGGCTGCTGGGACGCCGCCACATATCCGAGGATGCCGCCCTCGACGAAGGCCCCGGACGACAGGAGACTCTGTCGCTCCGCCTCGGATGCAGTCAACAGGTACGTCGACTTCGCCGTCGAACGGAGCCGGAAGAGCGGATGGCTCCCGGGGAACGCCTGACGCCGCATGAATCCCAGCTTGGTGCTCAGCTGGGTGAAGCCGTATTGGCCCACCGCGGAGGCGGCCTCCGCCTGCGACGCCGTCCAGAACCACCCCGACTGGGCCGTGCGCAGCTCCAGAAGCGGGACCGGGTCGGTCACCTTGCCCTCGCCCGAGGCAGCCCAGGCGCCAGGCGATCCACCCAGCAATGCTACAAAGCAAACACTGTAAAACAAGTACGACAATCGATTCGGAAGCAAGCCTCACGCCACCCTTTCATGAGGCCCGCCAGGGCCCCTTGATATGAACAGAGTGTCCGAGGTGGAAATCGATGCAGGGAAAACCACCGCATGCACACGGGGAAAGGCGCTAAACAAGCTCCCGCATGACTCACCGCCTCGCCGACTCTAGCAGCATATGGGTGATTTGGTCGGAAGCCTTGCGCGAAGCACCTGCCCGCCAGAGCCGGGTCTGGCCAGGGACCTCGAAGCGGGGCGAGGACCCGGAGCCAGGATGCGGCAGGTTCGCGGGTGGATGCTGCTGGCGATGGTCTGCTTTGCGGCTGGAACAGCGAATGGGGAAGCCCCGCCGGACGCGCGGCTGCGGGAGGCGCGGACGGCCTTCGACGCGGCGAATACGTCCTGGGAGGCGGGCCGGTACGCTGACGCCCTTGCGAGGGGTGAGCATGCGTTGGCGCTGCGGGAGGCCGTGCTGGGGGACACACACCCGGAGGTCGCCCGGTGTCTGGACTGGCTCGGTGCGCATCACCTGCTTCAAGGGAACGTTGTGCGAGCCGAGCCGCTGCTGCAGCGCGCGCTGACGATCCGGGAAGCAGCCCTCGGCCAGGACCATCCGGATGTCGCTCAAACCCTCAACACCCTGGCCAGACTGTACGCGGCACAGCGGCTGGTCACACGTGCGGAGCCGCTTTATATGCGTGCGCTGGCCATCCGGGAGGCGGCCTTTGGCAAGCAGCATCCTCTCGTCGCTGATTCGCTCAACGAGCTCGCCAACCTCTACTCAGCCGAGGATTTGCGTTCTCATGCGGAGCCGCTCTACGAGCGCGCGCTGGCCATTCGGGAGGGGGCCCTTGGCAGGAGTCATCCGGATGTTGCTCAAACGCTGTGCGACCTCGCCGGCCTCCATGGTCAACAGGGGTTGTTCGACCGGGCGGAGCCACTCTATTCGCGTGCCCTGGCCATTCGGGAAGCGGCCCTCGGCAAGAACCATCCCCTTGTCGCCGAGCCGCTCCTTGGGCTTGCCGCTCTTGCCAGGCATCAAGGGTTCTCCGCACAGGCCCACCCGCTCTTCGAGCGTACGCTGGCGATTCGGGAGGCGGCCCTCGGCAACAACCCTCCTGATGTCGCCGGCTCGCTTGAGAACCTCGCCAGGCTCTACGCGGAACTGCAGTTGTACGCTCGTGCCGTGCCGCTCTCGGAGCGTGCGCTGGCGATTCGACAGGCAGTCCTCGGCAAGAGCCATCCCCTCGTCGCCCAATCGCTCGCCATCCGGGCCAGGCTCCATCACATGCAGGGCTCCTACGGCCGGGCCGCGCTGCTCTACGAACGGGCGCTTGCCATTGTCGAAGCGTCCTTCGGCGGGAACCATCCCATTGTCGCCCAGAGGCTCCAGGAACTCGCGCACATGGAACAGGACCTGGGACTGTATGGCCGGGCCAGGCCGCGCTACGAGCGCGCACTGGCCATCACCGAAGGGGTTTACGGCGAGGGCCATATCCGCGTCGCGCTGTTCCTCGACGACCTCGCCAACCTCTACGTCGCCCAGGGGTTGTACGGCCAGGCCGAGCCGCTCTACACGCGTGCGCTCGGCATTCACGAGGCGTCGCCCGGCAGGAATCACTCCATTCTTGTCAATCCGCTCATCCACCTCGCCAGCCTCTACGTGGCCCAGGGGTTGTACGGCCAGGCGAGACGGCTCTACGAGCGCGCGCTGGCCATCAACGAAGGGGTTTACGGCGAGGGCCATGCCCTCGTTGCATTGGCGCTCAGCGAGCTCGCCAGCCTCGATGTGGCCCAGGGGTTTTACGGTCAGGCGGAGACACGCTACGTGCGCGCGCTGTCCATTCTGGAAGCGGTCCATGGCAAGGGCAGTCAACTCGTCGCCGAGCCGCTCCACGAACTCGCCAACCTCCATGGGGCCCAGGGGGCGTATCGCCGCGCGGAGCCGCTCCACACGCGGGCGCTGGCCCTCCAGGAAGCCGCCCTGGGCAAGAACCATCCCGACGTCGCCAGGTCACTCAACCACCTCGCCGGCCTCTACGCGGCCCAGGGGTTGTACGACCAGGCCAGGCCGCTCCACACGCGCGCGCTGTCCATTCTGGAAGCCAGTCTCGGCAAGAACCATCCCGACGTCGCCGCGACGCTCAACAAGCTTGCCGTGTCCCATCTGGCACGGCAGCGTCTCACCAAGGCCCTGCCGCTGTTCACCCGTGCCTTCGCCATCTCCGAGCAGCGCCTGCGGCAGGAAGCGCTCGGCTTCACCGAGGCGCGCCTGGCCCGCTTTCTCCAGTTCCTGCGCGCCGATGAGGAACGGCTCTATGCGCTGTTGCGCGCCCATCCCGGCAATGCCCGGGTCCGGCGTCTGGCCCTCGCCGCCGCGCTTCTGCTCAAGGGCCGCTCCGTCGAGGAGAGCGCGGCCATTTCCCGCACCATCCACCAAAGCCTGAGCGAGAAGGACCGCGACACCTTCGAGCGGCTGAGGGGGCTGCGCACCCAGTTGTCACAGCTGTCACTCCACAGCCCCGACCCGGTCCCACTGCCAGCCTACCAGCGGCGCCTGGAGGCCCTCTCCGAGCAGAGCGCGGCCCTCGAAGCCGACCTCGCCAGGCGCTCCGCACCGCTGCGCTCGTTGGCGGCCCTGCCGTCTCCAGAGGAAATCGTGGACCGTGTTGCCTCGGCGCTGCCCAAGGATGCGGCCCTCGTCGAGTTCATCACCTATCTGGACCGCCCGCTCGTGAGCGAGCCCGGCGCGCCCGCGGCTCACCGTCCCAGCCCACCGCGCTACCTGGCGCTGGTGCTCCTTCCCGACGCCACCGTCCACTTTCATGACCTGGGGCCCGCCGAGCCCATCGACTCCGCCGCGGCTCGCCTGCGAGACGCGCTCGCCAACCGCGACGCAGCCTTCCAGGCCCCAGCCCAGGCGCTCTACCAGCTCGCGTTCCATCCCCTGCTTCCGCTGATTGGGAACACCCGCCGCCTCTTCCTGTCACCGGATGGCCAGCTCTCGCTCGTGCCGTTCGCCGCCTTGCACGATGGCCACGACCTGCTGGTGGACGCGTTCGACTTCACCTACGTCTCCTCCGGAAGAAGTCTGCTGACACACCCCCAGGCGAGCGCCGCCCCTGACTCCGTGGTGGTTCTCGCGGATCCGGACTTCAGCGGTGTCCTGCCGCCGGAAGGCCCCCCTTCCAAGGGGAGCGGCTCCGGGGTGGCCCTGCGCGCCATGGCCGACGGACGCTCCGTGTCCCTTCTGCGCGAGAGCCTGGCGCAACGCGGATGGGCCTCCGCCCCACTGCCAGGCACCCGCCAGGAGGCCGAGGCCATCCAGCGCCTGCTTCCCCAGGCCCAGCTCTTCCTGGGCCCAGAGGCCACCCGGGAGCGGCTGCTGCGACTGCCGACTCCCGGCATCCTCCACCTGGCCACCCATGGCTTCTTCCTGGATGACGCACCCGAGTCCACGGGCTCCCGCGCTGTCGCCCACTTCGGTGCGCTGGGCGAGGACGCGCTCCTTGCGCGGCCCCTGGATCCCCTGCTGCGCTCCGGCCTCCTCTTCGCGGGCGCGCGCGCCCCGCCC